>CAZJMY010001020.1:0-10583 GCA_964546845.1 uncultured Myxococcales bacterium | reverse complement strand
GGCACTGACGGTCGACGAAGCAACACGGATCGTCCAGTTCTGCCTGGCGGGGGATGGCTGGGGGAAGGCGTTGTACGAGGGCGACGTCCGCACGATCAACCTGGTCGTGCACGCCGCCGACCGGACGCAGATGCACGAGTTCCAGGGGGAGACGTTCGAGGCGGCGTTGCAGGCGGCGGTCGAGGCGGGTGTGCTGAAGGGAGCGGCTGTCGAGAGGCAGATCGCTTTCCTTCAGCGCACCTCACCCCGGGCCGGGCGGCTGGCCGAGCCGACGGAGCCGGCCCGCTTCCACGAGGCGACCGGCGTGCTGAGCGCGCTGATCCACGAGACGCAGCGCGAGCGCGGTGTCTCCTCGCTGTACGCGGCGTCCGGCGGGCGGCTGTTCCGCGACGAGCTCGCGCGCCAGTGGCGCACCACCGAGCACTGCCGGGCGGAGCTGACGGCGTTTCGCGAGCGCTTCGCGGCTCGATTGCCGCCGGGGATCGCCGGCCGGCTGACGGCGGCGGACGAACGCCTCGGCGACGTCATCGCGTCGCGCGCGGCCATCGAGAAGCTGAAGATGCGCCCGCCGGAGTTGATCGAGGCGTACAGCCAGCTCAACCGCGAGTTCCTGCAGGTCATCGACGGGCTGCTGGTGATGGTCACCGATCCCGCGCAGCGGCCGACGGCCCTGGCGTGGATCGCGCTGCTGAACGCCAAAGAGAAGACCGGGATCGAGCGCGCCCAGCTGGTGAGCGCGTTCGAACGGGACCGCTACGTCGACGGGCAGTACCAGGCGTTGCTGGGCCTCATCGCCGCGCGTGACAGCTACCTGCACCTGTTCACGGACGCGGCCCCCGGGCCCGCCCGCGACCTCTTGAACGAGCAGCTCACGTCGGACGTGGCCGGCGCCGTGCAGCGGATGGAGCAGATCGCGATCGCGCACCGGCGCGGCGGCTTCGGCGTCGACCCCACCGACTGGTTCCGCGCCGTCAGCGCGCAGATCGACCATCTGGGCGCGCTGGAGCTGGCCGTGCAGACCAGCCTGGCCGGCGCCGCCCGCCCGGCCCCCTGACCGGCGCGCCGGCCCGAGCGAGCGATCAGCGCGCGACGTTCTGGACGTTCTGGCAAACGCCGTCGCCGCCGTCGCCGGGCATACACAGGCCCGCCGCCGGGGTCGCGCACGCGATCGTCAGAACGCAGCTCGGCAAGGTGAAGCAACCGGCCTCCTGCATGCTGTGGATGATCGCGTTCAGGGCAGTCGCGTCGCTGACGTAGACCTGGCAGTCGGTGATGCACCCGTCGCCCGCCACGGCTTCTGGAACCAGGGTCGTACACGGGTCGGCCGCGCCGACGGAACAACGTTCCGCCGCCGGCAGCACCGCGGCATACGCCTGCGCGAAGGACCGGCACACCGCCGCCAGGCTCCCGCCGTCGGCGGAGCCCCCGGCCCCGCCCGTCCCCGGTGAGCCCCCGGCGCCAGAACCGCCGGTGGCGGGAGCGCCGCCGGTGGCCGTGCCTCCGCTGCCGCCCGCCCCCGTCGGCTGCAGGCCAGACCCGCAGCCCGCCGCCAGCCCCACCAGCAGAGTGACCGCCCACGCCCGGTTCACGAGAAGCCGCATGGCCGAGAACAGTAGCACCGGCGCGGCTAACGGTCGCCGTGCCCCGGCTTCGCGGGTGACGGCCCGTGGCCGTTGCGGCGTTGCCGGGCGGCGCTGCCGGGGTGGTCCACGAGGTTGAAGGCGGTGTTCACCAGCGCCAGGTGCGTGAACGCCTGCGGGAAGTTCCCCAGCAGCCGCTTGGCCTGCGGATCGTACTCCTCCGACAGCAGCCCCAGGTCGTTGGCCAGCGCGCACAGCTTGTCGAACAGCTGCTGCGCCTCGGCGCGCCGACCCATCTGCAGGTAGGCGTCCGCCAGCCAGAAGCTGCACGGCAGGAACACCCCTTCGCCGGGCGGCAGGCCGTCGGGCGAGTGCTGCGGAGCGGTCTTGTCGCGCAGCACGAAGCCGTCCTTCATCAGATCGCGCTCGATGGCCCGCACGGTCCCCAGCACGCGCTCGTCGTGACAGGGCAGGAAGCCGACCAGCGGGATCATCAGCAGGCTGGCGTCCAGCTCCGGGCGGCCGTACGACTGCGTGAAGGTGTTCGCGGACGCGTCGAACCCGCGCGCGCACACCTCCGCGTGGATCTCGTCGCGGATGCGCCGCCACTTCTCGACGGGCCCGTCCAGGGGAATCTGCTCGGCCGACTTCACGGCGCGGTCGAAGGCGACCCAGGCCATCACCTTCGAGTACGTGAAGTGCCGCCGCTCGCCGCGGATCTCCCAGATCCCCTCGTCGGGCTGCTGCCACTTCGCCTCCAGCGAGTCCAGCAGCGCCTTCTCCAGCGCCCACGCCCACCGGTCGGGCGGGATCCCGAACCGCCGCGACTCGTAGAGCGTCTCGATCACCTCGCCGTAGACGTCCAGCTGCAGCTGCTGGTGCGCGGCGTTGCCGATGTGAACGGGCTTCGACCCCTCGTAGCCCGACAGCCAGGGCGCCTCGTACTCGGGAAGGCGCCGCTCGCCGGCCAGCCCGTACATGATCTGCAGCTCCGACGGGTCGCCCGCCGCCGCGCGCAGAAGCCACTCGCGCCAGGCGCGGGCTTCGTGCTGGTAGCCCCCCTGCATCAGCGCATACAGCGTCAGCGTCGCGTCGCGCAGCCAGCAGTAGCGGTAGTCCCAGTTGCGCACGCCGCCCGGCCACTCGGGCAGCGAGGTCGTCGGCGCGGCCACGATGCCGCCCGTCGGCTGGTACGTCAGCGCCTTCAGCACCATCAGCGACCGCGCGACGATCTCACGGTGCGGGCCGTCGTACGTGAGCCGCCCGGACCACCCGGTCCACCACCGCTCGGTCTCCGCCAGCGCCTCCGCGGGATCGATGGCCCTGGGCTTGGGATCGTGCGACGCGAACCAGGTCATGACGACCGACCGCCGCTCACCGGGGCCGAGGTCGAACTTCGCGACCGTGGCCAGGTCTTCGCCGTGCATCTCGATGTCGCCGCGGATGCACAAAGCGTCCGGCCCCGCGATCGCGACCAGCGCGTCGTGGTGCCGGCGTACCCAGGGCACGACCCGCCCCGTGTCGAACCGGATGACCAGGTCCGAGCACATCGGCACCGTCCCGCGCACGCCCTCGACGATGCGGACGATGTCGGGCGCGTGGCCGCGGACCGGCATGAAGTCGATGAGGCGGCAGGTGCCGCCGTCGGTGTCCATCTCGGTCTCCAGGATCAGCGTCCCCGGGCGATAGCGCCGGCGGATGGCGCGCACCGGAACGGCGGGCGCGATCCGCCAGCGGCCGTTTTCGCGCTGCCCGATCAGCGCGGCGAAACAGGCGCCCGAGTCGAAGCGCGGGAAGCAGGCCCAGTCGATGGACCCGTCCCGGCTGATCAGCGCCGCCGTCTGCGTGTCGCCGACCAGCGCGTAGTCTTCGATCCGGGCCCCCATCTGGCGTTCATGGAACCTGCGATCCGCCGGCGGCTTACGCAAGCCTCATTCGGCCGGCGTGCCGGTCGGGTCCAGGCCCATGGGGCCGCCCAGGTGCAGCACCGCCGTCCGGACGTGATACCGCTGGTCGGTCGCGTCCAGCGCGAACGCGCCGACGGTCAGGTCGTCGTAGCCGTCGCCGTTGACGTCCCCCACGGCGCCGCGCGACGTCGACACGTCCGGCAGCGAGGGCGCGGCGAGCGGCACGCCCGCGGCACCGGGGACGCCGCCCGCCCCGTAGTGAATCTCGAGCGCGCCGCCGTCGTTCACGACGAGGTCCGGTTGTCCGTCTCCGTTGAAGTCCCCTGCCGCGAGCGCCGTGGGCGTGTTGCCGGCGAGCGTGACGATCGGAACGCTCGCCACCCCGCTGGGTGAGCCGGCGAAGATCTGCACGCCGTCCGGGAACGTGACCGCCACGTCGGCGTAAGAGTCCCCGGTCACCTCCAGCATCGCGATGAGGCCGACCGAAGGCTGTCTGGGCAGCGTGACCTGCGACGCCGCGCTGGCCGCGAAGCCCGCCGCCGACCCCGGCGTGAAGTCGAACGCCGTCTCGCCGTTGGAGTTGCTGGCGGCGTCCGAGAAGCCGTCGCCGTTCACGTCGCCGTCGGCTGTTGGAAAGCCCTGGCTGGTTGCGATGACCGGGACCGGCCCGTCAGTCAGGCCTGCGGCGCCGCCCTGCCACGTGCGCGCGTCGAAGCGGGTCTTGATCACCACGTCGGCGTAGCCGTCCCCGTTCACGTCGCCGGCCGGCAGGAACTGGTACGCGGCGCCCGACGGACCGGTGCCGGCGCTCGTCATCCCCGGCGTGAACCCCGTCGCGCCGCCCAGCAGCGGGGCCGGCGTCCACAGGCCGACCGCCTGATACGGCGCCTGTGCCGTCTGGTCGACTCGCAAGAGGTCCGTGAAGCCGTCGCCGTTGAGGTCGCCGGCCACGACGTAAACCTCGAGGGTCGCGTCCGCCGGCCCAGGGGGGACGTCGAAGCTGCCGGCATAGCCGGTCGGCCCGCCGCGCAGAACGCGGCCGTCCAGCACGAAATCGGTGTAGCCGTCGCCGTCGAAGTCGGCGCGAGTCGCCAGCGCCGTCGTCGGCTGCGCCGCGCGGTGAGGCAGGAACAGCTCCCACGTCGGGCTGGAGGCGGCGCCGGCCACGCCGCCGGCGGTCCCGCGCGCGCGCCAGAAGACGTGGCCAGCCGGCAGCGGCGCGGGCGGAGTGGCCGTTTCGCCCGTCGCGCTGATCGTCGCGATCACGTTCGAGCAGGCCCGGTCGGCACAGACGTCGATGGCGGCGCCGTCGGTGCCGGCGGGCAGCGCCCATCGCAGGCGGGGCTGCGCCGTCGAGACCAGGCTCGCCGACAGCGGCGCGATCAGGCGGGGCGGCGCGGGATCGACCGGCGGCGGCTGCTCGCCACCGCCGCCGCCGCTGCCGCCGCACGTGCCGCCCGTGCCGTGGTCGCCGCCGTGCGCGAGCAGATCGCGCAGATCGTCGGCCAGGTCGCCACGGCAACCGGCGCTCGCCAGCGCCGTCCCACACACCATCAGCATCGCCCCGCATCCCCGGTGCTTCATCGCCGCCACCTCCGAACGCGAAAATAAGGAGGCGGCGCAGCGCGGGGAAGGTGCGCCGCCGTGTCGGCGCGGTGACTTTGCGCTTCAGCTGGGGTCGTCGCTAGGGCAGCGGGATGCAGCAGCCCGTGATGCAGGCGGCGTTCTCAGGGCATCCCGGAAGGTCCGGTCCGCACGGCTGAACGCCCGGGTCGCACTGGGGAACCGGCGGGCCGGCGTCTGTGCCACCATCCGTCCCGGAGTTGCCGCCACCGCCGCCCGTCGCGCAATCGGGCGGAAGCGTGGTCTTGCCGAGGCAGAGCTGGCAATGCCCGCAGGTGTTCATGCACTGCGTGACCTGCGTGCAGGCCGGGCACTTGTTCGGGTCGGCGAAGTCCGCCGTCGTCTTGCACGTCGAGTCGAGGCGGATCGGGTGCGCCACGCCGGGGACCTGGCAGCAGCCGAAGCAGTCGCAGCCGTTCGGGGTGACGGGCCGGCACCTGTCGATGCAATGCTGCGACTGCGAATCGGAGATGGAGCACGTGGTCTGGTGGTGCGAAACGTAGCTGGTGTCGTACGCGCACTTCGGTTCGTTGCTCAACGGATCGCACTGCAGTTGCCAGAGGCAGCCGTCGTCGCCCATGCCGGAGTTTCCGTCGAAGAAGCAGTCCTGCTTGCACGCGTCCATGTTGTCGCCGGGGATGCCGGTCGCGAACGAGCTCTCGTCGTTGTCGTAGGGGCCCGTGCACTCGGGATCGGCGAGATCGATCTTCCCGTCGCCGTCGTTGTCGATGCCGTCGTTGCACTGCGTGAGGCCCACCTTGGTGATCACGCCCCCGCCGGCCGTGCCGCCGGCCCCCCCGCCGATCGCGGCGCCGGTCCCGCCCGTCCCCGCCCCGCCGGCGCCCGCGCCGGGTCCTCCGGCGCCGCGACCCGCCACTCCCGTCGTCGTCGAACCGCCCGACCCGGGGGTGGCGGCGCCCGACCCGCCCACGCCCGACCCGCCCGCAGCCGATGCCCCACCCGCCCCCGGTCGCGATCCCGCCGGGCTGCCCCCGCAGCCCACGAGCGCCAGCATCGTGGCGCAGGCGAGACCGAGCCGGGACCGTCGCAGAAGATGGGGCGAGGGGTGTGTCATGACGGGCTAGAGCCACCAGCGCGGCGGAATGGCTCATCGGCTCGAGAAAAAGATTCGCGCGGCGGGCACCGCGGGGCGACGGGCGGCCGAGCCGATCTCAGCCGGCCCAGGCGCGATCGAACGTCGTCTCGTCGTCCGTGAACTCCCAGAAGTGGGTCAGCTTGCCGGCGGCGATCTCCCACCTGTGCACCGCGTTCCAGCGCAACGTCTCACCGTCCCGGTTCACCGATTGCGCGGCCAGGACGAAGCCGTTGGTGTCGTTGGCCGCCAGGTGCACGACCGTCTCGCGGAAGCTGTTGTCGATGCGCTGCATCGCGGCTCCCAGCCGGGTCATGAATTCTCCCAGCGCGTGCTCACCGGAGACCGGGGTCGTTCCGGGCACCTTGAAGCGGATGTCGGGCGAGCAGAGCTGGGTGAACGCCGCGATGTTCCCGTCGGCGAACAGGCGGTAAGCGCGACGGAGCAGCTCTTCGTTCGGGTGAGCGTTGGCCATGACCTCTCCTTTGCCCTACGTACGCGCCGGGACCTGAAACGGATCGGCGGTCGTCCGCCGGCGCACGGCCGTGTGTCGGCGCGCGGCGGCCTGGTTACCGGCGCGTGACGGCGCGGCAACGAGCGCGCGAAGCGGACGGCGCGGTTACGCCCACTTGCCGCATCGGGTCCGCTGGGCACGCGCGGTGCTTGCACCTCAGCGCGGCGGCGGGAGGGTGAATATGCGATTGACTCTTGGAGCGCTGACAGTCGGGCTGGCTTTGCCGGTCGGCTGGGCTTGCACACCCGAGCGCCCTCCGTCATCGGCTGACCAGGTGCCGACAGACACCTCGCCCCCGGCGCTCTCCGTCGCGGCCTCGGTCGCACAACCGCCGCCCAAGAGCCCGGTCCCCGACGCGCCCGCCGCAGGCGTGTCACGCATTGCAGGCGCGACCGTCGACGCGCGCGTCCTGGTGATCACGACGGACGGCACCGACCCGGCGGCGGCCGCGGCGCAGGCGGCGTTGAAGCGGCTGGGGACGCCGTTCGACGTGCACGATGCCACGCACGGCGCGAGGCTCACGCCCGATCAGCTGGCGACCGGCAGCCACGGTCGCTACAACGCGATCCTCCTCGATCGCGGCGCGCTGCTGACGGGCGGCGGATCCAGCGCGTTCACGAACGCCGAGTGGCAGGCGCTGGCCGACTACGAAGCCGGCTTCGGCGTACGCCGCGCCGCCCTCTACACGCTGCCCGACGCGGGCTACGGGTTCGCGCCGGGAACGCAGGCGGCGGCCGGCACGGTCGCCGCGCGCTGCACGCCGGAAGGCGCAAAGCTCTTCGTCGGGGCGAACTGCGCGAACCCGATCGCGATCGCGAACGCCGTGGTTTACACGGCCGCCCCCGACGCCTCGGCGGTGCCGCTGCTGATCGACGAGACGGGGCACGCGCTGGCCGCGACTCGGCGCACCGCCGACGGGCGCGAGACGCTGGCGCTCACGTTCTCGCAGGCCGACGGGGCCGCGCACACCATGCAGCTGATGTACGGCGTGATCCGCTGGGCCTCGCGAGGCGTCTTCATCGGCGAGCGCCACACGTACGTCGGCGTCCAGATCGACGACCTGTTCCTGGCGAGCGCCATGTACGACGGCAGCCCCGCCGTCCGGATCACCGACGCCGACCTGCAGGCCTTCTTCGACTGGCAGGCGTCCCGCCGCGCGAAGCCGGTGACCGCGGATTTTCGGGCGTCGTTCTGCGTGAACACCGCCAAGGCGGTCGCCGGAGACGCGCTGACGGCCAAGGCCCAGGCGATCGGCGCCGGGTTCGCCTGGATCAACCACACCTGGGACCACCTGGACATGACCGCCATGGACTACGCAAACGCGCTGTCCGAGCTCACGCGCAACGACGACCGCGTCGCGCAGCTCGGGCTCACGCCTTACAGCGTCGCCGCCGCCGTCACGCCCGACGTCAGCGGGCTGACCAACGCGAACGTGCTGGCCGCGGCGGCCGCCGCCGGCGTCCGCTACCTGGTCAGCGACACGTCCCAGCCAGGCTACGACAACCCCAGCTTCAACGAAGGGATCGCCAGCACGTTGCAGCCGGGGATCCTGCTGATCCCGCGGCGCCCGACCGACCTGTATTACAGCGTCTCGACGCCCGCGCAGTGGGTCGCCGAATACAACGCCCGCCACGGCGCCAACCTGGACTACACGGCGCTGGTCGACAAGGTCAGCAACACGCTGCTCGGCTACCTGCTGCGCGGCGAGAACGACCCCTGGATGTTCCACCAGGCGGACACGCGCGACAACGGCGGCGGCCACAGCCTGCTGTCCGACCTGCTGGACGCGACGTTCGACAAGTACGCGGCCCTCATGACGGTGCCCGTGGTCAGCCCGACGATGGACGACCTGGGCGCGCGCGTGGCGGCGCGGGCGCAGCTCGACAGCGCCGCCGCGTCGGCGACGATCGCCGCCGACGGCAGCGTGACCGTGCACGTCGCGATGAACGCCGCGACGGTCCCGGTGACCGGCCTCTGCGCGCCGGGCGCCGACCACTACGCCGGCGACTCGATCTCGTACGTCGCCGCGACGCCCGGCGCGGACGTGACGATCGCCGCCGGCAGTTGCGGCGGCGGGACGGCTACCCAGGCGGACGCCGGAACGCTTCCCCGCTCCGACGGCGGCGTCAGCGTCGGCCCCGGCACGCCGCCGGACGGAAGTTCCCCGCGCCACGATCCGGACGCCGGCCCGACGACCCTGCCGGACGCGGGCGTCGACGGCGCGGACCCGATCGTGGGCGTAGCGGTCGTCCCTCACGCGCCGCCGCCGGGCGGCTGCGGATGCGCCACCGGCGCGCGAGGCAGCCGCCCCTCCTGGGTCGGGGCCGCCACCTTGCTTCTGGCCCTGCTGGTCCGCCGCCGGCGCCACTGACTACCGCATCTTGTGGTGGTGACGCGCGCGACCCCCAATATTCTGTTGACGCGTGACCATACAGTGCGTTACGTTGCCTCCTGTGCTGGTGACCCGCGGGGATGGTCTCGCGGGCCAAAAGGGAACCCGGTCGAACGCCGGGGCTGCCCCGCAGCGGTAGGCGAGAACGAAATCCCCAAGCTCGGCGACAAACCGAGCCGGCACTGATCCCTCACGGGGTCGGGAAGCCGGGGACGTAGGCGCGCGGCCGAAAGGCCGACACGCTCGCGAGCCCGAAGACCTGCCAGCATCGACGCCGGGGAGACATCCCGGCGGCGGATCGACCTGAGCCTCGCGGGAGGCAGGAGGGGACGCATGCTGTCAGCCACGAAGAGCGACGCGGCGATGGTGCCGCAGACCACGATGCGGGTCCGCAAGCGCAACGGCGCGTCGGAGCCCGTCGACGTCAACAAGATCGTGCGGGCGGTGAACCGGTGCTGCGCCGGGTTGCCCGACGTCGACGCCATGCGCGTCGCCACGAAGACGATCAGCGGCCTCTACGACGGGGCCACGACGCGCGAGCTGGACCAGCTGTCGATCCAGACCGCCGCCGCGCTGATCGTCGAGGAGCCGCAGTACGCCAAGCTGGCCGCGCGCCTGCTGGCGACCACCATCGACAAGGAAGTCCGCGGCCAGGAGATCCACGCCTTCTCGCAGTCGGTGGCGACCGCCCAGCGCCTGGGGCTGGCCAACGATCGCCTGGGCGCTTTCGTGGGGGCGCACGCGCGCAAGCTGAACGACGCCGTCGTCGCGGCCCGCAACCACGAGTTCGAGTACTTCGGGCTCCGCACGGTCTACGATCGCTACCTGCTGCGCCACCCGCAGACGCGCCTCGTGATCGAGACGCCGCAGCACTTCTTCCTGCGGATCGCCTGCGCGCTGTCGGACACGGTGCCGGCCGCGCTGGATCTCTACGCGCTGTTCTCGACGCTGGAGTACCTGCCCAGCTCACCGACCATGTTCAACGCGGGCACGCGCCACGAACAGCTGTCGAGCTGCTTTCTGCTCGACTCGCCGCCCGATCACCTGGCGGGCATCTACCAGCGCTACACGGACGCGGCGCTGCTGTCGAAGTTCTCCGGTGGGATCGGCCTCGCCTACCACCGCGTGCGGTCGCGCGGCTCGCTCATCGAGAGCACCAACGGCCACTCGAACGGCATCGTGCCCTGGCTGAAGACCCTGGACGCCTCCGTCGCCGCCGTGAACCAGGGCGGCAAGCGCAAGGGCGCCTGCTGCGTCTATCTCGAGACCTGGCACGCCGACGTCGAGGAGTTCCTGGCGCTGCGCGAGAACACCGGCGACGAGGCCAGCCGCACGCACAACCTGAACCTGGCCAACTGGGTTCCCGATCTGTTCATGCGGCGGGTCGAGTCCGACGGCGACTGGAGCCTCTTCGACCCCAAGGTCGTCCCCGCGCTGCCGGACCTCTACGGCGACGAGTTCGAGCGCGCCTACG
>CAZJMY010001019.1:0-2842 GCA_964546845.1 uncultured Myxococcales bacterium | reverse complement strand
ATCGTAATCAAAATCGGCGGTGTCCACGCGTTTTTGTCTCTGCAATGCACTTTACAAAAGTTGGGGTTCTACGTAATACGATCGTCTTCACTTCCCCACATGACCATCCTCAAGGCGCATTTCCCGACCGGAGCGGCATTTCTGGACCGCTACCTGGAAGATTTCGCCACGGGGGGTCTGTTTTTCCCGACCCGCCGGGCACTGGCCATCGGCGAAAGCGTCGCCGTCGCGATTCGGCTGGGGCGGCGCCGGAGCCCCACCCTGATCCGCGGACGCGTCGCCTGGCGGCGCCCCGGTAAGCACAGCACCAAGACCAAGGCCGGCATCGGCATCGAGTTCCTGCCGACCGAGACCCAGGCGCGCGACTACCTGCTGTCGGTGGCGCGCGGCGATTCGGCCGAGATGGTGGCGCGCCGCCACCAGCGGCTGCCGGTCGAGCTGCCGGTGCTCTGGCAGGTTCAGGGTGTGCGCGAGGACAAGATCGGCGTGCTTCGCGACATCGGCCGCGGCGGCGCGTTCATCAAGACCGAAGAGCCCCTGCCCGCGGCCAGCGACATCGTGCTGATGGTCTCGCCCCCGGGCGCCGAGGTGGCGATGCCGCTGTCGGCGCGGATCGCCTGGAAGGGCCACCCGGGCGGCCTCCCCGGCTTCGGCGTCGAGTGGAAGGCGCGCGACGCGGGCGGGACGCGACGGATCAAAGAGCTGGTGCGGCGGATCGAAGCGCAGGGATTGCCCGCCTACGGTCGCGTCGTCTGAGTCGGACGTACACGTTCACGTTCACGACTACGTACACGTTTACGTTTACGTTTACGACTACGTCTACGCCGGCCGTTATCTGCGCGTAGACGTAGACGTAGACGTAGACGTAGTCGTGTACGTGGTCGTAAACGTGGACGTGGACGTGGACGTAAACGTGGACGTGGACGTGGACGTCAGGCTCTTACGGGGTGTAGTCGAGGGCGTAGAAGCTGCCGCCGTTCGAGAGGACGTAGAGCTTGTGCTGCGCTTCGTCGACCAGCGGGGCGGCGCAGACGCCGTGTCCGGGGTTGAAGATCTCCTGCAGCTCGCCGTTCGTTCGGTCGACGACGAACAGGCCGGCGCGACTGCCGGAGAAGATCAGGTAGCGCCCGACGACCTGTGGGCGGGTCAGGTCCCCCGCCTCGGTGAGCCCCTGGCGCCACAGGACGTGTCCTTCGAGGTCCGACGCGTGCAGCCCCTGCCGGGGCGCCACGAAGAACAGACGGCCGTCGGTCACGCTGACGTCGCCGACACCCTGGATGGGGAGCCGCCACTTCACGACGCCGTCCTGCAGGTCGACCGCGCAGAGGCCCCCCGAGTAGGACGACACGTAGGCCAGCTCGCCGGCCAGCGCGGGCGTCGTGTCGACGTCGACGAACTGGTCCGACGTGGCGGCCAGCGAGCGCGCCCAGACGACCTCGCCCGACGCCGCCGACAGCGCCACGAAGTAACCGTCCGCGAACCCCGAGAGCAGGTGCTGTCCGTGCAAGCGTGGTCCCGCGTAGCCGTGGATCGTGAAGCCGTCGGGCATGTCGCGCTCGTACTGCCAGCGCCACTTCCCGGTGGCGGCTTCCAGCGCCACGATGCGATCGGTGTCGGTCGCCGCGTAGACCAGGTCGCCGCCGATCTCCGCCGGACGCTCGATGGCGCCCTTGCCGCGGTAGGTCCAGCGGACGGCGCCGCTCGACGGGTCGAGCGCGTACAGCGCCCCGTCGTCCGCGCCGACGTAGACCTGGTGGCGCGCGACGTCGAAGCGGCCGGCGCCGTCGACCCCGCCGGACAGCGGCGTGATCCAGTCGACGTGCCCGGTCGCCGGCGCGACGCCGACCGCCGCCCCGGCGCGGGTCCCCAGCACCAGGTGCCCGTCGGCCATGACCGGCGTGGCGCACTCCTCGGGGTCGGGCTCGAACAGCCCGTGCTCGTGCAGAGTCGTCCGCCACTGCAGATGCAGCACCCCCGCCGGGTGCGCAGGCTGCGCGGCCGGCTCGATGGGGCGCGCCGTCACGGACGCGCAGCCGCCGGCCGCCAAGATCACGAAGGTCAGCGCGACGAGGCGCTTCACTTCATTTCGAGCGCGGCAATGCGGTTCTGGATCTCGTCGCGCAGCGAGGTGGTGGGGAACTTGTCGAGCACCTCGTGATAGAGCCGCGCGGCGTCCGCCGGGTTGCTTCGCAACTCGGCCAGCCGCGCCTGGTGGTACGTGGCGCGGTCCTTGTAGAAATTCCCCAGCCCGGCGCGGGCCGCGTCGTCGCCCAGCTGCGCGAACGTGCTCCCCGCCTCCGCCAGCTTGCCCTGCGCCTCGTAGGCGTAGCCCAGCCCCTCGCGCGCGAGAAAGCGAAGGCGCTCGTCGAGCTTGCCGTCCAGCAGCCCCTGGAAGACGGTGGCGGCCTCGGGCGCGCGGCCCAGGTCCAGCAGCAGTCGCCCGCGCACCAGCGCGGCCTCGGGCCAAAGCGCGCCCCGCCCGGGCGTGAACTTCGCGTCCAGCTCCTTCAGCGCGGCCTGCTCCTGCTCGGCTGCGCTGCTCAGGTGGGGCAGCCCGTCGTCGGGCGGCGTGGCACCCGGCTGGGCCAGCTCGGCCGCCGCGATCCGCTCGACGCGGTCCAGGGCTTCCGCGGCCGTGGCGGACCGCCGCTGCGACACCTGGCTCAGCACGATCGAGCCGATGATGACCGTCGCCAGTGCCGTCGCCGAGATCACCAGCGCGCGCTTGTGCGCCGCCGCCCAGGACCCCACGGAGTTCGAGGCGCGCGTCCAGAAGTCCAGGAACTGGTCCGGCTGCTGGAGCTCTTTCTTGTCGATCTTACGCTTCGGCACGCGCCCGGGA
>CAZJMY010001018.1:0-3838 GCA_964546845.1 uncultured Myxococcales bacterium | reverse complement strand
CGCTGGCCGAAGTGCTTCTCGTAGAGATCGGCGGCGACGTGCACCTGGGCGCGGATCGTCGACCAGTTGCGGTCCATCGCCGGGAAGAACGCGTGCGTCGCCGTCGACGTGATCACCTCGACGCGGCCGGCCTCTTGCAGCATCCGGAACGCGCGCACCAGGTCGCCGCCGTGGCAGCGCCAGGTGTGTCGCAGCGACCGGAAGCGATCCGCGTACATGTACGCGAGGCGCTGGTAGTGCCGCTCGGGCCGGGTGCGATCGATCTCTTTCTCGGCGAGCTCGATCAGCTTGTCGAGGTGCTCGGCGTAGCGGACCTTCAGCAGGTCGTCCGTCAGCATCGTGATGAGCGGCGCCGACAGCGACACCGTCACGCGGAACGGGACGTGATCGGCGATCAGCCCCTCGAACTGCTGGATGAGCGGCAGGTACGTGCCGGTGATGGCCTCGTACAGCCACTGTTCTTCCATCACCGTCGGATCTTCGGGGTGACGGACGAAAGGCAGATGCGCGTGCAGAACCAGCGCGAAGTAACCGGTCGCCATGCTCAGTCTCCGCTGGGCTCGCCCGCGATCGGGGCGAAGGCGGGCAGGGGGTAGTCCGACGTCGGCGAGGGCACGCCCAGGCGCCCTTCGCTGCCGCCGGCGAGGCGTTCGCTGGCGCCGTACATTCTTTCGCTGGCGCCGTACATTCTTTCGCTGGCGCCGTACATTCTTTCGCTGGCGCCGTACATTCTTTCGCTGGCGCCGCGCAGGTTTTCGCTGCCGCCGCCCAGCCGCCGTTCACTGGCGCCGGCCAGCATCTGCTCGCTGGCGCCGCCGACCAGCCGCTCGCTGGACCCGCGGAAAAGCCGCTCGGTCGCGCCGGCGAACATCCGCTCGCTGGCGCCGCGCATCCGCAGCTCGCTGGCGCCGGCGTACATCAGCTCGCTGGCACCACCGAGACGTGTCTCGCTGGCGCCCATGATCCACATCTCGCTGCCGCCGCCGAAGAGCAGCTCGCTGGATCCCATCCAGGCCCGCTCGCTGGCGCCCATCGCCATCCACTCCGAGCTGCCGGGGGCGAACGTGCCGTTGGTCGCGCCGGTCGTCGTCCCGAACCGTTCGGTGCCGCCGGTGACGGCGATCTGGCGGCGGAACTCCCAGGTGCCCAGGACCCGCCGTTGCGCGCGCGCGCCGATGCCGCGAATCACGACCTGCCACGGTCCGTAGACGACGTGAACGCGCCCGTGCTCCGTGCGGACGGACATCTCGCCGCCGTCGTGGACCTCGACGCTGGACGGGATCTCGATCGGGTAAGTGAAGGGGCCGGCTTCCCACTCGCTGCGCAGCAGCGGGCCCATCCACTCGCTGCGGGTGAGCTCACCCGTCCAGGCGGTGCCGGTCGCCTCCTGCCACTCCCAGCGGCGGTTGAACACGCGGTGCCCGACGGGGACGGGGAAACCCTCGTGCGAGGGGCTCCAGTCGCTCCAGCCGCCACCACCGCCGGGACCGCCGTTGGACGCGG
Organism: uncultured Myxococcales bacterium; assembly: GCA_964546845.1. Lineage (GTDB taxonomy): Bacteria > Myxococcota_A > Polyangia > Fen-1088 > Fen-1088 > JADGRB01. The sequence goes on along the minus strand of CAZJMY010001018.1, from coordinate 2,335 downwards.
CGTCGCCGCCGCCGCCGCCGGGCGCTCCGGCGCCGCCCGCCTGTCCGCCGGCCGGCATCGGCGCCTGCGGCGACGCGGCGTACGCGACGTTACCGGCCCGCACGGTCAGCCATTCGACCGCGCCGCCGGGCGCCGGCTCGCGCCGCGGAAAGTCCACGCGTCCCGAGCGCGCGATCTTGACGAAGTAGCCCTCGTCCGACTTGAGGCCGACCTCGACGCAGGCGCTGGAGGTCGGCTTGTTGATCGCGAAGAACCACTGGCGATCGTGCCGCTCGATCCGGTGATCGAAGTAGCTGTGCGCGTTGGTGCCGTCGAACAGGCGCCCGGTGATGTCGTAGACACGCAGGTTCAGCCAGGCGCCGTCGCCGCCGCGGCCCAGCGCCTTGCGCGCCGCCGCGAAGCCGTCGTCGGTGACCTCCCAGTAGACGTACAGCCGCTCCGGGTCGATCACCATGGCGGTGACCCGGTTCTGGCCGTAGCCCCACGGGATGTTGGCGGGCATCTGCTCGGTCTCGGCCTGCGGGCCCAGATCGAACTTGCTCGGCAGCGCGGTCGGCCCGTTTTCGGGAGCGGTCGGCGGCTCGCCCGCGTCGGCCTTGCGCGATACGACCGGCTCGGACTCGGAGCGCGCGATCGCGGCGCGCAGGCCGTCGAACGCCAGCTTCACGCGGCCCGCGAGCTCTTCCTTCACCAGCTTGGAGACGCCCGTCAGGCCCAGCGTCTGCGCGCAATCGAGCAGCTGCTTGCGCGTCGCCTGCTGGAACAGCTCGTCGGCGGTGAAGGAGGGGAGACGGGCATCGGGTTTCTGCCCCACGATCACGAGGATCTGCGAAGCGAGCTCGACTTCCGATGTCATCTGCGGTGGCATGAAGGTGGAACGCCCACCAGCTTAATCGCTCGATCCGCGGATGGGGTGAAAAAGTGTCGTCCGGGGAAAATGGGGATTTGCCGCATACGCCGCGTTGGGCATGTGGAAACGCGACGGAAATACGAGGGGCACTGTTCACGCACTTGCCACCGAAATTGCGATGGACTTGGCGCGCGCCCGGCGCGCTGCTACAGAACGGGCATGTCCCAACACAAAGCCACCATCAGCTGGAAGTCGGACAACGACACCTTCCTGCAGGGCAAGTTCACGCGCGTGCACAGCTGGACGTTCGACGGGGGCGCCGTCGTGCCGGCCTCGGCCTCGCCGTCCGTGGTGCCCGCGCCGTGGTCCAGCACGGCGGGCGTCGATCCCGAAGAGGCGTTCGTCGCGTCGCTGTCGAGCTGCCACATGCTGACGTTCCTGTACGAAGCGCGGAAGGCTGGCTTCCGCGTCGACTCATATGAAGATGAAGCGGTCGGTGAGCTGACGAAGAACGAGCGGGGCGTCCCCTGGATCAGCAAGGTGGTCCTGCACCCGCGCATCGTCTACGGCGGTGACAAGCAACCGACCCCGGCCGACGAGGCGCAGCTACACCACAAGGCGCACGAGGGTTGCTTCATCGCCCAGTCCGTGAAGACCGAGGTGACCGTCGGCTAGAGCAGCGATGCGCGCCGCAGGATGACCTGCGCGATCTCCCACCGGGCCGGCGCGCCGGCGCGCGCCCCGCTGGCCAGCTGGTCGAGGGTCGCGCCCAGCGTGTCCAGCTCGGCGGCGTCGACGGTGGCCGCGATGAAGGGGTCGTGCCTCCACGTCCGGAAGTTCAGCGCGTGGAGGCGCGCCGCGACGGCACACGGCAACACCACCCGTTCCATCGCCGCCGATTCCACGATCCAGCCGACAGCCTGACCAAGGCGGGCGAGGTCGCGGCCGATGTACATGCGCTGTCCGTGCGCGGCCTGCATCCGCTCGACGAGCTCGTAGTACCGCGCCAGCGCCGGCTCGTCGGAGGTGACGCCGGCGGTCTCTTCCAGCGCGAGTCGGCCGTGCGGTCCGGCGGCGCCCATCCAGGCGGCGGTCACCTGCTCGGGCGCGGCGAGGTGGGTGAGGATGAAGCGCCCGTAGATCAGATCCGCCGGCGCGGCGGGGAAGGGGACCGCGGTGATGTCGTGCTGGGCGAACACGATCCGGCGGGGCGCTTGCCGGCGCGCGCGCGCCAGCAGGCGCGCCGAGCTGTCGAGCCCCACGATGCTCGGCGCGCCGGTGACGTCCTGAACCAGCGCGGTCGTGTGGCCGGGGCCGCAGCCGAGGTCGACGGCGCTGCGGATCGGCTCGCGCGCCAGCCGCGCCAGGAAGGCACGCGAGCTGGGCGCGAACGCGGCCGCCAGGTGGCGCAGGCGCTCGGCCGCGACGTCGTTGTCGCCGAACGTGTACGTGGGCGGAAGCGGCGCGGTGCTCCCGCACGCGCTC
>CAZJMY010001017.1:0-2165 GCA_964546845.1 uncultured Myxococcales bacterium | reverse complement strand
CTGCGTGCTGCTGGACGTGCGGCTGCCGGGACAGTCCGGGCTGGACGTGCTGCGGGCCATCCGCGCCGCCGACGTGCGGACGCCGATCATCATGCTGACCGGCTTCGGCGACGAGGAGACCGCGGTCGAGTGCATGAAGGCCGGCGCCTCCGACTACATCGGCAAGGCGAACCTGAACGGGCAGCGCCTGCTGAACAGCGTGCGCCAGTCGGTGCGGGTGCACGACGCCGAGGGGCGCGCCCAGGCGGCCAGCGTCGAGCTGCGGCGCCATGCCGACCAGCTGCACGCGCTGGCGCGCGCGGCGGCCGACCTGAGCGTCGCCACCGCCCCCGACGACCTGCGCGTCCGGCTGGCGACTGCCGCCCGCGACATCATCGGCGCCGAGGTCGCGGTGGCCGGAACGTTCGAGGAGCGCGGGCGCGCCGGATGCGACATCTCCGTCGCCGACGCCGGCGGTTCGCGCAGCGCCCGGCTCCATCAGCCGCCGCCGGGTCTCGGCCCGACACGCCTCGGCGCCGCGGCGCTGGCGCGAGATCCAGAGGCGCAGCAGCGCGCGGCGCGCCTGGGGCTCCCCATGCCGGCCCGCGGGTGGTTGATGGCTCCGCTGTGGGACCCGGCCCGGCAGGTGGTCGGGTTCGTGCACCTGACCGCCAAGCGCGAGGGGGATTTCGACGGCCGCGACGAGTCCCTGCTGGCGCAGCTGGCCCAGCTGGCCGGCACCGCGTTGAACAACGGCCGCCTGCTTCGGCAGGCCCAGGCGGAGACGCGGCTGCGCGAGGACATGATCGCCGTCGTGTCGCACGATCTGCGCAACCCGCTGAACGTGATGGCGCTGGCCGCCAAGGCGATGCTGGGCGGCCCGCAACCGGTAGAGGGCGCCCTGCGCCAGAAGGTCGAGCGCATCGACCGCGCCGCCGAACACATGCGCGCGCTGATCGAGGACCTGCTGGATCTGTCGCGCATCAAGTCGGGGCAGCTCGAGCTGGACCTGCAGCCGTTTCCGACGGGCGCCATCGTCGACGATTCGCTGGAGGCGGTGCGGCCGCTGGCTCAGGAGAAGAAGATCGACCTGCGCGCCGACGTGAGCTGTCCCGGGCAGCGCGTCCTGTGCGACCCCCGGCGCCTGCGGCAGGTGTTCTCGAACCTGCTGGGCAACGCGCTGAAGTTCACGCCGGCCGGCGGCCGCATCCGGGTCGGGGCGCGCGAAGAACAGAGCTGCGTCTGCTTCTCCGTCAGCGACACGGGCCCCGGCGTCCCGCGCGAGCACCAGGCGCACATCTTCGACCGCTACTGGCAGGCGCCCGAAACGGCGCGCCAGGGGGCGGGCCTGGGGCTCTTCATCGCCAAGGGCATCGTCGACGCCCACCGGGGCTCGATCAGCCTCGAGAGTGAGCCGGGCGACGGCGCCACCTTCCACTTCCGCATCCCGACCGAGGGCGCGGCCGGTTAGCGCAGCTCAGTGAGCCGGGGCGGCGCGGTTGGCGGCGTCGAGGCGGGCCTGGGCCCAGCCGCGGCGCAGGACCAGCGCCTGGTGGGCGCCGTCCAGCTCGCCCTTCCAGGCCGCCAGCTCGCGGTCGGCCTCGGCCAGCTCGCGGGCGGCCGCCTCGCGATCGACGTCGCCCGCGTTCAGGGCCTCGTCGACCAGCACCAGCACCCGGTCGCGCGGCGGGTTGGCTCCCGCGGCGGTCGGATCGGGGGCCACCTGCAGGAAGCCCTCGCCCACGGCGACGACGGCCTCCTGGTCGCCCTTCTTGTACGACAGCACGCCGGGCCGCAGCGTGGTCATCAGCGGGACGTGGCCGGGCAGCACGCCCAGCTCGCCGATCTCGCCGGGCGCGGTGACCTCATCGACGTCGGCGTCGACGAGGGCGCCCCGCGGGGTGGTGAGCGATAGTTTCATGCTCGCCTACCCTGCCTACGCCGCGTCTTTCTTCATCTGCTCGGCGCGCGCGCGGACGTCGTCGAGGCTGCCCTGCATGTAGAAGGCCTGCTCGGGCAGGTCGTCGCACTTGCCGTCGACGATCTCCTTGAAGCTGCGCACCGTGTCCTTGACCTCGACGTACTTGCCGGGCGTGCCGGTGAACGTCTCGGCCACGAAGAACGGCTGCGACAGGAACTTCTGGATCTTGCGCGCGCGCGAGACCGTCAGCTTGTCGTCCTCGGAC
>CAZJMY010001016.1:0-4730 GCA_964546845.1 uncultured Myxococcales bacterium | reverse complement strand
GGGGGGCCACCGCGTCGACCCGCAGCGCGCGCCGGCGCGGGCCCAGCCGGGCGGCCAGCGCGCGGGGCAGCTCGCGCAGCCCCTCGGGGAAGCTGACGGGGCGACCCGTGCGGGGGCCTTCCCCCCGCGTTCGAAAGAGACCCCGCAGGACGCTGCCGTGCCGGTCCTCCAGCTCGCCGAGCCGGGGGAACGCGGCGCGCGCGGCGATCTCCTTCGCGTCGCCGGCGTAGACGCCGATCAACGCCGGCCCCGCCGCGCGGCGGGCCGCCTCGGGCCCGAACCGCCGCGCGACGAAGTCGAAGACCGACTCGTCGGGATCGGGCGGGTCAGCGCGGCGCACGAACGGCTCGGCGAAGAGGCGCAGCTTGCCACGCGCCGACAGCAGCGACGTCTTGAACAGGGCGGGGGGACTGCCGGGGAACGGCCGCAGCGCGCCGCCCACGTACACGAACCGCCGCCGGGATGCCGGCGCGGCGGCGAGCATGCGCGGCGAGAGCCCGGCGGCATCGATCAGCGCGCGGACCTCCGGCGCCCCGTCGAGGACCGCCTGTGGCCCGCGCTCGCATAGAAAGCCGTCGCGGCGCTGGCTGCGGATGAGGCCCCCCGGCTCCGTCGCGTCGTCGAACAGAGTCACGTCCTGTCCGGCCGCTGCCAGCAGGTGGGCGGCGGTCAGTCCCGAGATGCCGCCGCCGACGATCGCGATCCGCATCGCCGGTCAGATCCAGCCGCGGGCGCGGGCCGTGGTCTCGCAGAGATCGGCCAGCGCGCCGATGAACGCCGGGTGCGTGCCGACGGTGCGCGCGCGCGCGAAGTGGGTGATGCCCGCCTTCTGCGCCAGCTCGCGGTAGAGGATGTCGATCTCCTGCAGCGTCTCGATGTGCTCGCCGGTGAACGCGATCGGCACCACGACGACGGCGCGCGCTCCGGCGGCGCCCACCTCGTGGATGACCTCCTCGGTCGTGGGCCCCAACCAGCGCTGGGGACCGACGCGGCTCTGAAAGCACAGGCGGGCGCGGTCGCCCAGGTTCAGCCGGCGCGTCAGCGCCGCCACGGTGATGCGGATGTCGTCCAGGTAGGGGTCGCCGCGCTTGATGTACGCCTCGGGCAGCCCGTGCGCGGAGAACAGCACGGGCGCGGTCGGCGCCAGCTCGGGCGGCAGCGTCCGCACGGCGTCCTCCATGCGCTCGACGAGCGCCTGCAGGTAACCCTCCGCGTCCGGATAGCGCAGGACGGGCGCGATCTCGATGCTCGGCTGCCGCTTGCGCGCTGCCTCCAGCTGCCCCAGCGACGAGCCGGTGGTGGTGCGCGACTGGTGCGGGTACAGCGGCAGCGCGATCGCCTTCGTCACGCCGCGCGCGGCGAGGGTCGCCAGCGCCGCCTCGGCGAACGGGTGCCAGGCGGCCATGGCCACCGCGGGCGCCGCCACGATGCCACGCGTTGCCAGGGCGGCGACGACCGCGTCGGCCTGGGCGGTCGTCTCTTCCAGGATCGGCGAGCGCCCGCCGATCTGCTGGTAGGCGTCGCGCGAGAACGGCGCCCGCCGCCGCGCGATCAGCCAGGCCAGCAGCGGCTGAATGGGCCGCGCCCAGCCCAGCTGGATGACGTCCGGATCGCCGAACAGCCGGCGCAGAAACGGCTCGACGTCGTCCAGCGAGCCGGGCCCGCCCAGGTTCAGCGCGATGACGCCCAGCGGGGCGGCCACACCGCGCGCCGGCGTGACCGCCATTCAGGCGCTCCGGACGGCGGCGACCAGCGCGCTCACCGCTTCGACGGGGACGTCCGGCGTGATGCCGTGACCCAGGTTGAAGATGTGGCCCCGCTTGCCGCCGCGGCGGACGACGTCGTGGGCGCGGCGCTCGATCTCCGGGATGGGGCCCAGCAGCACCGCCGGGTCCAGGTTCCCCTGCACGGCGCGGGCGTCGCCCAGGCGGGCCCGCGCCTCGTCGATCGGGAGGCGCCAGTCGACGCCATAGACGTCGGCGCCCACGCGCGCCACCCGGTCCAGGATCGCGGCGGCGCCGTTGCCGAAGTAGATGACCGGCACGCCCGTCTCGCGCAGCGCCGCGACCAGCGCCGCCGTCGGCGGCAGCACGAAGGTCTCGAAGTCCTCCGCCGAGAGCACCCCCACCCAAGAATCGAAGAGCTGCACCGTGCGCGCGCCCGCGTGGATCTGGGCCAGAAGGTAGTCGCGCGTCGCCTCCGCGATGACGGCCAGCAGGCGGCGCGCGTCGTCCGGGCGCTCGTAGAAGAGGCGCTTGGTCTCGGCGAAGGTCTTGCCGGTCTTCCCCTCGATCGCGTAGGTGGCGACCGTGAAGGGCGCGCCCGCGAAGCCGATCAGCGGGACGTCGCCCAGCTCGCGCGTGACGGCGGCGATCGTCTCCAGCACGAAGCCGGTGCGCGCCCCCGGGTCGAAGCGGGAGAGCCGATCGATGTCGTGCGGCTTGCGGACCGGATCGGGCAGGCGCGGCCCCTCGTCGGTGAAGGCGACGGCCATTCCCATCGCCTCCAGCGGGACCAGCAGGTCCGAGAACAGGATGGCGGCGTCGAAGCCGAAGCGCCGGATCGGCTGCAGCGTCACCTCGGCGGCCAGCTTGGGCGACTTGCAGAGCTCGAGGAAGCTGACGTCGGCGCGCACCGCCCGGTACTCGGGCAAGTAGCGCCCCGCCTGCCGCATCAGCCACAGCGGCGCGCGCTCGGTCGTTTCGCCTCGGCAGGCCCGCAAGAAGAGTGGTTCGCTCACGCGGCGAACTCTAGCCTAGTTCGTGCGCTGGTAAACGCGGACGTAGTCGACGTCGTACGTGATGGGGAACGTGGTGTTCGCGGGGTCGCCGCCGTTGGTGCCGCCCAGCGCCAGGTTGACCAGGATGTAGAACTTTTTCGTCGCGTACGGGTTGGGGTTGGTCGAGTTGGCGGTCGAGACGGCGTAGGTGTTCACCAGCTTGTCATCGAGGTAGAGGTCGATGCGCTGGGCGTCCCATTCCATCGCCCAGACGTGAAACTGGCCCGACCAGCCGGCGCCCAGCGACGCCGGCGACTGGTTCGTGCTGTCCCAGGTGCAGTTCCCGCCGTTTGGCGTGCAGACGTTGGCCAGCACCTTGTTCGCGTAGTACTCCATGATGTCGACCTCGCCCGACTGCGGCCAGCCGGTGCCGTCGCCCAGGATCCAGAACGCCGGCCAGCTCCCCTGGCGCGTGTCGATGCGGGCCCGCATCTCGAAGCGCCCGAACTGGAACGAGTGCTTGCCCGACGTCGTCATCGACGTCGAGGTGTAGTCGTAGTACTGGCGGCTCTTCTTCCAGTCGGTGCTGCCGGCGACGTAGTTCGGGTTCAGCACGTGTACTTTCTGGGCGGCGATGGTCAGCACGCCGTTCGCGACGGTGGCGTTGTTGGGCTGGTACCACTGCAGCTCCTGGTTGCGCACGAAGCCCTTCTCGTAGCCCCAGTTGGCGCTGTTCGGCGCGCCGTCGACGTCGAACTCGTCCGACCAGACCAGCTTCCAGGTCCCGCCGTCGGTCACTTCGACGGGCGGGGGGCCGTCGGTGCCGCCGTCCCCCGAGGTGCGGCCGCCTCCGCCGGTCGTCGTTCGGCCGCCGCCCCCCGTGGCGAGGCCGCCGGTGCCCGCGCGGCCACCGGTGCCGGTCGCCGTCGAGCCGCCAGCGCCGACCGAACCGCCCGTCGCGCCGGTGGTGCCGCCGCTGCCGGGCAGGCCCCCGGTTCCCTGTCCGGTGGCGCCGCCGGTGGTCTCCACGCCGCCGCTGCCGGTCGTCCCACCGCTGCCGCCGGGCGACGCGGCGTTGCTGCCGCAGCCGGCGGCCAGCAGCCCCGCCGCCGCGAGCAGCCCCGCCGCCGCAACCGAGCAGACGACCTTCACGGAGCGACCACGAACTGTCCGAAGAACGCCGCGATGCCGCTGGCCGCGAAGCTGGGGATCGTGTGCCCTTCGCCCTCGACCGGACACCACACCACGGGATAGCCCGCGTCGCAGCCGTCGTAGGAGACGCAGGGTGAGGGCGTGACGGGCGTCGTCGTGGTCCCGCAATGGTTGTCGGCCAGGAACTGGTCGCGCGCGGTCTCGTCACCCGAGATCGCGACGGTCGGATCGGCGGTGCCGTGCGTGAACCAGGCGGCGACGTTGTGGCTCTTGCAGCCGGACGAGGCGCCGAACTTGAACAGCGCGCCGGACATGACCGCCACGGCGCGGAACACGTCGGGCATCTGGCAACCGATGGCGTCCGACATGATGCCGCCGTAGCTGAAGCCGGTCGACATGATGCGGGTCGTGTCGACGCACAGCTTGGACTGCGTCCAGGACAGCATCGCCTTGAGGAAGGCGATGTCGCCGCCGTTCGTGTTGGGCCAGCCCGTCTGGCCGCTGGAGTCGGTCAGCCCTTGCGGGGCGACGTAGATGGCCTGGGGCAAGAGCGGCTGAACGCCGTAGTACTTGCCGCTGTACCCGGTCCCCGCGATGGTCGAGGCCATCCCGCCGGCGTAGTGCCACGCGAAGATGACCGGGTAGGCCTTGGTCGGCGCGTAGTCGCTGGGCAGGCCGACGTAGAAGGTGCGCGACGCGGCAGTCCCCTTGTCGTCGGTGACGTTGATGGTCTGCGGGTTGGCCGTCCCGAGCGCAGGCGGCGCCATCCCGCAGCCCGCGCTCATCACCGCCGGTCCACCACCGCCCGCCGCGCCGGGGGTGCCGCCCGTCGCGCCGGGGCTCCCGCCCGTGGCGGCCC
>CAZJMY010001015.1:0-1839 GCA_964546845.1 uncultured Myxococcales bacterium | reverse complement strand
ATCCCTGAAGGGTCCAGATGTGTCTGGATCGCGACGCGGCTCGACGGAGACAAGCACGATGGGCGCACGAGGAGCGAAAGTGAAACTGGCAAGAAAAGCGCGCGGTGGCGAGACCAACCGGAAGCGACCGGCTGTGGCTGGTCGGCCGTCGCGTGACAGCAAAGTCAAGCAGACCGCCGTCAAGGCGTTCTCGACCGGGCGTGCGCCCGTGCCGGCCAATGACACCGCTCTCGAGCCCGAGGCGTTGGGCCTCCCGTCGGGCGTGCCCGTCCTGGACGAGCTCGAGCCGGATGCCGAGCTCGGCGCGACGCCCGACGTCGCCATCGAGACTGACGAGACGGACGAGGTGAGCGGCGTTACGGCTGAAGCGGCCGAAGACGACGACGAGGACGAGGAAGACGAGGAGGAGGCGGAAGAGCCCGTCGCGGCCGGCGCGAAGGCGAAGCGCAAGGGCGAGGACGAGCCGGCCAGCTTCCTGGCGATGTATTTCCGCGACATGGCGGAGCTGGACGTCCTGCGTCCGGAGCAGGAGTTCGAGACGGCCCGCAACATCGAAGAGATGGAGCTGGACCTGTGGCAGACGATCCTCGGCTTTTCTCCCGGCAGCGACTGGGTGATGGACGTCGTCGAGCGCGAGCTCGGCAAGCAGCTGCCTGAGGCGAAGGCTTACCGGGTCGCCGCGACGGCGGCGCGGGGACGGTCGTCGATCCCGGCGCGCGGCAAGTTCGAGAAGGCCGTGGCGGCGCTGGCGATCAAGCTGCGGGCGCTCGACATCGATCGCATCTTCCTGGATGCGTCGCTGGCCGAGATCCAGCGGGTCGGGCGCGCGGTGCAGGGCCTTCCGTTCGAGGGCGCGGTCCCGTTCTCGACGTCCACGAAGGCATTCGCGGACTACGTCAGGACGGTGGGGTCCAAGGCGTTCAAGCTGAAGGCCGCCAAGAACGAGTTCGTGAAGGCCAACCTGCGCTTGGTCGTGTCGATCGCGCGGCGGTTCAACCACGGCCGCCTGCCGCTCGCCGACCTCATTCAGGAGGGGAACATCGGCCTCATGAAGGCGGTCGAGCGGTACGACTACCGCCGCGGGTTCCGGTTCTCGACGTACGCGAGCTGGTGGATCCGGCATGCCATCAGCCGCGCGCTGGCCGACAAGGGACGCGCGGTGCGGTTGCCGGTCCACATGATCGACGCCTACCACCGCATCGCGAAGTCCCAGCGCGAGCTGCAGTCCAAGCTCGAGCGAGTTCCGACGACGCAGGAGATCGCGGCGGCGACCGGCATCGAGGCGGAGAAGCTCGAGAAGATGAAGACCTTCCTGTCCGAGACGCCGGTCTCCCTGGATCGGCCCATCTCGGACGAGGACGGGCGGCGGCTCATCGACATCCTGGTGGACCCGAACGAGGGGCCGGCGGTGCCTGAACAGATGGCCTCGACCGAAACCCAGACGGAGATGTTGAAGTTCCTGTCGTCGCTGAAGCCGATCGAGGCGGACATCCTTCGCAAGCGGTTCGGCCTCGTCAACGACCGGGAGCGCACGCTCAAGGAGATTGGCGACGAGTACCGCCTGTCCCGCGAGCGCGTCCGGCAGCTGCAGGAGCAGGCCCTGGTGAAGATGCGCCGGGCGATGTCCAAGCGCGAATCCATCTGAGCCGCGCCTCAACGGGCGAGCCAACCGGCGCGCCAACCGGATCGGGACCCTGCCGAGGGTCCCGATCTTGTTGACCGTTTCGTAACACGGGGCTATGGTCGGTCTCCCCTCTAGGGAGGCAACGCACGATGAAGCGTGTTCTCGGTCTGGCCCTGTCCCTGGCGCTCGTCGCCATCGCCTCTTGCTCGCAGAGC
>CAZJMY010001014.1:0-2998 GCA_964546845.1 uncultured Myxococcales bacterium | reverse complement strand
GGTGTTGATTCCGCTGCTGTTCATGGGCGGCATCATCGGCCGGCTGTTTCGCGAGTTCGCCGTCACGCTGAGCACGGCCATCGTCGCGTCCGGGTTCATCTCGCTGACGCTGACCGCGATGATGTGCGGCCACATCCTGCGCCCCGTGCGCAAAGAGGACGAGGGGCGCGTCGCGCGCGCGTCGGAGGCGGCGTTCGACTGGATGGTCAAGGTTTACGACCGGGGCCTGGGCTGGGTGCTGGAGCACCAGGCGCTGACGCTGCTGCTGACCATCGCCACGGTGGCGTTCACCGTGCTGCTGGCGGTCGTGGTCCCGAAGGGGCTGTTCCCGCAGCAGGACACGGGGCTGCTGCTGGGCATCACGGAGGCGCCCGTCGACATCTCGTTCTCCGCGATGTCCGAGCGGCAGCAGGCGGTCGCCGACGTCATCCGCAAGGACCCCGACGTCCTCAACGTCTCGTCGTTCATCGGCGCCGACGGCACCAACCCGACGCTCTCCAGCGGGCGCCTGGCCATCACGCTGAAGAACCGCGATCAGCGCAGCGCCAGCGCGCAGGAGATCATGGCCCGCCTGGCGCCGCAGCTGGCCCAGGTGACCGGCGTGACCACCTACCTGCAGGCGGTGCAGGACCTGCAGATCGCGACCCAGATCAGCCGCACCCAATACCAGTACACGCTGGAGGACGCCGATCCCGCCGAGCTGGCCACCTGGGCGCCGCAGGTGCTCGACCGGCTGCGACAGATCCCGCACCTGGCGGACGTGGCCAGCGACCAGCAGAACGGCGCGCTGCAGATCACGCTGGTGATCGACCGTGACACGGCGTCGCGCATGGGCATCACGGCGCAGGCCATCGACGACACGCTGTACGACGCCTTCGGGCAGCGGCCGGTCTCGACGATCTTCACGCAGCTGAACCTGTACCGGGTCATCCTGGAGGTGTCGCCCGAGTACCAGCAGAACCCGGCCGGCCTGTCCCAGATCCGGCTGCGGTCCACGACGGGCGAGGCGGTGCCGCTGAACGAGTTCGCCCACTTCGAGCGCACGCAGACCGCCGTGTCGATCGCGCACGCCGGGCAGTTCCCGGCCGTCACGCTGTCGTTCAACCTGGCGCCCGGCGCGGCGCTGGGCGACGCCGTGCAGGCCGTGACCGACGCCGTGGCCGGTATGAACGTGCCGCCCGGCCTGCACGGCGAGTTCCAGGGCGCCGCCGCCGCGTTTCACGACTCGTTGTCGACGGAGCCGCTGCTGATCCTGGCCGCGCTGGTGACCGTCTACATCGTGCTGGGCGTGCTCTACGAGAGCTACATCCACCCCATCACGATCCTCTCGACGCTGCCGTCCGCCGGCGTGGGCGCCTTCCTGGCCCTGATCCTCTGCCGCACGGAGTTCTCGGTGATCGGCCTCATCGGCATCGTGCTGCTGATCGGCATCGTCAAGAAGAACGCCATCATGATGATCGACTTCGCGCTGGAGGCGGAGCGCGACGAGGGGAAGTCCCCGCGGGAGGCGATCCACCAGGCCTGCCTGCTGCGCTTCCGCCCCATCATGATGACCACGGTCGCGGCGCTGCTGGGCGGGCTGCCGCTGGCCCTGGGCTCGGGGACGGGCGCCGAGCTGCGCCGCCCGCTGGGGATCACCATCGTGGGCGGGCTGCTGCTCTCGCAGGTGCTGACCCTGTTCACGACGCCGGTCATCTACCTCTACATGGAACGCCTCGCGTCGCGCTTCCGGAAGCGGACCACCGGACACGCGGAGCCGCCGCCGTCGGTCGGGGCCACGCCCGTCACCGAAGCGCCATGAACATCTCCGCGCCGTTCATCCGCCGCCCGGTCGCCACCTCGCTGCTGGCGGCGGCGGTGATCCTGGCGGGGCTGATGGCCTACCGCGGGCTGCCGGTGGCGCCGCTGCCGCGCGTGGATTTCCCGACCATCTCGGTGTCGGCGTCGCTGCCCGGTGCCAATCCCGACACCATGGCCTCGTCCGTGGCGACGCCGCTCGAGCGGCGCTTCGGCCGCATCGCCGGGCTGACCGAGATGACGTCGATCAACTCGCTGGGGTCGACGTCCATCACCATGCAGTTCGACCTGGACCGCGACGTCACCTCGGCGGCGCGCGACGTGCAGGCGGCCATCAACGCGTCGCTGTCCGAGCTTCCGCCCAACCTGCCCAGCCTCCCCAACTACCGCAAGGTCAACCCGGCGGACTCGCCGATCCTGATCCTGTCGCTGACGTCGAAGTCGCTGCCGCTGGCGCAGGTGTTCGACGCCGCGAACAGCGTGCTGGCGCAGAAGATGTCCCAGATCGACGGCGTGGGGCAGGTGTTCGTGGGCGGCGGGCAGCAGCCGGCGGTTCGCGTGCAGATCGACGTCGAGGCGCTGGCCGGCCACGGCCTGTCGCTGGAGGACGTCCGCGCCGCGCTGGCCAGCTCGACGGCCAACCAGCCCAAAGGGTCGCTCACGGGCTCCGACGTCACGTACAACATCGCGGCCACCGACCAACTGCTGGGCGCGGCCGCCTACCGCGAGCTGATCGTCGCCACCAAGAACGGCGCCTCCGTGCGGCTGGGCGACGTCGCCAACGTCTTCGACGACGTCGAGAACAACCGCCTGGCGGGCTGGATCGACGGCCAGCGCTGCGTCCTCATGATCATCCGCCGGCAGCCGGGCGCCAACATCCTGTCGACCATCGCCGGCGTGAAGGCGGCGCTGCCGTTCCTGCGCCAGTCGATCTCGCCGGCGATCGACGTGGCCGTCGCCGTCGATCGAGCCACCACCATCCGCGCGTCCGTGCAGGACGTCGAGCGAACCCTGCTGCTCAGCGTGCTGCTGGTGATCGCCGTCGTCTACGTGTTCCTGCGCAGCGCGCGCGCCACGGCCATCCCCAGCATCGCCGTGCCGCTGTCGCTGGTCGGCACGTTCGGGGTCATGTACCTGCTGGGGTACAGCCTTGACAACCTGTCGTTGATGGCGCTGACGATCTCGACGGGGTTCGTGGTCG
>CAZJMY010001013.1:0-14288 GCA_964546845.1 uncultured Myxococcales bacterium | reverse complement strand
GGAACCGCCGCTCGCTGACCATCATGATCCTGGGCGGCATCTGCACCCGCTCCTGCCAGTTCTGCGACGTCCCGACCGGGCGCCCCCTGCCGCCGGACGCCGCCGAGCCCGAGCACGTGGCCACGATGCTGGGCGAGCTGGGGCTGCGCCACACGGTCATCACCTGCGTCGATCGCGACGACCTGCCCGACGGCGGCGCCGCGCACTGGGCGGCGACCATCCGGGCCGTCAAGCGCCGCAGCCCCGACATGGTGCTGGAGGTGCTGACCGGTGACTTCAAGGGGAACACCGCCGACGTCGACACCGTGCTGGCGGCCGGCCCCGACGTGTTCGCCCACAACCTGGAGACGGTCCCCCGCCTGTCGCGCCAGGTGCGGGTGCAGGCGAGCTATGACCGGTCGTACGCGATCCTGCGCCACGCGACCGCGCGCGGCGCCATCACGAAGACCGGCCTCATGCTGGGCCTGGGCGAAGAGCTGGACGAGGTGCGCGAGGTCCTGCGCGAGCTGCGCGGCCTGGGCGTTCACATCCTGACGCTGGGTCAGTACCTGCGCCCCTCCCCCAAGCACCTGCCCGTCGCCCGGTTCGTGACCCCCGCCGAGTTCGACGCGCTCAAGGAGGAGGCCCTGGCGCTGGGCTTCCCGCACGTCGAGTCAGGCCCGATGGTTCGGTCCAGCTATCACGCCGACGGGCAGCGCGACATCGTGATGGCCATCCAGGCCAAGCTGCAAGCCGCGCGCGGATGATTCCCTACTTCAACGGCCACCTCTTCGACGTCGGGGGGGTCTCGATCTACATGTTCGGCGTCCTGGTCGCGATCGGCGTCATCGTCGGCGACCGCATCGTCGTCTCGGAAGGCAAGCGGCACGGGCTCGATCCGCAGGACGTCCGCTTCCTGAACGCGCGCATCGTGATCGGCGGGTTCATCATGGCCCACCTGGTCTCGGTCATCTTCTACTTCCCCGAACGGATCGCCGAGAGCCCGTGGGTCCTGGTGAACCTCTTCTCCGGGCTCTCGTCGTTCGGCGGCTTCCTGGGCGCGCTGATCGCGTTCCTCTACTACACGAAGAAGGAAAACATCCCACGGCTCGCGTACGCCGACTCGGTGGCGCCGGGGCTGGCGGTCGGCTGGATCTTCGGGCGCACCGGCTGCTTCACGGCGCACGACCACCCGGGGCGGCACACGTCGTTTTTCCTGTCGGTCAACTACCCGGACGGCCCGCGGCACGACCTGGGCCTCGACGAGCTGCTGTTCACGATCGCGATGACGGCCGTCCTCTTCTGGTACCGGCGCAAGCCGCGCCCGCCCGGCCACGTGATCGCGCTGCTGGCGCTGATGTACGCGCCCGTCCGGTTCGGGCTCGACTTCCTGCGAGCGACCGACGTCGCGCGCCCCGACCAGCGCTACGCCGGCATGACCCCGGCCCAGTGGGCCTGTCTGGGTACGCTGGCGCTGGCGGCCAAGCTCATGGCATCTCGTCCTCGGCCCGGGACGTGAGGTCGTCGTAGACGCGGGCCTCCGCGTCCAGGTCGCACTCGTTCAGGAACGCGGCGTAGCTCATGTACGCCGTCAGGTAGGAGAGGTCCCGGGCCCAGGTCGGCAGGTGCTCGGGCGGCCGGACGATCCCCTCCCGCACGAGCCGCCCGAACAGCGGCACGTCCTCGACGGCGATCTTGCCCACGAAGAACAGCGGCGCCGCGCCCGAGTTCCCTTTCACCAGCGCGACCCGCAGGAAGTTCGTGACCCGCAGCAGCCCGTCCAGGTAGCAGACGTCCTTCGTGAACGGCGCCCCTCCCGTGACCAGCCCGCCGCGAAACACCCGCCGCGCGTTGTCGTACGCCGAGCTGCGATCGATTTCTTGTTCCAGGAAGAACCGGTAGACGTCCCGGAAGTCGGCGCCGTCCTCGGCCATCTTGATGGCCAGGGTCCGGTCCGCCAGCCGCCGCAGCCGGTCGATGCTGGTCGACTGGGTCAGGAACTCCGTCAGCACCGCCAGCCCCTCCTGCGTGCCGGTCGTGCGCGGCGACGGATACCCGATGAACGGCATCACGGGCTGCGCGCGGCCGTTCAACGCGGTGGCGACGTGCACCTGCCCCTCGTGAAACGCCAGCTGGGCCAGGTCCCGTTCGGAGAAGCGCACGCCCCGCTTGATGCGGACGGCGTCGACCCCGGCGACGGCCTTGGCGGCGATGCCGTCGACCAGCTCGACGCGGATGGACTGGTCGGGGAAGAAGCGCGAGAACCGGTGCGCCAGCAGAGGCACGACCTCCTCGGCCGTGTAGATCAGCTCGTCCTGCGGGCTGGGGATCGGCGCGCGCCCCGCCACCCCGTCGACCACGCGCCGGAAGTGCTGGGCCAGGTCCAGGTTGGTCGTCCGCCGGTCGGCCGTGAGGCTGCCGGGGCGCCCGTAGAGCTCGACGGAGTGATGGTAGAAGTCGCGCGTGCCGGCCGCCCCCAGCATGCGGGCGGCCGTGGCGAACGCGTCGCAGGTATCCCGCAGGAACGCCTCGATGGCGTTGTCGCCGGTCAGGCGGCTCTTGAGGTCGCGGAAGCGCACGCCGGCGTCCGCCACGTCCGGCGCGATCTGATACTCCGGGCGCGGCAGCTCGCGCCCGTCCTCGGCTAGGAAGGCACGCTCGACCTCCTCGGGCCAGGACAGCAGGCGCAGCACCCGGATGGGCCGCTGCGCGTCGAGGATCTGCCCCGACACCTCGGCGAGCAGCCGGGTGATGCGCTCCGAGATGGCGGGCGGCGACGTCAGGTGCCGATCCCCACGCGGATGCCGGGCGGCACCGAGTAGGTGATCCACGCGTTGCCGCCCACCACCGCCCCCCGGCCGATGACCGTGGCGCCGCCCAGGATGGTGGCGTTCGCGTAGATCGTCACCTCGTCCTCGATCGTCGGGTGGCGTTTGCCGCCCTGCACGTCGCCCTTGCCGCGGTCGCGCACCGAGAGCGCGCCCAGCGTGACTCCCTGGTAGATGCGCACGCGATTGCCGATCTGGCAGGTCTCGCCGATGACGATGCCGGTGCCGTGGTCGATGAAGAACGATGCGCCGATCGTGGCGCCCGGGTGAATGTCGATGCCCGTCCGCGAGTGCGCGTACTCCGTCAGCATGCGCGGCACGACCTGCGCGCCGTAACCGATCAGGCGGTGTGCGACGCGGTAGATGGCGATCGCGTAGAGCCCCGGATAGCAGGCCACGATCTCGTCGATGCCGCTGGCGGCCGGGTCGCTCTCGTAGGCGGCCAGGACGTCCTTGGCCAGCTCGGCGCGGATGTCGGGCAGCGCGTCCAGCAGCTTGCCCGCAATGCTCCGCGCCCGCTTCATGCAGCGATCGCGCGTGCGCGGCGTGCCGCCGCCGCACAGGCGATGCAGCCCAAGGAAGATCGCCGTCTCGAGGTGCGTCTCGAGCGAGCCGATGGTGGCGGCCACGTGGTCCTGCAGGCTGCCGCCGTCGGTGCCCAGGCGGTGCGACTCGGGGAACAGCACCTCCAGCAGCTCCTCGACCAGGATGCGGACGTCCTGGCGGGAGGGCAGCGGCCCTTCGGTCGCCAACCCGGTCTTGAGATCACCGGCGGCCGACAGCACGCGCGCGGCCAGCGCGTGGTGTGTTCCTGTCTCGGGGAGCCGTCGAACCCTGGCCATGCCTGAGATTACACCACGCCCGCGGGCCGGCCAGCGCGGGCGGCCAGCGCCGCCGCCAGCTTGGACATCACCTCGGCGCGCCGCGCCTCGGGCACGGTCACGCGCGTCGGCATCCCGCCGCCGAGGTCGAACATCTTCACGAAGTCCAACCCGGACTCGAAGTCCGCCGCGATCGTCAGCGCGCCCGAGTCGCGCACCACCGCCACGGGCGACCGCTCCTGCCCGATCAGCAGCAGCTCGGTCTTGTCGTAGGGGCGGCCGGCCGACTCGACGTAGGCGATGCCGTCGATCATCTCGTAGCGTTCCGCCAGCCGCTTGCTCTCGTCCAGCAGGGGATCGATCTCGCGGGCGGCGTCCTCGATCTCCTGCCACAAGACGGGGGACTTGGCGTGCGCCAGCAGGAACTGGATGACCCGGTGCTTCAGCGTCTCGTCGCGAAAGCGGGCGCGCAGCGCCCGGTCGATGCGCGCCGCGATGGGCCCCGGCTGCCCGCGCCGCGTGTCGATGGCGCGCGCGTCGTCGTCCGCCCCCTCGTACGGCTCGACCCCGCCCAGCACCCATTTGGCCCCCGAGTACAGGCCGTCGAGATCCAGGTGCATGGCGACGGTGTCCACGGGCCCCGCGCGCTCGACCACCTCGGGCGTGACCAGCTCGGGGCAGGCCCCGTGCTCCGCCTTGGTCGTCAGTACGAACCGCGGGTCGTCCTTGTAGTCGACGTGGCGGTCGTGGTCGTGATGGTCGACCCAGGCCGCCAGGCGCGACCCCAGCCCGCGAATGAAGGGCAGCGTCGTCTTCTCGAACCCGGCCCCGCCCCCCTCGCTGGCGAACGCGACGTCCAGCACCGCCACCCGCCCTTCGATCTTCGACGCAGGGGGCAGCGTCCGCGGCGTCAGGAACGCAAACCGCGGAAGCGTGGACGGGGGCGACGCCATGGTGCGCGGAGGATACTCGACTTTCCCCGCCGCGGCCGTGGATGGTGAGCGGTGCCGCCGATCAGGCTACGAGGTGCAGTAACCGTACATGACCCCGGCTGCGGTCGAGCACTGGCCCGTGCCACAGTCACTGTTCATGAGGCACGTCTTCCGGCAGATCTGTGCACCGCCCGCGTTGATGCAGGTGTAGCCAGGGGCACATTCCTGAACGAGGTTGCACGCCGTTCCGGTGTTCGTCCCCGCGCAATCGCACTCGACGCCTGTGCCGAACGGGTAGCACGCATACCCACTTGGACAACCCGTTCCTGTGACCGGATTGCAGGCCGTCTTGGGGAAATCGCAGACGCTGAATGGGTTCGCGCCGTTGGCGACCGTTTTGGAGCAATTCCCTCCGACGGCTGCGCAATCCGAAGCGCCGTTGCTCGGGTCGCAATACTTATGACAGTGGGCTGTCTGACATTCGGACACACAGTAAAGGCCCGGGGCACAATCGAAGCTATTGGACGGATTGCATACCTCGCCCGACTTCTTCGTCCCCGGCGTTCCCGTAACGCACGCGACCTGACCGTTGCTGGCCGCGCACCAGCCGCATTTGCAGCCCGACTCGCAAGCGGGATTGCAGTCCTGACCGGGCGCCGGATCGCGCGCGCACGTGGCCGCGTCAGGCGTCACGGACTTGCACATGGGCGGCACCGGCACGTCCGGCGCGGCATCTTTCCCGCTGTGGCAGAGCCCGTCCGACTTGCACTGAAACCCGTCCGGACAGGCCCCCGAGTCGGCGCACCTGAAACCGCCGTCGACGAGGTTCGGTTTGTAACAACCGGTCGTGGCGGCGACTGATACGAGCAGGGCTATCGCGAGAGACGAGCGGGTCACGTCGCTACTCGTTGCAGTAGCCCCACGTCGTGGTGAGCATGTTGTTCGTGAGCCTCATGGGCGCACAGGCGCCGGGGGAGCTGCACGTCGATGCACCGGCGTCAGAAGCGCCCCCATCCGTCGGCAACCGACAAGCGCGGCGGCACTGGCTGTCACCGACCTTCCCCGTGGGGTTGTAACAGACCAGCCCGGGAAAGCAGTCGCGCGACTCCTTGCATGTCTCCTTGACCCGGCCCAGATTCCCGCTGTTGGGGCAGTCGCAAATCGTCAGGCCGTTTTCCTGGGACATGTAACAGGTCGCGAGAGAGCTGGAGCCACAAGGATTCAAGCTCGTTGGGTCGCAACTCGTGAATGGAACGTCGCAAACCTTCAGACCGTTACCCAGGTCGCGCGCGCATCTTTGACCGGGGCAGTCCGCGTTGGTTCGGCAGAAGCGGTAGCAGAGGCGGCCGCACGTCGTGGGCTCGATACAGACCTGACCAGGCCCGCAGTTGTCCGTCTGCGTGGAGAGGTCCCCGCCGCTCTGCGTGAGGAAGCATTGATCCATCGAATTGGCAGGTGTTCCAGCAGGCGCGTTGCAAGTCAGCGTCCCCGCGGAGTTGACGGAGCACTTCTTGTCGCACGAGCTGCAGCCGACGTTGCAGAGGGGGTCGCAGGCCCCACCGTCGAAGGTGGTCGTGCAGTTGGCGATCTTGGGCAGGCAGGCCGCTCCGGCGCTACCACCCGTACCGATCTTTCCGCCCGTGCCGCCGGCGCCCGTCGTGCCGCCCGTGGCGCTGCCGCCCTTGCCGCCGCTGCCGGGCGTGCCACCGGTGGCCCCGCCGACGCCGCCGTCGATCGAGCTCACGCACAGGTGCACCGTCTGGCGCTTGTCACAGACGAAGTTGTCCGGGCATTGGTCGTCCGGCTGGGCGCACTGGAACCCACCCGACAGAATCTTCGGCTTGTAGCAGTCGGCGCCGGCCAGCAGGCTGGCGACCAGAAGTGACAGAGCCGCTGCCCGGGCCGCGCGCAATCCTAGAACCTCAGCCCGACCCCGCCGCCGGCCAGCCGCGGACCGATCCACGGCGTGAAGCTCACCGTGCTCCCGCCGGACGGCGGCGCGTCGCTCGACGAGGACGACGAGCCGTTCGTGATCAGCACGACGCCCCCGGCGACCGCGACGGCGGTACCGGCGATGCCGCAGACGATCGCGATGATGTTGGCGGTCTTGCCCTCGGACTGGAGGCTCTCGTTGAAGGGCGGCGGATTCGTGGGGTCCTGCATGTTCGTCAGCGAGTCGCCGCGGCTCTTCGCGCGCAGCCCCTCGATGACGGCGACCACGTCCGCGGCGACGCCGGCGCCGACCATCGACCAGCCGATGATCCGTTGCGTGTTCGACGGCGGCTCGGGCTCAGGCACCGGCTGGGGCGTGGTGATGATGGGCGTGGGCGGCGGGGGGGGCGGCGGCTCGATGACGACCGGTGCCGGCTTGGGCGTGGTCGTCTTGGGCGTCGCCGGAACCGGCGGGGGCTGCACGGCCGCCGCGGCCTTCCGCTTCTCCTCGATCACCTTCTCCTGCGCGGCGATCTTCCGCTCGACGTCCTCGCGGTTGCGCGCCTCCGGCGACCGCTGCAGGTATCGCCGGTAAAAGTGAATCGCGTCCTGCGGCTGATCGTTGAGGCGGTAGGCCTGCGCGATGTTGTAGAGCATCACGGGATCGCCGTCGATCTCGTAGACCTTCTGGTACTCGTCGACGGCCTCGGGGTACTTGCCCAGGTCGTAGGCGCGCGTCGCGCGGTCGTAGTGCTGGTGGATTTCC
Organism: uncultured Myxococcales bacterium; assembly: GCA_964546845.1. Lineage (GTDB taxonomy): Bacteria > Myxococcota_A > Polyangia > Fen-1088 > Fen-1088 > JADGRB01. Next base: position 7,030 of record CAZJMY010001013.1, on the reverse strand, counting down.
TGCTTTTGCTGCGGCGTCAGCTGGGCGCGCGCCGGGCGCGCCACGGCGACCAATGCCGCAACCGCGAACAGGAGCGTCGGGAAAGGCCGAAAAAGGCGCGTCATCGATCGATGCTCTCTATTGAGTATCCGGAACGAGTAAGTGGGCCTGCCGCCGCAGCGCGGTTGCGAAGGCATACAATACCCTACCCCGTCGGTGTTGGAAAGAAAGACCCCGGCCTCCGCCGGGTTGATGTAGGTTGCGCCTCACCCCCCCGCTTAGGAGGATCCGGATGCCTTCTCGAACCCTGCCGCGCGGCGTTGCGTTCGCCGCCCCCTCGATGGTGACGGCGGCCGCGCTCACCGCCCTCGTCGCTCTCACGTCGTGTCAGACCGAAAAGTCGGCCGCCCCCACGGCGTGCTGCGATCAGCCGAAAGTCCCCGCGGGCGTTCCCGCGTTCACCGTGGTTCGCGACGAGGTCACGGGACCCACCGACGGGCAGGACGTGAAGCTGCACGTCGCGCTGAAACAGAAGACCAAGCGCGACGACATCTACCCGGCGCTGCAGTTCCTGTATCGCTACGCGATGACGCGGAACACCTTCGAGCCGACGACGTTCCTGGGCGCCTTCTACAAGACCGAGGGCGACGCGCAGACGGGCGCCAACCCGGTCGCCAAGATCTGGCGCGAGCACGGCGACAAGGGACCCAAGTGCGAGAACGCCATTCCGCTGGAGTTCCCCGAGGAGGTCGCCAAGGCGTTCCAGCACAGCCTGGGCCGCGACCAGCCCGAGGACCTGGAAGACACCTGCCACCTGGCGGAGAAGAAGAAGGTCGCCCGCGTCGACGACAACTTCAAGCACCAGCCGACCATGAAGGTCGACGACGCGCACAAGTCCGTCGAGGTCACGTACCCGTACCTCGAGAGCGGCAAGGACGAGTACGTGAAGTCGCTGTCGTTCAACGCCGCCATGACCTACTGGGCAGAGTTCCTGACCGGGATGTTCGCCAAGGCTCCGGAGCTGCAGCAGGTCACCTACAACGGAATCCTCGACGACCAGCCGGTCCTGAAGGTCACGGTCACCCGCCAGGAGTTCGATCAGCATCTGTCGACGGTTCAGGAGACCATCGCGTCCTACGCGGCGATCACCTTCGCCAAGCTGGGCCTACACAAGACCGACGACAAGGGCGCGATGAAGGACCAGGAGCAGCAGAAGACCAAGACGTACACGGCGGCGCTCTCCTTCATCCCCAAGGACCGCGTGTTCGTCTCGCCGAAGCTGACGAAGGCCGCCGCCGGCGGCGGTGGCGGCGGCAAGCACGGCAAGCACAAGTAAGCGGCGAAAGCCTCTAGAACCTGGGCATCTTCACGATGCCCAGGCCCAGCAGCAGCCCCAGCACGCCGATCGCGACCGACAGCAGGGCGGTGATCGAAGACCGGTTCACCGCCCGTTGCAGCGCGTTCTCCCCCTTCTCGCGCGGGCGCACGGCGTACTGGGCGACGCCCGTGACGATCAGGATGACGCTGCAGAGAATGAAGAACTTGGGCAGCAGCCGCGCGGCAGGGTTCACGGGATCCTCCGCGCCTACTCTACGCCACGCCGGGCGAGCTCGTCGTACAGCGCCATCAGCCGCCGGGTGACCGGCCCCGGGACGCCCGTGCCGACCGGCTTGCCGTCGACCACCGTGACCGGCAGGACCGCGCGCGTCGCGCTGGTGATGAAGGCCTCGCGGGCGCCCCGCAGCTCGTCGGGCGAGAACCGCCGCTCCTCGAACGGGAACTTGTTCTCGCGGCAGAGCTCGATGACCTTGGCGCGCGTGATGCCGTCCAGGATCCCGACCGCTGCAGGAGGCGTCCAGATCTGCCCCCCGGTCACGATGAAGATGTTGCTGCTCGCCCCTTCGGCGATGCACCCGTCGTCCGCGCACAGGATGGCCTCGTAGGCGCCGTTGCGCCGCCGGGCCTCGCCCAGCGCCATCACGTTGTTGAGGTAGTTGCCCGACTTCACCGCCGGGTCCATGGCGCGGGGGTTGTTGCGCGCGATCGACACGATCGTGACGGCGACCCCCTTGGCGTACATCTCGGGCGTCGGCGCGCCCAGCGGGAACACCAGGACGATGAGCTGGGTGTCGTCCGTGGAGGCCGGGTCCAGGTCCAGCTTGCCCACGCCCCGCGTCAGGATCACGCGCACCCGCGACTCGGGGTTGGCGGCGGCCGCGAGGGTCTCGGCGATCGCCTTCTCGATCTCGGCCCGGGGCGGGGCGCGGAGGCCGATCCGCTCGGCCGAGCGCTCGAGCCGCACCAGGTGGGCCTTGGCGGCGAAGAGGCGCCCGTACGCCGTGCCGATGGTCTCGTAGACACTGTCTCCATACAAAAAACCCCGGTCGAACACCGAGATCTTGGCCTCTTCGGGGAGGCATACCCGGCCCCCGATGTGCACGCGGATGGACATGGAGCGGCAGAACCCTAGTACATCCGCGGCGGCTCGGCTATTTTGGTCGCTGGAGCCCCCGGTGAACATTCTCCGTGTCCGATGCAGGAACCTCGAAGAGTTCGAAGAGCACTACCGCCTCGACATCCCCACGGGCGGGGTGTTTTGCCCGACCACGACCGAGCTCGCGCCCGGGACCCCCGTGGTCGTCGAGATGGCGTGTGATGGACTGCCGAACAAGGTCCTCATCCGCGGGAAGGTGACGGCCTGGCGCCCCGCCCTGCCTCGCATGCGGGTGCGCGCCGGCGCGACCGTGGCGTTCGACGCGGACGAGCAGGCCAAGCGGGACTTCATGATCGAGACGCTGCGCGGCAACCGCCCCGCCACGCGCAAGCGCAAACACACGCGAATCCCGATCGGCATTCCCTGCCGCATCCGGATCGCGGCCGGACTGGACCTGATCGACTCCGAGCTGCGCGAGATCAGCGTCAGCGGCGGACTGATCCTGGGTCCCGTGCAACCGCCCATCGGCACCGACGTCGTCCTGGAGATCACGCCGCCCGGCAGCGAAGCGCCGTTCGACCTTTCCGGCCGCGTCGTCTACCATGCGGGCGAAAACCAGACCGGCGTCCGCTTCATTTACCGTGAGGGCGGCGGATCGCGCCGGCTTCGCGAGCTGGTCCGCCGCTTCAAGACGATGTGACCCCCGGCCGCCCCGCGCGGCTCTGACCTGGCGAACGATCCCACCCGGAGGACGACGAGCATGCGAAAGAGACTTCCGTACGTTTTGGCGCTCGGGCTGCTGGCTGGCTCCCTGACCTGGGCCGGCGCCGCGCGCGCCAGCCACTACGCGGTGGCGGACGTGCCGCGCATCATCACCTCCGCCCAGGTCGACAAGCTGCACAAGGGGAAGATCGAGACGACCGAGCAGCTGCTGGACAAGGGCGCCAAGGCCAAGGACCGGCAAGCGCTGGCCAAGGCCACCGGCCTCAAGCCCGCCGAGCTGCTGGCGCTGGTCCAGCGCGCCGACCTGCTGCGCATCAAGGGCGTGGGCTCCGAGATGGTGCTCCTATTCGAGGCGGCCGGCGTGAAGAGCACGGCGGACCTCATCACCAAGGATCCGGCGGCGCTGACGGCCGCCATGGACAAGGCCAACAAGACGGCGAAGATCTCCGAGAAGCCGCCGACGGAGCCCCAGCTGGTCGACTGGATCGCGCAGGCCAAGAAGCTCCCCCAGGTGGTCGAAGCCAAGTAGAAACGGGCAGATGTAGCGGCCAAAAACGCCCGGAATACACAGGGTTTCGGTTCTGACCGAAGTTTGTTAGAGTCCCCGCTCGCATGGCCCCCGGACGTGATTCGCTCGCCGTCTCGGCCCAGCAAGGGCAGCCCCAAGGCCCGGTCCCCGGGCAGCTGCAGCCGGGGGCGGTCGTCGGCGGCCGCTTCCGTCTGGAAGCGCTCATAGGCCAGGACGCCGTCAGCCAGACCTACCGCGCGGCCGACGCCAACCGGCGCGGGCCGGCGGCGGTCCGGGTGATCCCGGTGCGCGCGCTCGGCCCCGCGGCGGCCCAGCTGGTCACCGACATCGAGAACGCCAGCGCGCTGGTGCACAAGAACCTCATCGAGGTGCTGACGGCCGGGCGAGAGGCCGACTACATCTTCATCGCGACCGAGCTGCTGGACGGGCAGACGCTTCGCGAGTTCATCGACGGCAAGCGGACCGAGGGGCACGGGGTCTCGTTCAAGGGCGCCTGCAACCTGATCACCCACGTCGCCAACGGCCTGGAGCGGGCGGCGGGCTTCATGCCCCACGGCGGCCTGAACCCGGCCTCCATCTGGGTGAACAAGGCCGGCCGCGTGAAGGTCGCCGACCTCGGGCTGGCGCGCACGGTCCCCGCCCTGGCGCGCCGGGGCGCCCCCGCCGGAGCGCCGGACCATCTGTACGTCGCGCCCGAGGTGCTGGCCGGGGCGCCGCCCACGTCCGCGTCAGACGTGTACTCGATGGCCATGCTGCTTTACGAGGTGCTGACCGGGCACCTGCCGACGAACCCGTTCGTGCCGGCCAGCCAGGCCGTCCCCGAGGTGCCGCCCGTCGTCGACGGGATCCTGGCCAAGGCGTTCGCGGCCGCCCCCGAGCACCGCTTCGCGACCCCGATGGAGCTGCGCGACGCGCTGGCCGCCACGCTGGCCGGGGGCACGCCACATGTGGAGGCGCCGGCGGCCCCGCGCCCCGCCGCCGCGCCCGCGGTCCAGGCCGCGCAGCAGCCGGCGCAACAGGCTGCCGCCCCCGCGCCCGACACCGCCAGCCCGCGCAGCACGCTGGGGCGGACGTTCAACGTCGCCCAGGCGGCGGGCGCGGCGATCGACGAGTCGCAAGAGCGCTGGCTGGTCCAGAAGGACCGGCTGGACTTCGGGCCGTTCTCGCTGGCGCAGATCCGCGCGCAGATCGCCCGCGGTGAGATCCTGGGCGAGCACCTGCTGGTCGACAGCGACACGGGCGAGCGCCAGAAGGTCAAGGACTTCCCCCTGCTGCGCGAGTTCACCCGGACGTCCGAGCGGCACCGCGAGCAGAACCGGCGCGCCGTCGCCGAGCAGAACGCGGAGAAGTCCGACAAGCGGAAGTCGATCTTCACGTTCGTGTTCGTGCTGGTTGCGCTGGGCGCGGCGGTGGGCGGCGTCGTGTTCTACGTGTGGACCCGCAAGGCCGGCGACGACACGAAGATCGCCTCGCGAACCGACGATGCCGACATCGACGCGTTCCTCAAGGACGTGAAGCTCAGCTTCCAGAAAGCCACGGTCGCCAAGCGCGGCAGCGGCGGCGGCCACCACGCGGGCGGCGCCGACAGCGAGTTCAACAACGACTCGAACTTCGGCGACGCGTCCAAGTACGCGGCCGCCGGCGACGAGACGCTGGACGGCGACGTGATCGAAGAGACCATGATGCACCACTACCGCGGGCTGGTCCCCTGCCTGATGGCCGAACGCAAGCACAACCCCGGGTTGACCGAGATGAGCCTGGAGTTCGTCATCCGCGGGACCGGCAAGGTCTCCGCCGTGAAGGTGAACGGCCAGCGCGGCGGCTTCGCCAGCTGCGTGCAAGGCCGGATGCCGACCTTCCCCAAGTTCAACGGCAGCAAGACCATCGCCAGCTGGTCCATGTCGATGCGTTGAATCGGCCGCCCCTCGGCACCGCTCGACTCTTTTGGAGCAATCGGACATCGGCCGATAAGCCGGCCCGATGGCGAAGCCGGGCCGAGAACCGGACCGGAGTTTACTTGTGCGTAAATGAGGACCGGAAGCGCAGGCCCGGCGCAGCCAGCGGGCCGGATCGTCGGCCGGCGGTCAATCGGACCGCAACCTCGACTTCATCAGCGGGCGAAGCCGGCGGAGCGCTCTTTGGCGGTGGCGGGGGCGGCCAGGCGGAAGCCGAGGACGTCGGCGTAAGCGAAGGAGAAGCGCTCGTCCTTGGTGGTCGAGATCGCGATGTAGTTTTCCTTGAGCTCGATGCGGGTGACGCGCGGGATCGCCAGCAGGTCGCCCGGGTTCGAGATGAAGCAGGTCGCCTCGCGGGCTTCGGGGATCTTGTAGGTCCCCGACCGTCCCTCGGCACCCTCTCCCTCCAGAATCTGGACGATGATCTCTCGCGTCATGGGCTGCAGTCTAAACGATCGCCGTGAGGTCTGCGACGCGCGGATATAATCGCCGGATGATTCGCCGCGCGGCTGTGGCGATGGCGCTGGCGGTGACGGCGGCCTGGGCGGGCGTGGCGCGCGCCGCCGTCTGGCCGGGCGCGCTGGCGGCCGACGGACGCGCGCTGCAGGCTGCGCCCGAGGGCGAGCGAGCCGACGCCGTCGCGCGGTTCGTCGCCCGCTATGGCGCCGCTGCGGCGACCCCCTGGCTGCGGCCGCTGATGGCGGAGGGTCCCTCGCAGGCGCGGCTGCTGGTCGCGCGGATCCTGGTGCGCGCCGGCGACCCGCTGGCGCGGCAGCAGGCGCTGGGCTGGTTGACGGGGCCGTCCTCGCCCCCCGGCGACCGAACGTTGGGGCTGGACGCTCTGTCGTTCGGGGCCGCGCAGGGACCCGCCGCGCCCGAGGTGCGGGCGGCGTTCGAGCAGGCGGCGCGCGATCCCGACGCCCAGACGCGCGCGCAGGCCCTGGATGCGCTGGGGCGGATCGACGCGGCCGCGCCGGGCCGCGCCTCGGCGTCGCTCTCCGTGATCCTGGGATGCCTCGACGATCTGGACCGGGAGGTGCGTGTTCGGGCCGTGCGCCTCGTCGCGCGCGCGGCCACCGTCGATCCCGCCGCCGCCGCGGCCTCCGCGCCGCTGCTGCTCGAACGGCTGGACGACGCCGACCGACTGGTGCGCGTCACGGCCGTGGGCGCGCTGGGCGCGCTGCGGGATCCGCGGGTGGTGCCGGCGCTGCTGCGGGTCGCCGCTGCCGATCCGCCGGACCTGCAGGTGGCCGCCCTGGACGCGATGGGTTGGCCGGGCGCGGGCCCGGCCGTGCCTTTCCTGACGACGCTGCTGCAGCGGCGTCCCGCGGACGAGGCCGCTCGACACGCGGCGCGCGCGCTGGGCGGCGTCGCCAGCCCGGCCGCGGTGGCGGCGCTGGTCGCGGCGCT
>CAZJMY010001012.1:0-3734 GCA_964546845.1 uncultured Myxococcales bacterium | reverse complement strand
CGCCGCACCCACGCGCGCGTGACCGTCGACATCGAGGTCGACTACAAGAGCGCGGACAACTTCCTCTTCGCGTACATCACCGACATCAGCGCGATGGGCATCTTCATCCGCACCAACGCGCCCGAGCCGCCGGGCACCAAGCTGAATCTCAGCTTCGCCCCCACCGGCGGGCCGCGGCTGAATCTCGAAGGGCGCGTGATGTGGGTGAACCCCTATCGCCCCGGCAGCTACGACAACATCAACCCGGGCATGGGCGTGCAGTTCGTCGACCAGACCGCCGAGCAGCGCGAGCAGATCGTGAACCTGGTCCGGACCTTCGCTTACCTCTCCGACGACGAAGAGCCCAAGGGCAACAGCTAGCGCCCCTGGCGCGCCGCGCCCGATGGGCGTTGAACATTGGCATTGCCCGTCCCGGCCGAAGATCAGGCACAATCGGCTGCTCCGAAACGCTGCGCGCCGACGCAACGCGTTTCATGACGGGGAGGTCTGCTCTGCGCGAAGACGACGAACGGTTACGCCAGGCGATCCGTGTCGGCAACATCGGCATCTTCGAGCATGACCACTCGACCGACCTCATCTACTGGTCGCTGGAGCTGCGGCGAATCTACGGGTGGGACCCGGACGAGCCGGCGACGCTGCCCAAGATCCTCTCGCACGTTCATCCCGACGACGCCGCCCATGTGATCGCGGCGGTCCGGCGGGCCCACGATCCGACCGGCGACGGCTCTTTCGACATCGAGCACCGGATCCTGGACCGAAGCGGCGCCGTGCGCTGGGTCGCCACGCGCTCGCGCACGCACTTCGAGACGGTGGACGGCGTCGTCCGCGCGGCCCGCACGATCGGGGCCGTGCAGGACGTCACCGAGCGTTGCAACGCCGACGAGCGGCTGCGCATCCTGGACACGGTCCTCAGCTCCAGCGCGCAGGCCATCGCGATCGCCGACGCCCGCGGCACGATGACCTTCGCGAACGCCGCCCTGCGCCGGCTGTGGGGCTATCCGGAGACGGAAGAGCTGGTCGGCCGGTCGCTCGGCGACCTGGGGCACATCGAGGACGAAGAGCCGGACGCGCTGTTCGAGCACCTCAGAGACGACCGCGTGCGAAACCTCGAGGTCTCTGCGACCCGCGCCGACGGGACGTCGTTCTACCTGGGCATCGCGGCGGAAGCGGTGAGCGAGGCCGGCGGCAAGCCGAGCCAGATCCTGGTCAGGTTCACCGACGTCACCGATCGCAAGCGGCTCGAGGCGCAGCTCGTTCAGGCGCAGAAGATGGAGTCGGTCGGCAGGCTCGCCGGCGGCGTCGCGCACGACTTCAACAACCTGCTCACGGTGATGTGGAGCGGGCTCGAGCTCGCGATGGCGGACCTTCCGTCGCAGCACCCGAGCCGCGGCTATCTGGGCGACGTCATGGAGGCGGCGCAGTCGGCGGCCGCGCTGACGCGCCAGCTGCTGGCGTTTTCGCGCAAGCAGATCATCGCCCCGCGCGTGCTGGATCTGCGCGACGTCATCCGGCGGATGGAACGGATGGTGATGCGCCTCGTCGGCGAAGACATCCAGGTCAAGACCAGCTGCGCCGCCGATCTGAATTCCGTCACCTTCGATCCCGGCCAGGTCGAGCAGATCATCTTGAACCTGGCCGCCAACGCGCGCGACGCGATGCCGGACGGCGGGCGCCTGACCATCGAGGCCTCGAACGTCACGCTGGACGAGGCGTATGCGGCCAAGCACGTCGACAGCCGCCCGGGCACGTACGTCCTGCTCGCCGTCTCGGACAACGGCGCGGGAATGACCGAGAGCGCGCGGACGCACCTGTTCGAGCCCTTCTTCACGACGAAGGGACCGGGTCAGGGGACGGGCCTCGGCCTGGCGATGGTCTACGGAGCCGTTCAGCAAAACGGCGGCGCGATCGAGGTCGATTCCGAGCCGAGCCGCGGAACGACCTTCAAGGTCTACCTGCCGGCCGCGACGGGCGCCCCCCAGGCGGCGCCCACCCGGGCGCCCGTCCCCCGCCGCGCGCGCAGCGTGAGCGTCCTGCTGGTCGAGGACGACCAGCGCGTGCGAACGCTCGCCAAGACCGTGCTGGTCAGCCTGGGCTACCAGGTCCGCGCCTACGGAAGCGGCGCGGAAGCGCTGGAGGCAGCGGGGTCGCTGCGCGCGCCGCCCGAGCTGTTGATCACCGACGTGGTCATGCCCGGAATGAACGGCCGGATCCTGGCCGAGCGGATGCGCCTCCTGTTCCCCGAGATCCGCGTCCTCTACGTCTCGGGCTACGCCCAGGACGTCATCGTCCGGCAAGGGGTCCTGAACGAAGGGATCGAGTTCCTGGCCAAGCCGTACACGCTGGACCAGCTGGCCCGCCGCGTCCGGGAAGTGCTGGACGGCGGCGGGCAAGACGGGTAGCAGACGGGTGGCGGAAGGCTAGCGGAAGGCTAGCGCGCGAACCGACGCCGCTATTCCAGCGCGGCCATCAGGTCGCCGAAGAACGTCGTCAGCGAATCCCAGGGATTCGGCAGGTCGTCGCTCTGCAGGTAGATGTAGCGGACGTACTGGCGCGCCTGCTTCACGAAGGCGGCGTCCATCGAGCACTTGTACGGGATGATGCCGAAGTTGGACGGCGCGTACGCCGACCAGGCCTTCAGGCTGGCGATGGTGGGGAGACCGTCGCTCTCGTACACCATCATCGTGTCCAGCGCGCCGATGTACGAAGTCGGGACGTCGGTGCCCGGGTTGCCGACGGTGTACGTGAGCCCCTTGCTCTTCGCGTACTGCGACAGCGTCTTGTAGTGGTCGACGTCGGCGGGGTCGTTCGACTGCTCGTCGAAGAAGATCCCCTGGACGGTCGGATAGAACGACTTCCACTTGTCGATCTCGGACTGCATCGACGCGATGCTGTGGCTGCCGTAGCCGGTCGCCACGTAGCCGATGACCTTGATGTGCGCCGCCTGCAAGGTGGCGATCCCGGTGGTGTAGTCGGCGCTCTTCGAGGCGCCCGCGCCGTCCGCCGGATTGACGATGGCGACGACCTCGACGCTGGGATGCGCCAGCGCCGCGGTCACGATCGCCGTCCACGAGCGATCGGTGGGATCGGTGTAGAGCGGGACGATCGTTCCGCCCGACGTCGTGCCCGGGGCCGGGCCGCTGCCACCGGTCGCGCCGGGGGTGCCGCCCGTCGCGGCCGGGGTTCCGCCCGTCGCGCCCGGGGTTCCGCCCGTCGCGCCCGTGCGCCCGCCCGCCGCGCCCGTGGTGCCGCCGGTGGTCGTGCCGGGGTTGCCGGGCGCTCCGCCCATGCTCCCCGTGCGGCCGCCGGGGTTCCCCGTCGTGCCGCCGGTGGTGCTGCCTGGATTGCCGGTGCGTCCCCCCGTCGCGGCCGTGCTGCCGCCGCTGGAGCCGCCCGTCGCGGTCGAGCTGGGTGTCCCCCCGCTCCCGCTGCCCGTCATCGGCGAGCCACCGCTGCCTTGCGGCGACGGCCCCGTGGCGGACCCACCGGCTGAGCCGACCGTCACCATCGGGTTCCCCGCGTTGCCGCCGCTGCGGCCGCCCGTCGCATTGAGCCCGCCTCCCAGACCGCCAACCCCGACCGTGGCCGCGCCCCCTGTCGAACCTTGTACGGGCGTCGTCGAGAAGCCCGCCGTATCGAAATCATCTGACTGAGCACAAGAGAGAGTGAAGGGGACGGCCGCGCAGAACATCGCCACGGCCAGGCCACGAACGTTCATACATACCTCCGGTCTAGCT
>CAZJMY010001011.1:0-7923 GCA_964546845.1 uncultured Myxococcales bacterium | reverse complement strand
TGCTGCGCTGGACCGACAAGCACGCCCCGGTCGTCGTCCTGGGGCCGCCCTGGCTGGGCGCCGCCCTGTCCGGGGGCGGCGCCACGCTGGTGCTGGTCGAAAGCGAGGCGCGCCCCCAGGCGGTGCGCGTCCGCCGCCGGGCCCGCAAGGAGAAGCGGCCGCTGGACGTGGCGCTGGCCGCCGCCGAGCTGCCGTTTCGCCGCGGTTCGCTCTCGGCGCTGGTGATCGAGAACGCCGCCGGCCTGCCCGCCGCCGAGACCCAGCGCTGGATCGGCGCGCTGGCGCCGTCGCTGCGGCCCGGCGGCCGCCTCATCGCGGCGGACGCGACGTCCAGCGACGCGGCCGCGGCGCGCGTCGCCGGCGCGTTCCTGTCGGCCGCCCTGCAGGACATCGTGCAAGAGTGGCCGCGCGAAGGCGCGGTCCTGACCGTCGGCGTGGCGCCGCCGGCACCCGTGTTCGCCGCCCGTTACGATCTGCCCTGAACAGGCGGCCGCGGCGCGCGCGGCTATACTCGGGGGATGGCGCGGCGTTGGAGCCTGGCGCTGGGCCTGTCGCTGCTGGCGCACGTCGTCGTGGCGGTGGCGGCGCTGGGCCTGGGCGCGCGCCCGTTTCAGGGCTCGGTCGACGTCGAGATCACCGGCCTCGACACGGCGCAGGTCACGGACCTTCCCCTCGGTGGGCCCCCGCCCGGCGGCGGTGGCCCGGCGCGCACGCCCCGCCGCGCGCGCCACCGCACGCCGCGCGCCGAAGAGCCCGAGATCGAGGCGACTCGCGCCGACGACCGGGAGCAGTCCGGGCAGGCCCGCGCAGAGCAGGACGCGGGTGGACCGGCCCCGACGGACGACCTGACCGCCTACGGCCCGCGCGGCTCGCGGTTGACCGTGCTGCTGCGGCTGGACCGCCTGCGTACCAGCGACCTGGCGCCGGGGATCGACGCGCTGCTGGCGCGGCTGCCCGACCACCGGGACCTGCTCGACGGAACCGGGCTGGACCTGTTTCGCTCGTTCGACGCGCTGCTGATCGCGACGCCGCACCCGCTAGACCCGACGGTGACGTTCCTGGCGGCCCGCCACCACCTGGAGAACGACGCGTTTCGCAAGGCGCTCGACGAGGGCGCGCGCGCGACCGAACGCGGGATCATCTGGCACGCCGATCGGGGGCGATGGATCGGCGAGCGGCGTTCGCTGCACGGCAAGACGGGCGCCGGCTTCTCGCGCGACGATCGGCTGATCGTGCTGGCCGCGCCGGGCCTGGCCGTCGTGACGCCGCCCGCTTATCGCGCGCTGCTGCTGGATCGCGCGGCGGCCAAGGTCGTGGTCCCCACGCCCGACGCCGGCGCCGGCGGCGACAACGATGCGGGCGCCGACGGCGGCGCGGGTGCACCGGCGGCCGTCGACTGGGCGACGTTGCTGTCACGCATCGACGCCGAGGAGGGTCTGATGCCCCCCGACGGCGACGTCCTGATGAGCGCCGTCGACATCTTCAAAGCCCGCGGCGGCGTGGCCCCGCAGGTCTACGGAATGGAGCTGCCGGCGGCCGCGCGCGCCGTTGCGGGCATGTCCGGCGACGAGACCTTCCTCGACGTGACCGCGACCTTCGCCAACGAGGCCGACGCCCGCCACTGGGACGACGAATGGCCCAACCTGCGCGCCCGCCTCCGCGGCAACCCGCTGGTGATCCTGGGCGGCTTCTCGGCCCTGCTCGGCCGCGTCACCCTGGACCGCGAGGGAGCCGCCGTCCGCATCCACGCGACCGCCACTCACGACGAAACCCTGCGCCTGATGGGCGTCGCCCTCCGCCTCCTCGGCGGCTGACCTCGCGCCGTTCGCCGTTGCGGCGGCTCTGCGTCAGGGGTAGCCCTTCAGTCCGGCGATCCTCACGGTGAAGGCCGCCCCCTTCTTGTCAGCGATGATCACCTTCGCCACGGCGTCATACGACCAGGTGTCGGCGCCCGCGACTCCGGTCGGCGCCTGCATGCTCTTGATGCGCAGGCGGTAATCGGCAACCGCGGTGCCGCTCACCTCGATCGTTTCAGTAACCGCGTCCACGGCGACGGTGACGTCCGTGTACGCGACGCCGTCGCCCGTGGGGCGGTGGAACACGAACGCGCTTTGACCGGAGGGATACACGGCCAGCGTGACCTTTCCCGCCGAGCTCGCGTCGCCGTGGCCTGTCACGTCCGTCTTGACGTCCAGAGGGATGGTTGCGCCGGCCCGGATGAAGAGGGGATAGCGATCGAGCGGCGTCGGATAAGTGATTGTCTGGCCACCCGCGTAGGTCATGTCCTCGTTCCAGTAGTCGATCCACTGGCCCGCCGGCAGCTTCACGGCCTTGCTCGTGGTGTCCGCTGTCATGACCGACACCAGCAGCTGATCGCCCAGCAGATGCTGCGCTGCCGCCTTGTCGGGCGAGCGCACGATGGACTTGCCGGTCAGGTGCGATTCGACGCTGTAGCTGAAGTTGTAGGCGCCGAGCTCACTGTGAAGTGTCGCGAAGTATCGGTAGATGTCGACCGTCTCCGCGTCCCAGCTCCAGGGCAAGTGCTCTTTCAGCCCGCCGTTCGTTCCACCGTTCTCCATCAACGGGGTCAACGCGCCGAATTCCGCGTACCGGATCAACGAATGCTTGGTGGGTGCGTTGCGGAAGTAACCGCCCACCTCGACGCCGGGGGCGCCGTAGCCCCTCTCCGCCGACAGATAGATGTCGTTCAGCTGTTCCGCGATGCCGCCAAACCCACCGTCGTGATCCCCGACCCACCCGATCGAGCACTTGGCCGGATCGGATCCGACGCCGCCGCCCTGTTCGACCTCGTACGGCCTGACCACGACGATCGCGTTGGGATTCACCGACGTCGAGTAGTCGTAGAAGTCGGCGGACAGGCGCTTCTTGAACTCCGTGACGGACAGAGAGCCGGCGGCGGTCTTCACGGGATCGCCGATGAAGTCGGCGCCCTGATCGAGCTTCCAGCCGTCTGCGCCACCCGCCAGAACCGCGCCCATGCGCGCGTTCCACCAATCGGCGGCGGCGGGGTTGGTGACGTCGATGTGGATGCCGGTCCCCTTCCACCACGTCGAATCCGCCCCGCCATTGACGCCGTACCCCTTCTGCTTGACGGTTTGATAGACGCTGGTGTCGTCGTCGACGAAGCCGGTGGTCCACATGATCACCTTGACGCCGTTCGCATGGAATTGCGCGATCATGGCGGCAGGATCCGGGTACCGCGCGGTGTCCCAGACCAGGGTGTTGTAGCCGGTCTCCCAGGGGCTATCGATGATGACGGCACCGACGGGGATATGCCGGCTCTGATATCCCCCCACCACCATCTCGGTGGAGGCGCGCGTGTTCCCGTTGTCTTCCCAGACCCACGGCTCGAACGCCCAGCGCGGGGCGATTGGCGCGTTGGTGGCGGCCGGCGCCGCGCCGCCCGATCCGGGCGCGCCGCCGGAGCCCAACGCGCCGCCCGAACTGCCGCCACCGGCCCCCACCGGTCCACCGGCCGCGCCGCTCATTCCCGCGCTGTTGCCGCCCGCGCCGGCCCTTCCCGCCACGGCGCCGCCACCACCACCGCCGCCGGTGACGATCCCGCCGCTGCCGCGCGAGCCGCCCAACCCACCGGGTGTTCCGGCCGCTCCTGCGCTCGTCGTGCCCCCTGAGCCAGTCGGGCGCAGCCCGCCACTTCCTGTCCCCACGCCGCCCGTTCCGGCTCCGGGGCCGGAGCCACATCCGGCGACCACCATCGCCATCCAGACCGCAACGACGAGCAGCGCGTCGATCCGGTGTTCACTGGAAGCGTCGTTCAAACGTAGGCCGCTCATGAGTCCTCCGGCGGCGACTCGCTGGTCCCCGTACCCACGGGAGGGGACGCTTCCAGATTAACGTGCACATTTTGTGAATGAGTTCGATGAAACCGCCCCCTCGCCGGGCATGACGCCAACAGCGGTCCGCGGATGTGGGTCGTTTTCTTTGGCGCTCGCCATCGTGACCGCCTGCTCGAGCGGTGCACCGTCGTCAGCTCGAAGCGCGGGTGCCGGCGGTGGGCAGACCGGGTCGGGCGGCGCCCTCTCGTCGACGGGCGGCCGCGACGGCGCGGCGGCCACCGGCGGTGCGCCGCCGGGAGCGGGTGGCAGCCTCTCGACGGGCGGCACGCGCGCCAGCGGCGGTACGTCGGGAGCGGCAGGGAACGACGCGTCGATCGGCGGAGGGCCAGGAGGCGCGCCCGGAGGTCGAGCAGGAGCCTCGAGTGGCGGGCAGGGAGGATCGCGGCCGCCCGGCGGTCAAGGTGGCCTGTCCGCAAACTTCGACGCGATCTTCGAGGCCGAGGCCATTCCACCCAACCAAATCTTCGGTTTTGCGAAGCGAACGACCTGCGCCCGCACGTGCATCACGCCGCTGACGCCCGGTGACCAATGCTGCTCGGGCGGCGCCGAGGTCACCTGGATCGTTTCGAAGAACGGCTCGCACCCTTCCGGGTGGATGCAGTTCAACGACGTCGCCGTCCCCGCCGACGGCGACTACGACGTCACGTTCTGGTACCACTCGGGCGCAAGCGACACGTACGGCGACAACGACTGCGGCGGTCAACCCATGACGGAGCCCGGCCAGTTCGGCTGTCGCCCCCACGTGTTCACCGTCAACGGCAAGACGCTCCCTGGTGCCTACCACTTCGCGGTGTTCACGGGCGCGCAGGCGGTCATCCACCCGGCCACCGTCAGCCTCCCGTTCACGAAAGGGATGAACACCATCCTGGTTGCGCCGCCGCCGCCACGCGACGCCGTGGATGTCGACGCGATCGAGATCCGGCCGCCCGGCAAGGGAGTCGCGCCGCACATCACCGCCAACACGGTCGACCTTCTGGGCGGCAAGTGACCGTCCACTCGCGCCGACCTAGTGAGGCGCGGCAGGAGCGTGGGCCGCCGCGCGGGCCGGCTTGTGCCCGGGCGCTGCCTCCTGCCCGTCCGCCAGCACCTCTTCCATCGTCGTGCGAACGGTCCCGCCCGTGTCGTCCGGCTTGACGCCCGGCGGCCGCTCCCAGGGGATCTCCATGAGCGGCTGCGCGGCGGTGACCTCGTTCATGTAGCGCGCGAACAGCGGCACCGTCAGCATGAAGGCGGCGTCCTTCTGGCCCAGCGGCCGCTCGCGCAGGTCGTCGCCCATCCAGGTCGACGTCATCCAGCGCGAGGTGAAGCCGATGAACCAGGTGTCCATCGTCGCGCTGGAGGTGCCCGTCTTTCCCGCCGCCAGCAGCCCCGACGTGCGGATGGCGGGCGCGTGCCCCCGGGTCACCACGTGACGCAACAGCTTCGACGTCAGATAGGCCGTGCGCGGCGGGATGACCGGCTTCGGCGGCCGCGCCATCCCCAGCTGCATCAGGCGATCGAGCCGTTCGGATGGCGCGCCGAACGGGTCGCCGATCGCGCTGTGGTCCTCGATGACCGTCCCCGTGCGGTCGCGGATGCGGCGGATGTAGACGGGATCGATCAGCAGCCCGTTGCGCGCGAACGCCGAGAAGGCGCGGGTCATCTCGTCGATGCGGCTGCACGACGCGCCCAGCGCCAGCGCCTGGTCGGGGATGATCGGCGTCGTGATGCCCAGCCGCCGCGCCCAGGCCTCGACGTCGTGGCCGCCCATCAACTTGAACAGCTGCACCGACGGGACGTTCTTGGACCAGATCAGCGCGTACTCCAGCGTGACCTGGTAGTCGGAGGTGTTGTTCAGGTTGGTCGGCGTCCAGACCTCGCCCGTGATGGGGTCGACCTCGGCGCGCGGCACGTCGTTTAGCAGCGACCCGAACCCGTAGCCGCGGTCCAGCGCCAGCGAGTAGTACATCGGCTTGTAGACCGACCCCGGCTGGCGGCAGGCCTGCGTCACCCGGTTGAACTCCGATCGGTCGTAGTCGTCGCCGCCCACCAGCGCCACCACGTACCCGGAGCTGTGATCGTAGCTGAACACCGTGCCTTGCACGCGCGGCGTCTGCTCCAGCGTCACCTCGACGGGTGGGGGCTTCTTGCCCGCCTTCACCTCGTCGTAGGCGGGCAGCCACTGGACCTCGCTCTTGGCGTCGTAGGTCCAGTCCGAAAAGCGCCCCCGCCGCGACTGGTGCGCGTTCTTCACCCAGACGACGTCGCCGGTCCGCAGCACGCCCACCGTCGACTCCAGCTTTCGGTCGTTGACGGTGTCCTTGGCGCTGTAGGGGACGGCCCACAGCATGTTGGCCGGCGGCAGGCGGTACACGCGCGCGCCCACGCGAATCCGGTACGCGCCCGCGTCCGCCGGGCCCTCGACCAGCCCCAGGTACAGACGTCCCTCGACAGGGGGCTCGGCGCCGTAGCGCGCGGCGTCGCGGCGGCGGAACTCGTCGGCGGCCGGACCGGAGAGGCGCGCGACCGGACCCCGCCACCCCTGCCGCTTGTCGAGCTTTCGCAGCGAGAAGTCGACGTTCTCTTGCGCGGCGACGTCGATCCAGGGAAGCAGCGTGGTCTCGATGTCCAGGCCCGCCTCGTAGAGCTTCTTGTCCCCGTAGCGCCGGCTGACGTCGCGCCGCACCTGCTCGCTGAAGTACGGCGACACGGTCCGGAAGAAATCGGGCCGCTGCCGGATCATCACCGGCCGGGCGCGCCAGCGGTTCGCCTCCTCGTCGGACAGGTAGCCGGCGGCGACCATCGCGGTCAGCACCTGGTCGCGCCGGCTGCGCGCCTTGTCCAGGTTGGCCAGCGGCGAGAAGCGCGACGGCGCCCGGACCAGGCCGGCCAGCAGCGCCATCTCGCCCACGTCCAGGTCGGCGACCGCCTTGTCGAAGTAGGTGCGCGCGCCGGCGGCCACGCCGTACGCGCCGTGGCCCAGGAAGACCTGGTTCAGGTACAGCGTCAGGATGTCGCGCTTGCTGTTTCGCCGCTCGAGGCGGCGCGCCAGGATGGCCTCGCGGATCTTGCGCTGGATGGTCCGCTCCGACGACAGGAAGGACTTCGCGACCTGCTGGGTGATCGTCGAGCCGCCCTGAGCGACCTCGCCCGCGCGGAGGTTCGCGCCCAGCGCGCGGGCCACGCCGCGATAGTCGATGCCGTCGTGCTGGTAGAAGCGGCGGTCCTCGGCGGCGAGAAAGGCGTGCACCAGCTGGGGCGGAAACTGCGCGAAGGGGAGGATCTCGCGGCGCTCGGTCGCCAGCTCGCCCAGCGGCGTGCCGTCCCACGCGCGCACGACCGTCGTGGTCGCCGCGACGTCGTGGTAGGTGGTGAGGTTCGGAATGGGCGGCAGCGTCGCGGCGAAGTAGAGGTAGACGCCGAAGCCGCCCAGCACCAGCGCGCCCAGCGCGCACAGGAACCCGAACGCGTAGAAGCGCAGCAGCCAGAACCAGAAGCCGCCGTCCGACGGGTTCAGGACCGTGACGCGACCGTCCCCACCGTCCCCGGGCGGCGGTGCGGCGGGCGCCGGTGGAGCGGCGGGTGGGGGAGTGGGCGAGGCCGCGGCGGCAGCCGGCGGAGCCAGCGGTTCCGGGACGGCGGGGCGGCCGGGCGAAGACGGCCGCTCCCCGGGAGGGACCGGGGCGTCCGCCGGCGGCTGCCGACCGGAAGGCGCCGGCCTGCCGGAAGAAGCCGGCTCGCCGGGCGGCGCCGGCTTCCCGGAGGGCGGGTGACCGCCGGCGGGCCTGCCCGTCGGATTCTTGCCCGCCGGCCGCTTTCCGGAGGCCGGCTTGCCCGAGGACGGTTTTCCCGAACCCGACTTGCCCGGCGACGGCGGCTGGCCCGAAGCGCGGTTGCCCGATGCGGGCGTGCCGGGGCGCGCTGGGCCCGCGGTCGGGTCGCCCGAGGGTTTGCGCCCGGCCGGCTGGCCCGGACCGGGCTGACCCGTGCGCGGGGTTCCCGCGGGGGGCCGGCCCGCCGGCGGCGCGCCCGACGGCGGCTTGCCGGACGGCGGAGCTCCCGCAGG
>CAZJMY010001010.1:0-15813 GCA_964546845.1 uncultured Myxococcales bacterium | reverse complement strand
GCGCCGCCGGCCCCGCCCGTGCGGGCCGCGCGGATCGGCGACCCGGTCCTGGAGGTGCGCGGCCTGTCGCTGCCGCCCGAGGACGAGCTGGGGATGCCGCTGTCCGGAATCGACCTTCAGCTGCGCAGCGGCGAGGTCGTCGGGGTCGCCGGCGTGTCGGGAAACGGCCAGGCCGAGCTGCTGGCCGCGCTGTCCGGCGAGGACCGGCGCGCGCCGGCCGGCAGCGTCCGCCTGTTCGGCCGCGACGTCGGGTCGGCCTCGCCGCGCGCGCGCCGGGCGCTGGGCCTGCACTTCGTCCCGGAAGAACGAATCGGGCGCGGCTCGGTTTCTGCGCTGCCGCTGGCCGCCAACACCCTTCTCACGCGGCGCGAGCCCGTGGGCCCGGGCGGCTGGCTGCATCGGGGCCGCGCGCGCCGGCTGGCCGCCCGGCTGATCGAGCGGTTCGGGGTCAGCGCGCGCGGTCCGGACGCCCTGGCCGGCAGTTTGTCGGGCGGGAACCTGCAGAAGTTCATCGTCGGTCGCGAGGTGGACGCGGCCCCCAAGGTGCTGATCGTCGCGCAGCCCACCTGGGGGCTGGACGTGGGCGCCGCCGCGCAGATCCGCCGCGACATCGTCGCGCTGTGCGACGCGGGCGGGGCCGCGTTGATCGTCAGCGAGGATCTGGAAGAGCTGTTCGAGCTGTGCGCGGACCTGGTCGTCATCGCGCGCGGGCGTCTGTCGCCGCGCATCGCCGTCGGCGACGCCACGCCGGCCCTCATCGGCCAGTGGATGAGCGGCCTGTTTCACGCGCAAGCGGCGCCGGACGCGACTGGGTCGACCGCCGCGCCGCTGACCGTCGAGGCGCATGCTTAGGCTGGTCGCGCGGCCGACGCCGTCGCGCGCGCTGACGCTGGCGGCGCCGCTGCTCGCGCTGGCCGCGACGGTGGGCCTGGGCGCCGTGCTGTTCGCGGCGCTGGGGCATCCGCCCGGGCGGGCGCTGGCGCTGTTCTTCATCGAGCCGCTGCGGGGCGCCGACGCCTGGAGCGAGCTGGCGGTCAAAGCCACGCCGCTGATGCTGATCGCGCTGGGCCTGGCGGTCTGCTTCCGCGCCAACGTCTGGAACATCGGCGCCGAGGGGCAGTTCATCATGGGCGCCATCGCCGCCACCTGGGTCGCGATGCGCGCGCACGAGGGGAGCCACGCCGCGCTGGTGCTGCCGGCCCTCGCGCTGGCCGGCGTCGCCGGCGGGGCGGCCTGGGCGGGCCTGGTCGCGCTGCTGCGCGATCGCTGGAACGCCAGCGAGATCCTGGTCAGCCTGATGCTGGTCTACGTGGCCGACATGCTGCTCGGCTATCTGACGTACGGCCCCTGGAAGGACCCGGACGGCTTCAACTTCCCGCAGACCATCACCTTCCTGCCCGTCACGCAGGTGCCGTTGCTCGCGCAGGGGCACCGCGCGCACGTGGGACTGCTGGTCGCCCTGGCCGTCGCGGGGCTGGCCTGGCTGTTCCTCTTCCGCACGTACGCCGGCTTCCAGCTGGCCGTCGGCGGTCAAGCGCCGCGGGCCGCGCGCTACGCCGGGTTCTCGGCCCGCCGCTCGCTGTGGACGGCGCTCCTCGGGTCGGGCGCGCTGGCTGGACTGGCCGGCGCGCTGGAGGTCACGGGTCCGCTGGGCCAGCTCACGCCGCACCTGCCGGTCGGCTACGGCTTCACGGGGATCATCGTGGCGTTCGTGGGGCGGCTGCACCCGCTCGGGATCCTGCTCGGCTCGATCTTGATGAGCCTCCTCTACATCGGCGGCGAGCTCGCCCAGTCGCGGCTGGGGCTGCCGCAGGCGCTGTCGGGGGTGTTCCAGGGGCTGCTGCTGTTCACGCTGCTGGCGTGCGACGCGCTGGCCAGCTATCGCGTGCTGTGGGTGGGCCGCACGGTCCCCGCGCCGGAGGCCGCCGGGTCGTGAGCGGGCTGGCGCTGATGATCGCGGCCTCCGTGAACGCCGGCACCGTGCTGGCGCTGGCCGGGTTGGGCCTGCTGGTGAACGAGCGGGCCGGCGTCCTCAACCTGGGGGCCGAGGGGATGATGCTGGTCGGCGCGCTGGCCGGCTACGCGACGGCGCTGCACGGCTCGATGGTGCTGGGGTACGTGGCGGCGGCGGGCGCGGGTGCCGCCATGGCGGCGCTGTTCGGCTGGCTGGCGATCGGGCTCGGCACGAATCAGTACGCGACCGGGCTGGCGCTGAGCCTGTTCGGGGTCGGCTTCTCGGCGTTCGCCGGCGCGTCGCTGGTCGACCGCCAGCTGCCCGAACGGGCGCTCGACGGGATCCCGAGGTTGCGCGACCTGCCCGGGGTCGGCCCGGCGCTGTTCGGCTATCACCCGCTGGTCTACGCCGCCGTCGCGCTGGCGGCGGGGCTGACCTGGTTCTTCTTTCGGTCGCGCGCCGGGCTGTTGCTCCGCGCCGTCGGCGAGTCGCCCGAGTCGGCGCACGCGCTGGGCCATCGCGTGCGCGCGATCCGGATGGCGGCCGTCGCGTTCGGCGGCGCGCTGTGCGGCCTGGCCGGCGCGTACGTGTCGCTGGCCTACACGCACCTCTGGGTCGAGAACCTGATCGCGGGGCGGGGATGGATCGCGCTGGCGCTGACGACGTTCGCGACCTGGCGGCCCGCCCGCGTGCTGCTGGGCGCCTATCTGTTCGGCGGCCTCACGATGCTGCAGTTCCACCTGCAGGAGCGCGGCGTCCAGATCGAGAGCCACCTGCTGGGCATGCTGCCGTACCTCGCGACGGTCGTCGTGCTGGTGCTGATCTCGCGCCGCGCGGCCTGGATCCGCCACAACATGCCCGCCTCGCTGGGGCGGATCTTTCGACCGGGCACCTGACGATGAACCGCACGCTGAACACACCTGGGGGAGACGACTGATGAAGACGCGACGAGGACGACGTTCGATGGCCTTGGCTCTGTTCACGCTGGCGCTGGCCGGCGCCGGCGTCTGCGTCACGCGCGCGGGCGCCGACGCGGCCGCGCCGCTGAAGATCGGGTTCGCGTACGTCGGGCCCGTCGGCGACGCCGGATGGACGTTCGCACACGACAAGGCGCGCAAGGCCGTCGAGGCCGAGTTCGGTCCCAAGGTGACGACCGTCTTCGTCGAGAACGTCCCCGAGGCCGCCGACGCCGAGCGCGTGCTGCGCGACATGGTCAAGCAGGGCTGCGGCCTGATCTTCGGCACGACCTTCGGGTACATGGGGCCGATGCTGAAGGTCGCCTCGGGCGCGCCGGCCGTGAAGTTCGAGCACGCGACCGGCTACAAGACGGCGGCCAACCTGCGCACGTACGACTCGCGCACGTACGAGGGCGCCTACATGGCCGGGGTGATCGCCGGCGGCATGACCAAGACCAACACGCTGGGCGTCGTGGCGTCGATCCCGATCCCGGAGGTCATCCGCAACATCGACTCGTTCACGCTGGGCGCGCAGAGCGTGAACCCGAAGGTGACGACCCGCGTGGTGTGGGTCAACAAGTGGTTCGACCCGCCCAAGGAAGGGGAAGGGGCCCAGGCGCTGATGAACGACGGCGCCGACGTGCTGATGCAGAACACCGACTCGTCGGCGGTGCTGCAGGCCGCCGAGAAGGCGGGCAAGCACGGGTTCGGCTGGGACTCGGACATGTCGAAGTACGGGCCGCACGCGCACCTGGGGTCGGCCGTGATCAACTGGGCCCCCTACTACAAGAAGGCCACCAAGGACGTCCTCGACGGCACCTGGAAGACGGAGCAGACCTGGTGGGGCGTCAAGGAGGGCGCCATCGACCTGGTGTCGGTGTCCGCCAGCGTCCCGGCCGGCCTCAAGAAGAAGCTGGACGCCGTGAAGGCGGGGCTGAAGAACGGGTCGTACGCGATCTGGAAGGGGCCCATCGTCGATCAGGACGGCAAGACGGTGCTGGCCGCGGGCCAGACCGCGGACGACAAGTTCCTTCACGGCATCAACTTCTACGTGAAGGGGGTGCAAGGGACGTTGCCGGCAGGACACTGAGAGGAGCCGCGCGTCGTGACCGGGATGGAGGCGCTCGATCGGCACGCGGCGCAGGTGCGCCGCGAGCTGGACCTGCTCGACTATCCGCGGCGCCCGTGGATGACCGAGCGGGCGGGGCGCTTCGACGTGGTCATCGTCGGCGGCGGACAAGGCGGGCTGGCGGCGGCGTTCGGCCTGTCGCGCGAGCGCGTGTCGAACGTGCTGGTCGTCGACGAGAACCCGCTGGATCGGGCCGGCCCCTGGCTGAATTTCGCGCGCATGCGGACGCTGCGCACGCCCAAGTACCTGACCGGGCCGGACCTGGGCGTCCCCAGCCTGACGCCGCGGGCCTGGTACGAAGCCGTGCACGGCGCCGGCAGCTGGGAGGCGATGGGGCTCATGCCCAAGGAGACCTGGGCCGCGTACCTGGCCTGGTACCGGCGCACGTTGGGGATCCCGGTGCTGCCGCAGACGCGCGTGGGCGCGTTGCGCTGGAACGCCGCCGAGACCGCCTGGGAGATCCCGTGCACCCACCCGCGCGACGGACGCGCCGTCGAGACGTTGCTGGCGCGGCGGGTGGTCCTGGCGACCGGCATCGACGGCTCGGGGCAGTGGGAGGTGCCCGCCTTCATCCGCGACGCGCTGCCCGCGCACCTCTACGCTCATACGCGCGACCTCATCGACTTCGGCGCGCTGGCCGGCAAGCGCGTCGCGGTGCTGGGCGCGGGCGCGTCGGCCTTCGACAACGCGGCGGTGGCGCTGGAGCACGGCGCGCGCGAGGTGACCCTCTGCTTTCGGCGCCGCGCTCTGGTCGACGTCAACGCCTATCGCTGGGCGGAGTTCGTCGGCTTCCTGCGCCACATGGGCGAGCTGCCCGATGCCGACAAGTGGCGCTTCGTCCGCCAGATCGCCCGCATGGGGCAGCTGCCGCCGGCCGACACGTTGAAGCGGGCCCGCGGGCGCGACGGCTTCCGCCTGCACCCGGGCTGCGCCTGGACCGGCGTCGCCGCCCAGGGCGACACGGTCACCATCCAGACCAGCTGCGGCGAGAGCCACGAGGTCGACTTCGTCATCGCCGCCACCGGATTCGTCACCGACCTCGCGCGACGGCCCGAGCTGCGGGAGGTCGAGCGCCACATCGCGCGCTGGTCGGATCGCTTCCAGCCGCCGCCCGGCGACGAGTCCGAGGATCTTCTGCGGCATCCGTATCTGGGTCCCGGGTTCGAGCACACGGAGAAGGTCCCGGGCGAGGCGCCGTACGTGCGGACCCTCTTCAACTACACGTTCGGCGGGCTGCTGAGCCTGGGGTTCGGCGGCGCCAGCATCTCGGGGATGAAGTACTCGATCCAGCGGCTGGTGGGCGGGATCACCGCCTCGTTCTTCGTCGAGGACCGCGACCTGCACTTCCAGAGCCTGTGCGACTTCGCGGAGCGCGAGTTTTGAGCCCGCTCGCCGGCCCGCTCGCCGATCATCCCGGCCCTTGGGCGGTGCGCAGCCGGCGCGTTGTCACCGGCGCCGGCGTCCAGGCCGCCACCGTCTGGATCGAGGACCAGCGCATCCGCGCCGTGCTGGCCGCCGGCGAGGCGGCCGCGTTGCCGCCGGAGATCCCGGTGCACGACGTGGGGGATCGGGTGGTCGCGCCGGGCCTCGTCGACTCGCACGTTCACGTCAACGAGCCGGGGCGCACCGACTGGGAGGGGTTCGCGACGGCGACGCGCGCGGCGGCCGCGGGGGGCGTGACGGCGCTGGTCGACATGCCGCTGAACTGCTTGCCGGTGACGACCCGGCGGGCGGCGCTGGAAGAAAAGCGGCGCGCGGCGGCGGGCCAGCTGTGGGTCGACGTCGGGTTCTGGGGGGGCGTGGTGCCCGGGAACGCGGGCGAGCTACCCGGCCTGGCCGAGGCGGGGGCATTGGGATGCAAGGCGTTTCTGGTCCACTCGGGCATCGAAGAGTTCCCCAACGCGACGGAGGCCGATCTGCGGGACGCCATGCCCGCCTTGCGCGCCGCCGGGCTGCCGCTGCTGGCGCACGCGGAGCTGGACCTGGGCGCTCCCGACGACGGGTGGACGGGGGGCCGCGCCTACGGCGGGTACCTGCGGTCGCGCCCCGCTGCCTGGGAGGATGCGGCCATCGCGCTCTTGATTCGCCTCGCGCGCGAGACCGGCTGCGCCGTGCACGTCGTTCATCTGTCGTCGGCGTCGTCGCTGCCGCAGATCGCGCGGGCCAAGGAAGAGGGGTTGCCGCTGACGGTCGAGACCTGCCCGCACTACCTGTGTCTGGAAGCCGAGGCGGTCCCCGACGGCGCGACGGAGTTCAAGTGCGCGCCGCCGATCCGGGAGCGCGAGAACCGGGAGGCGCTGTGGTGGGGGCTGGCGCGCGGGGTGATCGACCTGGTCGTGACCGACCACAGCCCGTGCGCGCCGGCCTTGAAGGCGCGGGAGCGCGGTGACTTCGCCACGGCCTGGGGCGGCATCGCCTCGCTGCAGCTGGGCCTGTCCGCCGTGTGGACGGAGGCGCGGCGGCGCGGTCACGGCCTGGCCGACCTCGCGGCCTGGATGAGCGCGCGGCCCGCGGCGCTGGCGGGGCTCGCGCGGCGCAAGGGGCGGCTCGCGCCCGGGTTCGACGCGGACCTGGTGGTGTGGGATCCGGACGCGCTGGTCGCGGTCGACGCCGAGCGCCTGCAATTTCGGCACAAGATCTCGCCGTACGTCGGCCGAAGCCTGAGTGGGCGGGTGGAGGCGACCGTTCTGCGGGGGCGCCTGATCTATGACGGGGATCAGCCGGCCGGGGCGCCGCTCGGTCGCCAGTTGCTGGGGAGGGACACACGCGCGTGAGCTCTGGACCTTCGTCTTCGTCGGGCGTCGCGACGTTCTCGGGGCTCGTCGATCTGGCGGCGGCCGGCCTGGGCGGCCGCGTGCTGGGCGCCAGCGACGACTTCTTCGCCGAGGCCGCCAACCTGCTGCAGCCGCAACGGGCGGTCTTCGTCGACGGCAAGTTCACCGATCGCGGCAAATGGATGGACGGCTGGGAAAGCCGGCGCAAGCGCGGCGCCGGTCACGACTGGTGCGTGCTGGCGCTGGGCGCGCCGGGGCAGATCCTGGGATTCGACGTCGACACGCAGCACTTCGTCGGAAATCACCCGCCGTTCGCCTCCGTGGACGGTATCTGGGCGCCCGACGACGCCGACGCTGCCGCGCTGGGATCCCGCGACGACTGGGCGCCGCTGCTGGACCAGGTCCCGTTGCGGCCCGACGCGCAGAACCTGTTCGCCGCCGCGCCGGGCGGGGCGGTCACCCACCTGCGCCTCAACATCTTCCCCGACGGCGGGGTCGCGCGGTTCCGCGCCTTCGGTCGCGTGCACCCGCGCTGGGACCGCCCGGCGGAGCTGGACGACACGGCGCGCACGCACGTCGATCCTGGCCTGCGCGACCTGGCGGCGGTGAAGAACGGGGGGCTGGCGCTGGCCTGCTCCGACGCCTTCTTCGGGCCGATGAACAACCTGCTGCTCCCGGGGCGGCCCGCCGACATGGGCGGCGGCTGGGAGACGCGGCGCCGCCGGGGGCCAGGGCACGACTGGATGCTGGTCCGCCTGGGCGCGCGCGGCGTGCCCGCGGTCGTCGAGGTCGACACCGCGCACTTCAAGGGGAACTTCCCCGACCGCTGCGCCCTGGAGGCGGTCGATCTGCCGGCCGTCGCGCGGATCACCGACCTGCTCGACTCGGACGCCTGGCACCCGCTGGTCGTCCCGTCGAAGTTGCGCGGCGACGAGCGACAGTTCTTCTCCGTCGCCGGCCGCCCGGCGACGCACGTGCGGCTGAGCATCTTCCCTGACGGAGGCGTCGCGCGGCTGCGCGTCTGGGGACAGCCAGGTGGCTGAACCGCACGTCGTGCTCGCCGCGATGACGGCCAGCGACGCGCGGGCGGCGCTGGCCCGCTGCTGCGGCTCCGCGCGCTGGGCCGACGCGATGCTGAGCCGCCGGCCCTGGCCGACGGCCGCCGCCCTGTTCGCCGATGCAGCCGCGATCTGGTGGGCCCTGGACCGCGAGGCTTGGCTGGAGGCGTTCGCCCAGCACCCGCGCATCGGGGCCGGCGGCACGGACGCCTGGTCCCGGCAAGAGCAGGCCGCCGCGGCCGGCGCCGACGCCGCGACCCGGCGCGCCCTCCAGGCGGCCAACGATCGGTACGTCGAGCGCTTCGGTTACATTTTCATCGTGTGCGCGACCGGCAAGAGCGCCGCCGAGATGTTGTGCCTCATCGAGGCGCGCCTCGACAACGATCCCGATCGCGAGCTGGCGATCGCCGCCGGAGAGCAGGCGCGGATCATCCACCTGCGACTGGAGAAGCTGAGCGCATGAACGAAAAACCCGGCCCGAACGGCAAGACCGGACTCACGTCGCACGTGCTGGATCTGGCGCTGGGGCAGCCCGCCCGCGGGCTGACGCTGCGGCTCGACGTGCTCGAGGGGATCCACTGGCGGGCCGTCACCACGGCGGTCACCGACGACGGCGGTCGCACGGCGGACCTGCTGGGCGGCTTGCCGCTGGACGCGCGCACGTACCGTCTGACCTTCGAGACGGGCGCCTATTTCGCCGCCACCCGGCGCCCGTCGTTCTACCCGCAGGTGCAGGTGACGTTCGAGGTGACCGCGCCCGACCAGCACCACCACGT
This sequence comes from uncultured Myxococcales bacterium, assembly GCA_964546845.1. GTDB lineage: Bacteria > Myxococcota_A > Polyangia > Fen-1088 > Fen-1088 > JADGRB01. The sequence continues at coordinate 7,166 of CAZJMY010001010.1, read as the reverse complement.
GCCGCTGCTGGTGTCGCCCTTCGGCTATTCGACCTATCGGGGGAGCTGAGCGGGATGACCTTCGACCCGACCAGCCCGGCGCTCGCCGCCCTTGCCCAGGCGAACGGCGCGTTCGCGGCGCGCTACCCGGGCGACGCGCCCGCGCGCCAGCCCATTCACACGGTCTACGGCGGCGCCCATCTCTACAAGGCCGAGACGACCGGGCGGCTGGGCGAGCTGGCGCTGCGGCACCTCGCCCGGTACGCGCCGGACGCGGCCGCGCTGGCGGAGGCGCTGGGGTTCCCGGCGGCGGGCCCGCTGGCGGTCAACGTCTACGACCGCTTGCTCGCCAAGCTCCGCGCGGAGCCGGTCGAGGACTTTCGCATCGACTTCGAGGACGGGTTCGGCGCGCGCCCGGACGCGGAAGAGGACGCCGCCGCCGCGACCGCCGCGCGCGAGGTGGCGCGCGGGCTGGCCGCCGGGCTGCTTCCGCCGTTCCTCGGCATCCGCATCAAGTCGTTCGGGACCGAGTGGCAAACGCGCGGCGCGCGCACGCTGGAGGTCTTCGTCGAGACGTTGCTGGACGCGACGGCCGGACGCCTGCCTGACAACTTCGTCGTCACGCTGCCGAAGGTGACGGTGGCGGAGCAGCCGCGGGCGCTGGTGCATCTGTTCGAGGTGCTCGAACGCCGCCACGGCTTGCCGGCCGGCAGCTTGCGCGTCGAGCTGATGATCGAGACGACGCAGGCGCTGCTGGGCGCCGACGGGCGCTCGCCGCTGCCCGCTTTTCTCGACGCGTGCGCGGGCCGGTGCCGGGGCGCCCACTTCGGCACGTACGACTTCACGGCCTCGTGCAACATCACCGCCGCCTACCAGACCATGGACCACCCGTGGTGCGACCTGGCCAAGGGGATGATGATGCTGGCGTACGGCGGAACGGGCCTCTTCCTCAGCGACGGGGCGACGAACGTGATGCCGGTGGGACCGCACCGCGGCGACGGTTTGACCGCGGAGCAGGAAGCTCAGAACCGGGCGGTGGTGCACGCCGCCTGGCGCCTCTCTCACCGGCACATCCGCCGTTCGCTGGAGGGCGGATTCTACCAGGGCTGGGATCTGCACCCGGGGCAGTTGCCGGTGCGCTACGCCACGTGCTTCGCGTTCTTTCTGGAGGGGTTCGCGCCCGCCGCCGAGCGCCTGCGGGCGTTCGTGGAAAAGGCCGCCCAGGCGACGCTGGTGGGGGACGTGTTCGACGACGCGGCGACCGGGCAGGGGCTGCTCAACTACTTCCTGCGGGCGCTCAACTCGGGCGCCATCGACGCGGCCGACATGCGCGCGACGGGCCTCACGCCCGACGAGGTGGCGCTGCGGTCGTTCGCGAAGATCCTGGCCGCCCGCCGCCAGCGATTGAGCGGCGGCTGAACCGCGGCGCCGGCTTCCGCCCGAAGTTACACGAAGCGGACCCGGCGGAAACGGCAGCTGGGCCGGCGGCGTGGTCGCCTTGGGGCGGGGGGCTCATGACCGCATCGCTGACCGCATCGCTGAAGCTGGCGCCGGGTCTTTCGCTGCAGCCGCTGGAAGGAGGGGGCGACGACGTCGACTTCGGCGTCGACGCCGGAGAGCTGGACCTGGAGGCCCTGGACGATGCCGGCTTCGCCGCGCTCGAGCGGGCCGTGCTGACGCACGCCGTGGTCGTGGTGCGCGGCCAGCAGCGCCTGTCGCCGCGCGCGCAGTTCGAGCTCACGCGCCGCTTCGATCCGGCCGTGAAGACGTACGGTCACGGCGACCGCCCCGACATCATGAAGCAGAGCGTGCTGGTGCAGGACCTGGTCTCGATCCCCGCCTGGCCGCAGGTGAAGCTGCTGGGGAACGCCCGCGTCTCCGATCACGAGGGGCTGCCCGAGGTCGAGCTGCACCACCCGTCGCACCGCGCGTTTCACCTGCACCCGCTGACCGACGAGCAAGAGGCGGGAGGGCTGACGCGGTTCTACCGGTGGCACATCGACGCGGCTCTCTACGAGCTGCACCCGCCCAAGGTCACGACGCTGCTGGCGCTGAAGGTTCCCGCCGGCCGCACGCAGACGGTGATGTACGACGACGGGAGCGGCGACACGCTGGATGTCGCGCTGGGCGCGACCGCGTTCGTGTCGGGGGTGCGGGCCTTCGAGCTGCTGTCGCCGGCGCAGCGCCGCTGGGCGTGCAAGACGCAGGCACGGTACGCGCCGCACCCCTACGTCTGGATGCGGAACGCGCGCGCGCGATCCAACGGGCTGGGGCTGGTGTCGGAGGGGCGCGAGCTCCCGCGCGAGCAGCTGCCGCCTTACGAAGAATCGAAGGTGACGACCTTGCCGCTGGTCTGGAAGAACCCGCTGACCGGGCGCCTGGCGTTGCAGCTTCACGCCTACTGCGTCGAGGACCTGATCGTCGACGGCCAGCCCATCGGCGATCTGGAGACCTGCCGCAACCTGCTCTACGACCTGATGCGGCCGGCGATCGCGCCGGCGCGCGTGTACGCCCACCCGTGGCGCGACGGCGACCTGGTGATCTTCCACAACCGGGCGGTGTGGCACAGCGTCGTCGGGTCGCTGCGCCCCAGCGACGTGCGCGTCTACCACCAGTGCAATCTGGCCGCCAGCGAGCCGCCCCTGGCCGGTGGGATCTAGCCGGGCCCGCCGGAATTTCCTACAGTCGCGCCGAGGCAGAACGGAGGGGCGCGATGCGACGGCGGAGGTGGTGGTCGACGGTGGCGGGCGGGCTGGGGGCGCTGGTCCTGGTCGCTGGATGCGGCGGAGGTGCCAGCCCGCCGCGCCCGCTGGCGAACGGCGACTATCAGCTCGCCGCGGCGGCGCTGTACGTCGAGGTGGCGCCGGCGGGCGCGCGCGTCGTCGACGTGCACCTTCCAGGCGGCGCGAACCTGTTGACGGGACCCTCGACGGACCCGGTCGACTTCGGGTCGACGTTCTGGACCAGCCCGCAAAGTTTGTGGTTGTGGCCGCCGCCCGACTCGTTCGACACGGCGCCGTTCGCGGTGAGTGGAAGCGACGCCAGCCTCGCGTTCACCGGGCCGGTGAACGCGGACTTCGGCATGCAGGTCGCGAAGCGGTTCACGGCGGGCGCCGCCGGCGGCGTGGTCCACGTGGAATATCGAATCACGTCCGCCGCCGGCGACGGGACGTACGCGCCCTGGGAGATCACCCGTGTCGGCCCGGGCGGCTTGACGTTCTATCCGACGGGCGCGGACGCGCCGCGCGCGGGCGGCGGTTTCGCGTTGCCACCCACCACGACCGCTGCCGGGTGCACCTGGTACCAGCATCCGGGGTCCGCGCCTGGGGTCGACCAGAAGCTGCTGGCCGACGGCGCCGGCGGCTGGCTGGCGCACGTCACCGGCGACGTCGTGCTGATCAAGACGTTCGCGGACGTGCCGCTGGGCCTGGCCGCCCCGCACGAGGCCGAGATCGAGATCTTCGTCGACGGGCGCGGCCGCTACGTCGAGGTCGAAGAGCAGGGCGCGTATCAGACGGTGCCGGACGGACAGACTCTCTCGTGGCCCGTCACCTGGATCGTGGCCGCGTTGCCGCCCGGCCTCGCGGCCAGCGCCGGAAGCGCGGACCTCGTCGCGTACGTGCAGAGCCTCGTCTCCATGGAACTGTGACTGGACGCGGGGCCTGAGCCGGGCCAGGCTCGGCGGATGAGCCAGGATTTGAAGAGCCAGATCGAGGTCGGGTTTCAGGTGTTCACGAAGGACGGCGGCGAGGAGATCGGCGCCGTCCGCGATCTGTGCGGCAAGCGCCCCGAGATCGTCGTCTACGTCGAGAACGCGGGCGACTTCACGGTGCCGGCGGACGCGATCCGGGCGGTGCACTACCAGAAGGTGATCGTCGATCCGGCGCAGCTGCCGGTCGAGATGCGGCGCGCGCTGCGCGGCGCCCACGACGCCGAGGTGTTCTGAGGTGTTCCCGCTCGCGCTCGGCTGCATGGGCATGTCGGGCATGTACGGTCCGACCGACGAGCAGGAGAGCATCGCCACCATTCACGCCGCCCTCGATGCCGGCATCGAGCTCATCGACACCGGCGACTTCTACGGGATGGGGCACAACGAGATGCTGATCGGGCGCGCGCTGCGGGACCGGCGCGACAAGGCGCGCCTCTCGGTGAAGTTCGGCGCGCTGCGTGGACCCGACGGAGCCTGGCTGGGGTACGACGCGCGGCCGGCGGCGGTGAAGAGTTTCCTGACCCACTCGCTCACACGCCTCGGCGTCAACCACATCGACGTGTACCGCCCGGCGCGGCTCGACCCGGCGGTGCCCATCGAGGACACGGCGGGCGCCGTCGCCGAGCTGATCAAGTCCGGTCATGTCCGGGCGCTGGGCCTCTCCGAGGTCGGCCCGCAGACCATCCGGCGCGCGCACGCCGTGCAGCCGGTGGCGGATCTGCAGATCGAGTACTCGCTGATCAGCCGCGGGCCCGAGGCGCGGATCTTTCCGACCCTCGACGAGCTGGGCATCGCCGTGACGGCCTACGGCGTCCTGTCCCGCGGGCTGCTGGTCGGGTCGACTCCGTCGGGCGCCGGCGACTTTCGTTCTCGCCTGCCGCGCTTCGCCGGCGACAACGGCGCCCGGAACCAGGCGCTGGCGGGCGCGCTGGCGGCGCTGGCGGCGGAGAAAGGGGCGACCCCGGCGCAGCTGGCGATTGCCTGGGTGCTGGCGCGGCGGCCGGGCGCAATTCCGGTGATTGGCGCGCGAACGCGCGCGCAGCTGAAGGACGCGCTGGGCGCGCTGCAGGTCCGATTGACGGCGGAGGATCTGGCCCGCCTCGAGAAGGCCGTCCCGGCGGAGGCCGTCGCAGGGAGCCGCTACGACGCGCACCAGATGCGCATGCTGGACAGCGAACGCGGCGGCGACTCGGCGCGCGTGAAGGGGACCTTCGACGTGAAGCTGACGCCGCAGCCGCCCTTCGGGATGACCGAAGCCGTCGGCCTCGCGCGCGTGGGCGTCGACAAGCAGTTCCACGGGCCACTGGCGGCCACCAGCCACGCCGAGATGCTGTCGGCCAACACCACCGTGCAGGGCTCGGCGGGGTATGTCGCCATCGAGCTGGTGACGGGCACGCTGCAGGGGCGGACCGGCGGCTTCGTTCTGCAGCACAGCGGCACGATGACCCGCGGGACGCCGTCACTGGCGCTGACGGTGGTCCCCGACTCGGCGACCGGCGACCTGCGCGGGCTGTCGGGCCGGATGAAGATCGACATCGTCGACGGCCAGCACTTCTACACGTTCGACTACGACCTGCCCCCGGGCGGCGCGCCCGCCTGAGGCGTCAGTGCCGGGTGTCTCGGCGAGGGCCGTCCCCGTCGCCGGCGTCCTCGCTCGTCTGCGGGGCAGCCAGGCGCTCTCGGGCGGCGCGGACGGTCTCCGCCTGCTCCTCGACGGTCTTCTGCTGGCGCCGCACCAGCCCCTGGGTCTCGTCGACGAAGTAGAACGCGACCCGCAAGAACGCGGCGACCACCGTCACCAGAATCGACGACAGCAGCCAGCGCAGGACCCACGACAGGGCACCCCACCGCGGGACGACGTCGATGGCGTAGGTCCCGGTCAGGGGGACCACCAGGAACGCGACCCAGTGAGAGACGCAATAGGGGCAGGACACCAGATACCCGAGCCAGGTGTCGTGCCCGCCCAGCGCCCGCCGCAGGGGCGCGAACAGCCGCTCGCGCGCAATGGTGTGGGCCAGGCCCATCACCACCAGCGAAGCCGTCAAGACCTTCCACCACATGCGACGTTCCGAGGGCTGAAATTGTCCACCCGGGCCGGTTCGACAAGAGCGGCGGACAGAGTAAGTTGTGGCGGATGGCGACGCTTCGGAAAGAGCTGCGGCTCGGGAGTGCTCCCGAGCGCGTCTGGGACGCCGTGCGCGACGTGGGGGCGCTGCACACGCGCCTGGTCCCCGGCTTCGTCCTGGACACGCGTATGGAGGGTGACGTCCGCGTGGTCACGTTCGCCAACGGCCTGGTCGCGCGCGAGCCGATCGTCACGCTGGACGACGCCGGCCGGCGGCTGGTCTGGAGCGCGGTGGGCGGTCGAACGACGCACTACAACGCGGCGGTCGAGGTGACGGCCGACGGCGCCGGGACGCGCCTGGTGTGGACCATCGACCTGCTGCCGAACGAGATGGCCGGCCCGGTGGGGGCCATGCAGGATCAGGCGATCGCGGCGATGAAGCGCGCGCTGGAACGCGCTGCCTGATGCGGGCCGCGATTCTGGCCGTCCAGCTCCCGGAGGTCGACGACGCGGCTTTTGCGGCGTCGCTGGCGGAGCTGCATCGGCTCGGGCAGACGCTGGGGGTCGAGGTGGTCGCCACCGTCACGCAGAAGCGGGAGTCGCTGGATCCGGGGACGGTGGTGGGGAGTGGGAAGCTGGCGGAGTTGAAGGGGGTGATCGGGGTGAAGGCGGAGGACGAGGACGAGGACGAGGACGGGGATGGGGATGGGGACGTTCGGGCGGTGTTGGTCGACCATGACATCACGCCGTCGCAGGCGCGGAATCTCGAGAAGGAGACGGGGGTAGAGGTTCTCGATCGGACGGCGGTCATCCTGGAGATCTTTCGGCGGCATGCGCGGTCGCGGGCGGCGAAGGCGCAGGTCGAGATCGTGCGGCTGCAGTACATGGTTCCGCGGTTGCGGGAGTCGGGGAAGGGCAAGGACCGGCAGCGGGGCGGGATCGGCGGCAAGGGGGCGGGGGAGTCGGCGCTGGAGCTGGATCGCCGCAAGATCCGCGACCGGATCGCCGAGCTCACGCGCGAGCTGGACGCCCTGGCCGAGGAGCAGCGCACGCAGCGGGCGCGCCGGCGCGACATGAGCCGCGTCGCGCTGGTCGGCTACACGAACGCGGGCAAGTCGACGCTGATGCGGGCGCTGACGGCCAGCCAGGTGTACGTCGCCGACCAGCTGTTCGCGACGCTGGACACGACGGTGCGGCCTCTCCATCCGCCCACCCACCCGCGCATCCTGATCTCCGACACGGTCGGGTTCATCGACAAGCTGCCCCACGGGTTGGTGGCGTCGTTCAAGAGCACGCTGGACGAGGCGCTGGAGGCGGGGTTGCTGGCGCAGGTCATCGACGCGTCCGACCCGAACTTCGAACGCCAGCTGCAGGTCACGACCGAGGTGCTGGCCGAGATCGGCGCGGGCGACG
>CAZJMY010001009.1:0-25475 GCA_964546845.1 uncultured Myxococcales bacterium | reverse complement strand
CTGCACGCCCGGCTGCGCGTTGTAGTGCCGCAGCCACAGTCGCGTCTGCTCCGGATCGGCCAGGTCCGATTTGTTGAGCAGCTTCAGCGCGGGCTTCTGCCCCGCGTGGCGCAGCGCCTCGAAGGTCGGGTTGCAGCTGGCCCGTGGGACGCGGGCGTCGAGCACCTCGATGACGAGGTCGGTCGCGTGCATCGACTCGGCCGCCTTCTTGCGCGCCGCGATCATGTGTCCCGGAAACCATTTGATCGACATGGCGGCTGATGCTCCGAGGGCGCCGCAGTATCCCCGGCGGGCGCGGAACCGTCCACCTGCGGCCGCGCTTGCCGTGGAGGCCTGGGGTCGACCATGCTCCCGTGCGATGCTGGCCTTCGACAACAGCTACGCGCGGCTCCCCGAACGCTTCTACGCCCGGGTCGCGCCCACGAGGGTGGGCGACCCTCGGGTCTTGCGGATCAACCGACCGCTCGCCGAGCTCCTGGGCGCGGACCCGGACGGGCTCGCGTCCAGCGCCGGCGCTTCCGTCCTGGTCGGGAACGAGCTGCCGCCGGGCGCCGAGCCGCTGGCTCTGGCCTACGCCGGCCATCAATTCGGCGGATTCGTCCCTCAGCTGGGCGACGGTCGGGCGATCTTGCTCGGCGAGACCGTCGGCACGGACGGAAAGCGGCGCGACATCCAGCTCAAGGGGGCCGGACGCACGCCTTTCTCGCGAGGCGGCGACGGACGCGCGGCCCTCGGCCCGGTGTTGCGCGAGTACCTCGTGAGCGAGGCGATGGCCGCGCTCGGAATTCCCACCACGCGCGCGCTGGCCGTCGCGACCACGGGCGAGGTCGTCATGCGGGACGAGCCGCTGCCAGGCGCTGTTCTCACCCGCGTGGCCGCGAGCCACCTCCGGGTTGGGACCTTCGAGTTCTTCGCCGCGCGCGGCGACCGCGACGCTCTTGTCGCCCTGACTGGGCACGCCCTCGCGCGCCACTACCCGGCCGCCGCCGGCAGCGGCAACGACGCGCTCGCCCTGCTGGAGCAGGTGATTGGCGCGCAGGCGAACCTGGTCGCGCGCTGGCTGGGCGTCGGCTTCGTCCACGGCGTCATGAACACCGACAACACGGCCATTTCGGGCGAGACCCTCGACTACGGCCCTTGCGCCTTTCTCGACGCGTACGACCCGAGCCAGACATTCAGCTCCATCGATCACGCTGGCCGGTACGCCTTCTCGAATCAGCCGCGCATCGCGCAGTGGAACATGGCCCGCTTCGCCGAGACGCTTCTGGACCTTCTGGCCGACGACCAGGATGAAGCCATCCGCGTCGCCACCGACCGCCTGTCTCGGTTTTCTACTCTCTTCGAGGCGGCCCACCTTCGCGTCCTGCGCGCAAAGCTAGGCCTCACGCGCGAGGACCCGGACGACGGTTCCCTGGCCCTCGATCTGCTGAGCCGCCTCGCCGAGAACCATGTGGACTACACCCTCTTCTTCCGACGGCTGTGTGCCTCTGCCGCCGACCCGTCCTTCGACGCCGACGCGTTGCCCTTGTTCGAGGACCCCGACGCGTTCCGCACCTGGGCCGAGACGTGGCGCCGCCGTCTTGACAGCGATCCGCTCTCCCCCGCCGACCGCGCGGCCGCGATGAAACGAGTCAACCCCGCGTTCATCCCCCGAAACCACCGGGTCGAGGAGGCCCTCGAGGCGGCCGTCCGCCGCGGCGACCTCGGCCGCTTCGACGCCTTGGCCGACGTGCTCTCCAGGCCCTACGAGGATCAGCCAGAGCGCGCCGACCTCGCCGCTCCGCCCGGGCCAGAGTGGCGGCGGTACCGGACGTTCTGCGGAACCTGAATCGCGCCCGCGCCGGATCGAAGCTGTGCCCGCTTACGGGCGGCACTGCACGGCGTCGGCGAGGTAAGCGGCCTCGTTGGCGCGAGCGCGCGCTTCCGCGCGGAGGGGGTCGGGCGTCGCGGGGCGGGCCTCGGCTGCCTCCCAGAGAGCCTGTCGGTCGAGGCAAATGGCCGCGGCAGCCTTCCGGTCGGCGACGACGGCTTCCAGCAGCGCGCGTTCGACCCGGCGTGCGAGATCCTCCCGCATCGCCGCGCTGACGATGCCGCCATACGAGTCTCCGAACTTTTCGGCAACGACCGTGGCGAGCACCTCGGGCGAAAGATGTTCCATGGGCTTGCGCCAAATATTACGCCCTGACCACTCTATCTGTTCCGGCTGCGCGCGCTTGATAGAGAACGGCGATGGGACAAGCCTGTCGCCGCCGGCGGGAAGCCGGTCGAGATGTTTCGAGCCGGCCGACAGCGCATTCCCTCCACATCGTTCGAGCGTGGACGACGTAATCCCGCTCTCTCGCAGTCGATAGTCCTCGGGTGGCAAGGGCGCACTCCACGGAGGATCCGGACCCCCGTTCGACTCCCGGCGCCTCCACCATCTTTCAACGAGTCAGTACCTCGTCGTGGCCGACGACGGTCCCGCTGGCGTCGTCGACGGTTACGAAGATGCGGTGGCCCCTGCCGGCGTAGTTCGACTCGACGACCCAGATGGCGCGGCCACGCTCGACTTTGAAGGTCGCCAATACGGGGGTCGACCAGAGTTTTCGATTTCGGTTCGCCCACTCAGCGGCTATGCGCTCCGCTTCTGGCCTTGGCGTATGGGCGTCCGCCGCGGGGTCGGGACCCGAGGGTACGCCGCGAATCCAATCCAGGAGTCCTCGAAGCACCTTCATCGCGGCGGATCCGCTGGCTTGGGCCGTTGGGGCGACCACCAGATCTCGTATGCCACGCCTCCATAGATGAAGCCGCCTGCCGTAAGCCCTCCCAGCTCCGGAAGGAATGGGCGAACTCGCTGGCCGCGGATCATCGTTTCACGCAGGAGGGTGACATAGCCGAACTTGACCGGGAACGAGACACCACGGAATGCGGCGCGCACGCCGTTCACTCCGACCTGTGCGGCCGTCTCTGCGAGCGCTTCTTCCAAGTAGACGGCCAGTGAAGAGCGAGTGTAAGACGCGGCTCGTCCCGCGACGCGAAAGTTCCGAAGGATGGAAAGCTTCGGCGTCAGAGCCCGATGCACGCTTTCGTGAATCGCGGCGAGCTGCCTGTCGGTTGTAGTTCCCAGCCGGGAAATCACGATACCACCCCAGAAGTCCGTCTCGCCGTGTCCGGCAGGCAAGCGGCTGGTCCCGACGAGCGGCGGCTTGGATCTGGCCCCACTCACGTATGGGGGAGGCTCGCCCACGTCCACTCGGGGGCCCTTGAAGGTCTTCGGCGTGCCCTTGAACAGGAAAGCCAGGACCGCCTGAACACCCAAGACCGCTACCGCGCGAGCGAAGTGGCGTGCGGACTCATCCAGGTCCTGAAAGCTTTTCGCGTCGATCGCCAGCTTGCCGAACAGATACAGTTCGTCCAGCCCCTCGAAGATCGACAGCCCGATCGCGACCGCTCCCAAACCGACGACGATCACGTCGATGATCTCTCCGATTCCGAACGTGTGAGCAACGATCCACGCGGTCAGGACGCCCGCGACGATCAACAGCGTGTCGGGGTCGATGAGCTTCTCGACCTCTTTCCGGGCCTCTGGTGCCAGCAGCGGCAGCGACCTCTTCAAGACCTCACCTAAGCGCTCTGCGCTCGAGTACCCGGCTACGTTGACTGTGCTCATCGTTCTACCCGACGTGTCCGTCTAGTATCGGACCGGTCCATCGGAAAGTTTCGTGTGAGATCCAAGGAACGCGCACCACCGCAGGGCCTCATCCGCGACAGCGCTGGCCGCCATCCGGTTCGGCGGCAACTGGCCCGACAAGCTCTTCGCGAAACACCTGCGCCAGGACATCGCCCTTCGACGGCATTCGGCCCGGCCCGCCAGGGTACGATTTCCGTGCGTCGTTGGACAACCGTCGGGAGGGTGTGGCCGACAACTGTGCTACGCTGAACGAACGAGCAGGTAGGCGAACTGTCGACGCTCCCGGATTCGCTGTACTAAGGAAGAAGAGCGCCCGTGAACAAGTCCAAGCCCAACATTTACGGAGACCGGGATCCGCGGGACGTTCCGACGTATCCGCTCCCGGAGGCGGCTAGGATCTTGCGTCTCCCGGAGTCGACGTTACGCACGTGGGTGAACGGCCAGGCGTATTCGACGAAGAAGGGCCGGACACGAAGCCGTCCGATCGTCTCCATCCCGCCGGACCGGCCGTGGACGCTGTCGTTTTGGAACCTGGCCGAGGCGCACATCCTAGCTGCGATCACGCGTCAGCACGGCGTGTCGCTGCAGAGCGCCCGCAAGGCGCTCGACTACGTCGAGAGCAAGCTCGAGAAGCCTCGCCCATTGATCACCCAAGACTTTCACACCGACGGGGTCAACCTGTTCGTCGAAAGGCTGGAGGCGCTCGCGGACGACGATCCCGGTGTGAGGTCACTGGTGAACGCATCCAAGCAGGGGCAGCTCGCTGCCCGTGACCTCCTGAAGGGCGTTCTGAAGCGGGTCTCGCGCGACACGGGTGGGCTTATCGAAAAGATTTATCCGTGGAACAAGAGCTTGGACGAGCCTTTGCGGGTCGAGATCGATCCGCGTCGCGCCTTCGGTCGGCCGGTCGTGAAGGGGACCCGGGTTCCTGCGGAGGAGCTCGCGGAGCGCTTTGCGGCCGGCGACCGATTCGACGAGATCGCACGCGAGTTCAGGTTGGCTCCGAGCCTGGTGGAAGGGGTTCTGCAGTGGGAGATGGCCAGGACTCAGGATGCCTCGGCCGCGTGAACCGCCAGTCTTCTTCATCGACCACTGCCTGGGGACTGAGAAGGTCGCGCAGCGCCTGCGCGCACTCGGCGTCGATGCGCTGACAAGAGGATCCGTCGACGCCCTCTCGAGCGCGAAGCGATCAACGCGTCTGGCGCGGGTGCCTTCATCTTCGCGGCGTCGGGGCTGGGTGGTGACGCAATCGCTGAGGCGATCGGGCTCGCGCTCCCACAGATGCTTCGGATCTGGAAGACGCGGGCGCGACCCTTCATCGCGACCGTGAGTGCCCGCGGCGCCGTCACCGTGATCGAAGGCGGCGAACGTCTAGGCGCGATCAGACGCGGTTGACCAGGGTCCGGCCGCGAAGCCGGCAAACGTCACGAAGGCCTGCGCTCTCCGCGAGCCTCCGTAACCCGCCGGGCCACACGGTACCACCGAAATGCAGACGACCGCAGACAATGGCTTGCCTCGCCTGCGGCCGCAGCCGAAGATGGCGGCCGGCGGCGGCGATGCTGGCGAGCACCTTCATGGACATGGTGCTCGGGGTGGATATCCACTTCGAGATGGTGCCGATGCCGGCGCCCGTGCCGACGCCGCTGCCGAACCCATTCGTGGGGATGGTGTTCGATCCGGGCGGTCTGCTGACCGGGCAGGCCATGGGGCTCGCGATGGCGCTCGTGACCGGGACGGCGCCCAAGGGGCCGGTGCTCATCAACTGCATGCCGGCCACCACGTGCGGCACGAATGCCAAGAACTCGCTCGGCGTGCCGCACATCTTGATCCCGCCGGGGACGGCCTGGGCGCCGATGCCCAAACTCCCGAAGCCGGCCATCAAGGGTCCCCCGCCGGCGCCCGGCCCGCCGGTCGCGCCGGAAGGGGACGCCATCGCCGTCTTCGGTTCGCCGACGGTCACGTTCATGGGCTCGAGCTCCGTCCGCATGGGGGACATGTTCATGTCCTGCGGCGAGCCGGTGCGGCTCCCGTCATCATCGGTCATCGCCATCCCCAAGGGGATGCCTGTCATGGTGGGCGGGCCACCTGCCCTGTCGATCTCCGATGCGATCGGCGCGCTGCTGAAGTCGAAGTGGGTCGCCGGTTATCTGCATGACCTCATCAGCCGGATGGCGCCGGGCCGGCTGCGCAACCTGCTCAGCAAAGCGGTCTGCTTCGTCACCGGGCACCCGGTGGACGTGGCCACCGGTCGAGTGCTGACCGACCACGTCGAATTCGAGCTGCCCGGGCCGCTGCCGCTGAAGTTCGAGCGCAACTACGCCTCGTCCTGGGCCAACCGCGCCGGCCCGCTGGGCCACGGCTGGTCGCACTCGCTGGACCAGGCGGTCTGGGCCGAGCGGGGGCGCCTCGTCTACCTGGACGGCGAAGGGCGCGAGCTGGAGTTCGACACCTTCGACTTCCCCGACCACGTCCTGCCGGCCGGCCAGAGCGTCTTCGAGCCGATCAGCCGCCTGACCCTGAAGTCGCTGGGCCACCGCCGCTTCGAGATCGCGGGGCCGGACGGAACGACGTCGACCTTCGAACCGATCCCGGGCGCGAGCGGCCCCCGCCAGTGGTGGTCACGCCTGGTGCGGCAGACCGCGCGGGCCGGCGCCACGATCGCGCTCGAGTACGACGCCAAGGCCAACCTGGCCTGGGTCACCGACTCGGCCGGCCGCCAGATCGCGTTCGAGCACGACCGCGCCGGCCGCCTGCTCGCCGTCAAGCTGCCGCACCCGACCCGGCGGGGCTGGGAGGTCCACACCCGCTACGTCTACGACGACAACGGTGACCTGGTCCGCGTGACCGATCCGCTGGGGCACAGCTGGACGTTCGCGTACAAGCAGCACCTCCTGGTCCAGGAGACCAACCGCAACGGTCTCTCCTTCTACTTCGCCTATGACGGCCTCGGCGAGGACGCCTACTGCGTCCGCACGTGGGGTGACGGCGGCATCTACGACCACGTCATCGACTACGACAAGGCCGGCAAGCGGACCTGCGTCACCAACAGCCTGGGTCACACCACGACCTACAAGATGAACGTCGTCGGCTGCGTCACCGAGGTCATGGACCCGCTCGGCGCCGCGACCCGGTACGAATACGACGAGCGCACGCTGCGCAAGATCAAGGAGACGAATCCCGTCGGCGGGGAGATGTCGTGGGCATACGACGCGCGCGGCAACTGCACGAAGGTGACGGCACCGGGCGGCGCCGAGGTGACGCTGGAGTTCAACGACCGCAACCAGCCGGTCCGCGCCGTCGACGCGGTCAAGGGCGAATGGCACTGGGGTTATGACGACCGGGGGCGGCTGGTGGGCCGGATCGATTCGCTCGCCCGGCGCGCCCAATTTCAGTGGAGCGCCGACGGCGCGGGGCTCAAACGTCTGACCAGCCTGACCGACCCCGCCGGCCAGCAGACGACCCTGGCCTACGACCAGCAGGGCAACGTGGTCTCGTTGCGCACGCCGGACGGCGCCGTGAGCCGCTGGCAGTACGACAACCTCGGCCGCTGCACCGCCGCCATCGACGTCAAGGGGAACGTCCAGCGACGGGAGCACGACGCCCTGGGCCGCGTGTTGCGCGTGCAGGACGCCGACGGCAACCTGCGCGAGCTGGCCTATGACGGCGAAGGAAACGTCGTCCACGTGCGCGACCAGCAGCACGACGTCCGCTTTGCCTACCAGGGGATGAACCGGGCGGCTTCGCGCACCGAGGCCGGCACCACCGTCGGCTACAGCTACGACACCGAGGAGCGGCTCGCCGGCATCACCAACGAGCACGGCTTCGTGTACCGGTTCGAGCGCAACCCGGCCGGCAAGGTCGAGGTGGAGCTGGGATTCGGCGGCATCCGCCGCCGCTACGTTCGCGACAAAGCGGGCCGGGTGACGAAGGTGTTTCGCGCCGCGGACCGCGTGACCACGTACGCGTACGACGACGCAGGGCGTGTCGTCGGCGTGAAGCACGACACGGGAGAGGCAGAGGCCTACACGTACCGCGCGGACGGCGAGCTCATCGGCGCCGAGAACGACGCGGGAGCCGTGAAGCTGGAACGAGATCTCCTGGGGCGGGTGGTCCGCGAAGTCGTGGGAGACGACTGGATCGCGTCGGAGTACGACGCCCTGGGGACGCGGGTGCGCGTGCGGTCGTCGAAGGGGCTGGATCAGAAGATCACGCGGGACGCGGCCGGACGAACCGTTGGAATCCGGGCCACCGTCGCCGACGGCGACGCCTGGGAAGCGACGATCAGCCGGGACATCATGGGCCTGGAGATCCAGCGCACTCTGCCGGGCGGGGTGACCGCGCGCTGGGAACGCGACGCGGTCGGCCGTCCCGTGAAGCAGGAGATCGAAGTCGGCGGCGAGTTCCGTAAGGCGGTCCAGTACAGCTGGGACGTCAACGACCGCCTGCGCATGGTCGTCGACGCCATGCGCGGCCCGATCCGATACGAGCACGACGCCCTGGGGATGCTGGCCGCCGCCGCCGCTGCCGACGGCAGCGTGGACCTGCGCCTGCCCGATGCCGTCGGCAACCTGTTTCACACCCGTGACCGCAGCGATCGCCGTTACGGCCCCGACGGGCAGTTGCTGGAGATGCGGCGGCAAGACGGAGGTCTGACGACCTTCGAATACGATCCGGAAGGCAACCTGGTGCGGAAGACCGACCAGGACGTCCCCGGCAGCTCGGAGGCGCGGGGGTGGCGCTACGAATGGAACGCGGCTGGATTACTCGCCGCGGTTGTCCAGCCAGGCGGCGCGCGGGTCGAATTCAGGTACGACGCGCTGGCCCGGCGCGTGTCGAAGACGTGCGGCGCGCGCGTCACGACCTGGGTCTGGGACCGGCACGCGATTCTGCACGAGACCCTCCAGCCGGATCTGGCCGCGGATGGTCGGACGATCACCTGGCTCTTCGAGCCGGAGAGCCTGCGTCCCATCGCCAGGCTGGGGCGGGGTCAGGCGCTGGGGATCGTGACCGATCACCTCGGCGCCCCGGCGGCCCTGTTCGACGCCAAGGGAACGGAGGTTCTCTCCGGCAGCCTCAGCGCTTACGGCGCCTTCCTGGCGCATTCCGGGGACAAGACCCTCTGTCCGCTGCGATGGCCCGGCCAGTACTTCGATGAAGAGACCGGCCTTCACTACAATCGATTCCGCTATTACGACCCCGAAGGCGGTTCCTACATCAGCGCCGATCCCCTGGGGATGGCCTCTGGTCACACGGCGTACGGGTACGTCTCGGATCCGCTCAATTCGTTCGATCCGTTCGGGCTGAACGAATGCGGGACCGAACTGAAGAAGGGTGAGCCGCTGCCGGACGATGCCGTGGTTCACCGCATCGGCGGGGGGGACGCCGCCAACCTCGCGTTGAAGCCCGCCGAAGCCAAGCTCACGCCGCCCGGCATTTCACTTCTTCGCGCCGAGTCGGCGGAAGAAGCGGCGGCCCTGGCCAAGGGGGTGGCGAACGAAAAGGGCTGGTCCCGGATGGCCACCGCCGCCGAAACGATGGGCACCACCACCGCGGCCGACATTCGAGCCGCCGGATTCGACGTCGTCCACGACCCGACGGCGACCTGGGGAGAAGCTCACGCCCGACTGATCCACCCCGAGGGCGCATCGGGGTTCACCCCGGAAAACCTGGACAAGCTGTCGAACGCCTTCACGAACAAGAGCGGGCTATGAGCACCAGCGAGCTTCTGAAGGTCGGCGCCTCGTACGACCTCGTCACGCCAGCCGAAGGCCGCGTGGGGATCATCCGCATCGAGGCGATCACCACCAAGGGAACAGTCCGCAGCGCCCTGACGCTGGACCGCCACGGCGACGAACCAACCGACACCGAGGCGACCCTCCGCCGGCTCGCGGAGGCCGCGGACCAGCTGGCGTTCGCCGTCATGGCGGACGAAGAGGAACGGCTGCGCGCCAGCGGACTGACCATCCGCGACGTCTCGACCGGACGGTCTCTCGTCCTGGGAACCGACTACCAGGCCCTGTTCGTGGACCCGGAAGTCACGCAGCTCGCGTTCACACTGCGCCGTCGCTGACCACGCTCGATGACGCGGCGGTGGCGATCGAGCTCAACGCGCGCAACCAGCCGGTCCGGGCGGTCGACACGATGTCTGCGATCCGTCCCTCACAGTTGCCACGGTTCCATTGCGTTCGCCTTGGTGACGAGCAATCCTGGGAACTCATAGACGGCAATGCCCTCGGGCGAGAACAGCACGCGTGCGTAGCCGGTCTGCGCCGCCTCGTCCAGCATGCGGAGCGCGTGTGTCGGCTCGATGGTCAGGGCCGCAGCGACCTCGGCGGCGGTGACGCGACCGCCGTGCTCCCTCGCGACCGCGAGCAGGAGCTGCTGCACCGGCACCGCCGACGGGGGGGCGCCTCCGAGCTGGCGACGCGCGCCCTCCACGGGCCCATGCCCCCATCGTAGCGCCCAGCGCACCATCGAGACGCCGCCTATCCCGTATCCAACGCTCAGGATGAGACCGAGGATGGAGCTCCCGTAGTGGCCACTCGTCGCCAGTTGGACGATCAGGCCGACGATCGTCAGCCCAGTCATCAGCACGTACCCCGCCCCGGTTAGCGCGACGGCGCCGCGGCCGATCAACCGCCACAAGCTAGACGGCGGCGGCGCAGCCGGGGCGACGGCGTCCGTCCCGCCCGGGTCCATGAGCTCGCGCGATTGCTCCCGGTCGGCCATGGCGCCCACGTTAACATTTCTCGGCACGCCGTCGGGGATCGCGCCTCCCGGCATCTCACTTCTTCGCGCCGAGTCAGCGGAAGGAGCGGCGGCCATGGCCAAGGGGTGGCGAACGAAAGGGGCTGGACCCGGATCCAGCGTTGCATGTGCTCCCCTAATCCGTCCGGCCCAGCGCTTCTGCCAGCGCAACGGCGTCGGGACCCGCCGGAAAGCGGAGCTTCGAAGTCGTGTCGTTCGCCGCGCGCCATACGGTCTCGGCGACATCGGACGCGCTGGTAACGGCCCCCGGCTGGCCCATGGAAGAGAAGATCCGCTCGGCGAACGCCGAATACGCGGCCGGGATGAGCCCCTCCATGCGTGCCCGGCTGTTGCCGGTGAAGGCGGTGTTCGGACCGTACCCGGGCTCGACCAGCTTGGCCCGCACGTTGAACGCCTCGAGCTCGAAGGCGAGCGACGCCGTGAAGCCTTCGATGGCCATCTTGGTCGCCGTGTAGACCGCGACCAGCGGCATCGGCGCCAGGGTCGCGCTCGACGTGACGTTCACGATCACGCCGGATCGGCGCGCGCGGAACTGGGGCAACACGGCCTGGGTCATCGCCATCACGCCGAGGGTATTGGTCTCGAACAGCTCGCGCACCGTGCTCATCGGCGTGACCTCGAATGCGCCGAGAAGCCCGATGCCCGCGTTGTTCACGAGCACGTCGACCGTGCCGCTCGCGTCGATCGTGGCGGCGATGCTCTCCGGGTTCGTGACGTCGAGCGGGAGAATGCGCATCCGGTCGGACTGAGGGAGGACGTCGGGGCGCGGCGTACGCATGGTCGCCAGCACCCGCCAGCCCTGGGCGTGGAACTCGAGCGCCGTCGCGAGACCGTAGCCCGACGAGCACCCGGTGATGAGCACCGTCTTCACGGCGTCCCTCTGGCTTTTCATGTCGACTCCTTTGCGAGAAAGCGCGCCAGTGCAGAGCGCAGGTCAGCGGAGAAGCGATCGGTGGTGTTGCCCGGGAAGAAGTCGAAGCCGTGGACGCCGCCCGCGTAGACGTGCATCTCGACCGGCACGCCCGCGCGGGAGAGCCGCAGGGCGTAGTCGACGTCCTCGTCCATGAACAGATCCAGCGCGCCCACGGCCAGAAACGTCGGAGGCAAGCTCTTCAGATCGGACGCCAGCGACGGAGAGTAGTGGCCCTCCCGCCCGCTCGGCAGCGGAGCGTCGCCGCGCATCGCTCGCCAGGCAAAGCGGTTGATGGGACGCGTCCAGACGAACTCGCCGGTGGTCGGGTTGTCGACCGGCGCGTCCGGCGTCCCCGTGCGCGCGTCGAGCATCGGGTAGATGAGGACCTGACCCGCCAGCGAAAAGCCCCCGCGATCGCGATGGAGCAGCGCCGTCGCTGCCGCCAGGCCGCCGCCGGCGCTATGCCCCATGATGACGACCCGCGAGGGGTCGAAGCCGAACGACGACGCCTGGCTCGAGGTCCAGCTCAGAGCCGCGTAACAGTCCTCGACGGGTCCCGGGAATGGCGCGTCCGGTGCCAGGCGGTAGTCGACGTTGACCACGACCGCGTTGTTCTCCTGGGCCAGGCGGACGCAGGTCGCGTCGGCGATCTCGGCCTCGCCGGTGATGAACCCGCCGCCGTGCAGATAGACGATCGCAGCGGACGGCGGACCGGGCTTGCGCGGCCGGTACACGAGCACCCGGACCGCGGGACTCCCGGCGATCCGATGCTCTTCCCGCGCCTCGGGCATCGGCGGCGAGATCTGCGCGTACATCGCGCGCGACTGCGCGCGGAACGCGTCCAGCGACTCGCGCTCGGGGTCGAACACCTGCAGCGAGGCGGCGATACCGCGCGCGGCGGGATCGACGAGATGGATGGTGCTCATGTCTGCGTCTCCTTGGTTTTCGAGCCGTGCGGTGAAGCGCGCGGCGTTGATGGTTCCCAAGGTACGCGCGGCGAACCGGACCATCTACGATGGATCGTCCATATTTCATTTGCTAGAGTCCGGCCATGAACGATCCTCTCTCGGAGGTCATCGGCCTGCTCCGCCCACGGACCGTCTTTTCGAAACGGATCAGCGGCGCCGGCCGCTGGGCCGTCCGGTACTCGAAGTTCGGCCATCCCAGCTTCTGTGCCGTGCTGCAGGGCAGCTGCCGGCTGGCCGTCGACGGCGAACGCATCGTCACGCTCGAGGCCGGCGACTTCGTCCTGCTGCCGGCAACGCCGGGGTTCACGATGTCGGGGTTCCAGCCCGCGAAGCCGCAGCTCATCGATCCAAAGACGGCGGCCTCGACAGCAGCCGAAGTTCGCCACGGCACGCGCGGCGGCCCCCCCGACGTCCGGCTGCTCGGCGGCTACTTCGTCTTCGATTCGCCCGACGCCGCGCTCCTCGTGTCATTGCTGCCTGCCATGGTGCATGTGCGCGGCATCGAGCGGCTCTCGACCCTGGTGCGGCTGGTGGGCGATGAGTCGATCGAGCAGCGTGCGGGCCGGGACCTCGTGCTCACGAGGCTGGTCGAGGTGCTGCTCGTCGAAGCGCTGCGAGCGGCTCCGGGTGACGACGCGCCGCCGGGGCTGCTGCGCGGCCTGGCCGACGCTCGACTGGCGCAGGCGATCCGGCAGATGCACGGCCACCTCGGTCGGTCATGGACGATGGCCGAGCTCGCCAAGGCGGCCGCTCTGTCGCGATCGGCATTCTTCGACAGATTCACCCGAACCGTGGGCGTCCCGCCGATGGAATACCTTCTCTCCTGGCGCATGGCCGTCGCCCGAGACCTGCTTCGGCGCGAAGAGCTCGCCATCGCGGACGTCGCCGAGCGGGTCGGCTACGGATCGGCAAGCACGTTCAGCACCGCATTCAGCCGGCACGTGGGGCAGCCTCCGGGTCGCTATGCCCGAGCGAGCTGACCGCACCCCGTCAAGACCGGGCTCGGACGGGCGCAGCCGGTTGCGCCTTGAGGTATCATGGTGGCCGGGCGTGGGTATGCGCAACGAACCAAGCAGACCGTCGCCGGTGTTTCGGATCGCCGAATTGGTGCTCACCCTCGGGCTCGGCGCCAGTCTGGTGATCGTGGCGCCGCGCCTCTGGACGACGCCCGCCCCGGCCCGCGTCATCCAGCCGACGGCTCCGCCCGTTTCGAAACCCGTGATCGAGCCGGTCCCGAGGGTGATCGAGGACGCCGTCGTCATCACCCGTCCCGCTTCGCCGAGCGATCCGTTGAGGCACGTGATCATCGCCAATCGCGACGGGATCAAGAACTGCGTGCAACGGTGGCTGCTGGCCGACCACAGCGCCGCCGCACTGACGGTCGACCTCAAGCTCAACATCGGGATCTCTGGACGAGTAAAGACCGTGCAATCCATTTCCGATCCGCGCCTCCGTGCGCTCGACCCCTGCGTCCGCTTGGTGGTCTCCCGCTGGGCCTTCCCGCCGAGCCACGAGGCGTACGGGGTGGATTTCGCGCTGACGATGCACACCACCGGCGCCGACTGAATCCGAGGGCGACCTTCCGGATGGTCTGATTGACGCGATCTCGTTTCCATTGCGTAACGGCTGTGTCAATCTGAGTCAACTCGTGGCCGAGGGGACGCGGCGGTCCTCGAGATCATCCAGATCGTTGCGCGGTCGTGATAGCGTCCGCTCCCGTGAACAAAAGAGTGGCGGTGTGGTTCGTGGTGCTGTCTGCGCTGGCGGCGTGTTCGGGAAGCAGCGGGCAACAGGCCGCGATGAATGCCGGGGGCAGTGACGGCGGCGTTGACAGCGGCAGTCGTACCGGCACCGGCGGCGGCGGCGCCAGCGGCACCGGCGGTGGTACCGGCAGTGGCAGTGGTGTACCCATGGCGTGCGCCATCATGGTTTCGGCGCCACAGATTCAGGGATCGACCATGGCGTCGCCGAGCGGCACGTGCATGGCGACACTGGTCAATCAAACGACGCTCGGGATCAAGTTCAACGCGTTGGACAGCAACAACAACAGCGCGGTGGCGAACATCGCGTGCTCGATCAGCCCGACGGGCGTGCCACAAACGCTGCACGGCCGCAACGGCACCACCGGCTGCAACATGGTCATCGAGCTCGACGCCGCGAACGGCGCGACCGACATGTGGTCGGACGACGCGACGTCGAGCATCGACATCGTGGTGACCGATATCGCGACCGCATCGGGGACGATCAACGTGACGCTGCACGACAGCATGGGCGCCACGATGACCGTGACCGGCACGTTCTAGGCAGTCGCGGCGGCGGGGGCGACCTGTTGGCGCCGGTCCCGGCTTCGGCGGATGGCGTAGAGGGGCACGAAGGTGAGCATGATGATGCCGCCGGTCAGCATCACCTTGCCGCCCCACAGCGGGCCACCGACCACCAGCAAGAAGGCGTTGTAGGCCGCGATGATGATGGCGGCGGTTCCGAAGATCGGGGCCAGCTTGAACGGGCGTGGAAAGGCGGGCACCAGGCGCCGCAACCGCACGTAGGCGATCGGGATGAGGATGAAGGGGATGATGTACCCGACGTTCGACGCCGCCACGATGTTCACCACGTTGTCCTTGAAGACGAGCAGCAAGGTCAGGGTCACGGCCGCATCCCAGTACATCGAGCCCACGGGGACACCGTGCTTGTTCAACCTGGAGAACTGGCGAAGGGTCAACCCGTCGCGCGACATCTCGTAGACGGTGCGTGATGAGCCGATGATCGCGGTCATCACGCCCAGCAAGAGCGCCGCGATCAGCATGATGGCCACGATCGCCGCGCCGGTCTCGCCGAAGATCGCCTTGGCCGCGGGCAGGAATGCGACCATCGGATCCTTGGACAGCGCGTCCGTCCCCACGATGCTGAGCAGCATGAACGGCACCAGCCCGTACACGACCACTCCCACGACAGCGGCGGCGGTGATCGCGCGCGGGGCTTCCCTTTCGGGATCTCTGAGCTCTGCCACCACGCTCGAGGCGGCCTCGAACGCGTAGGACGACCAGACCGCGACGAACATCCACTTGATGATCAGCACCCACGAGGACCCCGAGAACCAGGAGCCGTTGAGGGGCCGCATCGGAAACACGTACGCCGCGTGGAACAGCGACGGCTTGACGATCGGCGAGAAGGCGATGATGGCCAGAGGGACGAACGCGCAGAACGCCACGACCGCGGACGTCAGCACGCCGGGGCGCAAGCCGAAATAGTTGAGCGCGTACATCACCGCCCCCAGGATCAGCGCGATGGTCAAGACGCCGACGTGCGGCAGGACCGTCGCGTTGAGATAGCCGGCGGCGAGGATCAGGTTGACGGGGATGACCGGGAGCCATCCGAGCCAGTAGCCCCAGTTCGAGAATGCGCCGAGCAGCGGTTTGTCCCTGAAGGCTTCATGCGTGTACGTGGCCGTGCCTCCCGCCTTGTGCGGGAACATCCCCGCGAGCTCGGTGATGAGCAAGCACTGGACGAACCCCACGAGCGCCGTGAGAGTCCACACCACGACGGAGGCCGGACCCAGGTCGGCGGCCATGGGCCCGAGCGAGACGGCCACCAGCAGGGAGCCGCCGAGCGAGATGATGAAAGCGGAGCGCCATGAGGCGTAACGCGTGAGGCCGGTGTGCTCGGTCGAAGTGACAGCGTTGCTCGCGTCCATTTGTCGAACCTCCCTCCGATGATCCCCGTCAGGCTAGGCGGAGCGCGAGCGGAAGCCGATATCTGGGCCGCCAGATGAGAGTTAACTCTCTGTCAACGGCACCGGTCCGGCGCTTTTCCGACTGAACGCGATCTCGTTTCCATTCCTCGACAAAAGCCAGATGCCGGCTCCCTAATTTCTGGCCCGTTTCTCCGAGGTAAAAGATTGGTTGGGAGTCCGCACACGCCGTGACATCCGCGCCTGGCTGCGCGAATCTCGGCGTCGGCTCGAGCCATGGCGACGGACGAGGACAAGCAGGACCGACGCGATTCGCCTCTGTCGCCCGACCAGCGACGCACTCTTCAGCAGCGCTCCGACCTGCGGGGCCTCGCGCGGCTGTTCGGCCACCTGCTTGCGATCGGCGGCACCGGGTGGCTCTACGCGGCCACCTTGCGCGGCGGCGGCCACTGGCTGCTGGTCGTCCCGGCGGCGGTGCTCTTCGGCTTCACGCTGGTGACGATGTTCGCGGCGATGCACGAATCGATTCATCGCACGGCGTTCGCGAGCGCCTGGCTCAACGACGGCGTGGGATGGTTCGCCGGGCTGCTCTCCTTCTACAACAGCACGTTTTATCGCTACTACCACGGCTGGCATCACCGCTTCACGCAGATCCCGGGGCGCGATCCGGAGCTGGAGGATCCGAAGCCGACGGATCTCGCCAGCTACGTGCTGGAGCTGAGCGGGTTGCCCTGGTGGCGTGGGAAGCTGCGAACCCACCTGGCCATCGCGCGCGGGCAGGTCGAGGGCTACGGGTTCCTGAACGAGAAGACCCGCCCCGCCGTCATTCGATCGGTCCGCCTGCAGCTGCTCGTCTACGGCGCGGCGATCGCGGTCTCACTGGCGCTGGGGCGGTCATTGTTCGTGACCTTCTGGCTGCTGCCCGTCGCGGCCGCGCAACCAGTCCTGCGCGCGATCCTGCTGGCCGAGCACATGGGCTGCAGCAACAGCGACGACCCGCAGTCGAACACGCGCACCACGTACACGATCCTGCCGGTCCGGTTCCTCATGTGGGAGATGCCGTTTCACGCCGAGCACCACTGGTATCCGGCGCTTCCTTTCCACGCCCTGAGCGCGGCCCACCGGACAATCGAGCCACGGCTCACGCACGTGGCGCGGTCCGGGTACCTGGGATTTCACGCCGGACTCGTCGCGCGGTTTGCGCGACGGACGCCACCCGCACCGGCGTCATGAGCGACGGAGCCCTCGCCTCTTTCGCGCTCGGTTCGTTCGCGCTTCAGAACGGGCAGGTGTTGCGCGACGCGAAGATCGTCTATCGCACCTACGGGTCGCTGGCCTCCGATCGCCGCAACGTCGTCCTTTATCCGACGTCCTTCGGGGCGCACCACAGCGACATCGATTGGCTGATTCGACCGGACGGCATCCTGGACCCGCGGCGCTGGTTCGTGGTCATCCCCAACATGTTCGGGAACGGCCTGTCCACGTCGCCCAGCAACATGGACCCGGCCGGGGCGGTGTTCGCCGTCACCCATCACGACAACGTCGCCGCGCAGGATCGTTTGCTGCGCGAGGTTTTCGGCGTGGAGACGCTGGCGCTGGCCTACGGTTGGTCGATGGGGGCCCAGCAGGCCTACCACTGGGCGGTGCTGCACCCCGATCGCGTTCGGCGCGTGGCGGCGCTGTGTGGGACGGCGCGAACGACCGAGCACAACCGGGTGTTCCTGCTCAGCCTCGAGGCCGCGCTGCAGGCCGACCCCGCCTGGGACGGCGCCCGGTTCACGTCGACGCCCGAGCGCGGGTTCCGGGCTTTCGCCCGCATCTACGCGAGCTGGGCGGCCTCGCAACCGTTTTACCGCGACGGCCTCTACCGGCGGCTGGGATACGCGGATCTCGATGACTATCTGGTCCGCGCCTGGGAGGCCAGCTACCGCCGGCGCCATCCGGCCGACCTCCTGGCGATGCTGCGGACATGGATCGCGAGCGACGTCTCCGCAAACCCGCGCCACCGCGGCGACCTGGCGCGGGCTCTGGGATCGATCCGCGCGAAGACGCTGGTGATGCCGGGCAGCCACGATCTCTATTTCACGCCGGAAGACTGCGCGTCCGACGCGGCGGCCATTCCGGGAGCGCGCCTGTTGCCGATTCCGTCGATCTGGGGCCATCGGGCCGGCAACCCTTACCAGAATCCCGACGACGAGCGCTTCATTCGCAACGCCATCGCAGAGCTCACGGGAACCGAGACGGACTGAACGACTCACACTGAACCCACACTCAGGAGGAGGCCGCGCGTGACCAGCCTGTCGAAGATCGCCGAACAGAAGGGCATCAAATACTTCCTGGTCTCGTTCAGCGACTTGCGCGGCGTGCAGCGCGCCAAGCTGGTGCCCACCGCCGCGATCGATCGCATCGGCTCCGAGGGAGCGGGCTTCGCCGGGTTTGCCGCCTGGCTGGATCTGACGCCCGCCGATCCGGACGTGCTGGCGATCGCCGACGCCGCCAGCCTCATTCAGCTGCCCTGGAAGCCGGAGGTGGCCTGGGTGGCGGGCGATCTCGTCATGGGCGGCCGGCCGCTGGAGCAGGCGCCCCGACGCGTGCTGCAGCGTCAGGTCCAGCGCGCGCGGGAGCTGGGCTTCGCCGTCCGGACGGGCGTCGAGTGCGAGTTCTTCCTGCTCTCGGCCGACGACCAGGCGCTCTCGGACCTGAATGACCGCCAGAGCAAGCCCTGCTACGACCAGCAGGCGCTGATGCGCCGCTATGATCTCATCGCGAAGATCTGCGACTGCATGCTGTCGCTGGGCTGGGAGCCCTACCAGAACGACCACGAGGACGCCAACGGTCAGTTCGAAATGAACTGGACCTACAACGACGCGCTGGTCACGGCCGATCGTCACGCGTTTTTCAAATACATGGTGAAGACGCTGGCCGAGAGCCAGGGCCTGCGCGCGACCTTCATGCCCCGGCCCTTCCCCGGCCTGGTCGGCAACGGCTGCCACATGCACGTCTCGGTCTGGGAAGCCGAGAAGGGGCGCAATCTGTTTCGCGACCCGAACGGCGAGCTCGGGCTGTCCCCCACGGCGTACCAGTTCATTGGGGGTCTGCTCCACAACGCCGAGGGGCTGTGCGCCATCACCAACCCGACGGTCAATTCGTTCAAGCGGATCAACGGCGCGCCGACGGCCTCCGGGTCGACCTGGTCGCCCAACGCCGTCAGCTACGGGGGCAACAACCGCACGCACATGATTCGCATCCCCGACGTCGACCGGTTCGAGCTGCGTCTGCCCGACGGCGCCGCCAATCCGTACCTGATGCCGGCCGCCGTGATCGCGGCCGGCCTCGACGGGATCGCGAACAAGCGAGACCCGGGCCCACGCCGCGACAACAACATGTACACCCACCCGTTGCCGGCATCCGAAGCGCGGCGCTTGCCGGGCAATCTGCTGGACGCGGTGCGCGCCCTGCGCGCCAACAGCGCGTTGACCGCGGCGCTGGGCGGGCCCTTCGTCGACGCCTATACCAAGTTGAAAGAGGCGGAGTGGGCCGAGCACCAGGCCGAGATCTCTCCCTGGGAGCGTCGGGTGACGCTGGACTGCTGATCGGCGGTTTCCTCGAGGCGCTTGGGTCCAGCCGGGGGCACCGGGACGAATGGCGTCCCTGAGGGGGGCGGCTGATTGCGCTCGGCGTTACTTGGCCTCTTCTCCGCTCATGCCGCCCATCCCCCCCTCTTTCTTCTTCTTGGGCGACTTTTTCTTCTTCTTCATTTCACCGCTGGACCCGCCCATTCCCTCGGCGTGGGCAATCGTCCATGAGGTCGGGAGCAGCACCGCGAGGGTCAGGAACAATGCGCGAATCAATTTCATGGTCATCTCCTTTGTTGTGGTTTCGCGACTGCGTGGCACATCTGGGGCGCTACCCTCCCGCGGCCCTGGTGGACGGCGGCGGGGCTTTCTGCCGTTCGACGCCGTCGAAGCGAATGATCTGGCCGGCGGCGGAGGGCGTCATGGCCGGTGGCGCGCTCGGCACCTCCAGGATGACGCGCGACCGACGCCGCCAGGTGAAATAGGCGAACGCCCACTCCATCAGCACGGCGAGCCGACTCCTGAACCCAACCAGCGCCAGCAGGTGCACGGTGAGCCACAGCCACCAGGCGACGATCCCCGAAAAGGTGAACCGGCCGAACTTCGCGACGGCGCGGTTTCGTCCGATGGTTGCCATCGACCCCTTGTCCACGTAACGAAACGGAAGGCGGGGACGCCCGGCGATGGAGAGGCGGATGTTCCTGGCGACGTGACGCCCGCTCTGGACGGCCAGCTGGGCGACCCCGGGGATCGGCTTGCCGTCCTGGGTCTTGGCGATGAGATCGCCCACCACGAACACCTCCGGCCGATCGGGCACGGAGAGATCGTCTTCGACCCACACCCGCCCCGCGCGGTCCAGCGGGACACCGAGGTGAGTGGCCAGCGGGCTCGCGCGAACCCCCGCCGCCCACAACACCGTTCGGGCGGCGATGTGGTCGTCCCCGAGCTCGACGAAACCATCGCCCAGATCGGTCACGCGGGCGCCCGTTCGGACCTCGATGCCCAGTTCTTCCAGCTGCGCGCGCGCCTTGCGCGACAGCTCCTCGGGAAACGTCGACAGGACGCGCGGGCCGGCCTCGATCAGGATGACCCGCGTCGTGCGCGGATCGAAGCGGCGAAAGTCGCGCGCCAGCGTGCGTCCCGCGATCTCGGCGAGCGCCCCTGCCAGCTCGACACCGGTCGGACCGCCGCCGATCACGACGAAGGTGGTCCACGCCCGCCGGGCCTCGGCTTCGGTCTCGAGCTCCGCCGCTTCGAAGGCGCGCAGGATGCGCCGGCGAATGTCCAGCGCTTCGCCCACGGTCTTGAGGCCGGGCGCGGCGGCCGCCCACTTGTCGTTTCCGAAGTAGGCGTGGGTCATGCCGGTGGCGAGGACCAGATAGTCGTAGTCGATGTGACGACCTTCGAGGAGAACGCGCTTCTTCTCCACCTCGATGCGCTGGACCCCGCCCATGAAGACCGTCGCATTGCGCTGGCGACAGAGCAGCTGGCGGATCGGGGCGGAGATGTCCGGAGCAGCCAGCGCCGCCGTCGCCACCTGGTAGAGCAGCGGCTGAAACAGGTGGTGATTGCTCTTGTCGACCACGGTGACGCTGATACCGGGCGCGTCGAGAGCCCGCGCGGCGGCCAGCCCGCCGAAGCCCGCCCCCAGGATGACGACGCGGCTCTGTTCCTTCTTGAGCATTATGGTCGCCCGAACGTAGTCGACGATCGAAGGACGATGGGTTTCGGAGCAGCCGAGGCGGTGTAACGACGGAAGAGCCATCGGCTTTTTTGGAAACACGACGCTGACCAATTTTTTTCACGCCGTCTTGCCACGGTTGGCCTAGCATCGGTGCCGTAGGGAGGAGGGGCGAGATGGTTGGCGAAGCGAGGTTGAACGGATCGAAGTCGCGAAGCCGAAGGGGTGGCGAGAGCGAGCCGCGGCAGACGGAAGCAGAGATGGTGCAGGTGGAGCTGGCTCGCGTGCGTGCGCGCTACAGCGTCGATCCCGCAGTCGTCTCGGGGGTACCGGTCGAGGCCTGGACATCCCCCAGCGGCTCCGTGGAGGACGACGAGGCAGAGTTCGTCGACGCGCTGGCCGATTGCTTGAGCGTGGGCGTGCCGCTCGGCGCGGCGGTCGCGTCCTGGGCGTCGGGAGCACTCGCTCTCGACGATGCTCCAGACGAAGACCTCTACGACGAGAGCGAGAGCCGCGGCTTCGGCGAAACCTTCCGGCCGCGCCGCTGACTGTTACCGAAGCTTCGGCTGGACCTCGCTGGCGGGCAATTGAAGGGAGCCGCTCACCGCGACATCGCCGACGTGCAGGCGGGTCACGGTGAGATCCTCGATCTCGAGGGACGCGACCTTCGTGCGCCCGATTGCGAGGCCACCGACAGCCATCCCGCCGATGCTCAGCGCCCCGATCGCGAAGGCCCCGATCGCGACCGCGCCAAACGCCGCCGCGCCCAACGCCGCCGCGCCCACCAGTAGGTGGGAACGCCCAACCCGTCCGAATGTCCGACGATGCTTCATGTCGCGTTGAAATCTGATCACGGAGCGAGCCTCGTACCAGTCGCTGGACAGGGCCGACCGACCATTCTAGTGGTGGGCCGTTGCCTGATTCTGCGGCGACCTGGCGCCCCTGGTCGGCTGCGCGGCGGTCTCCCCGAGCACCTCGAGGAGCCGCCTCGCCAGAACCGCGGCTGACGCGGGATTTTGGCCCGTGACCAGATTTCGATCCTCGACCATGTAAGGCTTCCAGATCTCGCCGCGGCTGAAATCGACGCCGACCTTCTCTTTGAGGTCGGTCTCGAGCAGCCACGTCGCCCGGGAAGCCAATCCGACGGCCTCCTCTTCTTCGTTGGTGAAGCAGGTGATCCGGTAGCCCTTGAAGGGCGAGACGCCGTGGATTCGGGTGGCCAGCATCGAGGCGGGGCCGTGGCACACGATGAACAGCGGATTGCCGGAAGCGAGCTGCGCGGTGAGCAGCCGTCCCACGTCGGCGTCGAAGGCCAGGTCCGACATCGGGCCGTGGCCACCGGGCAGATAGACGGCGTCGTAGTCCTCGAGGCGGACGTCCGACAGCTTGAGCGGCCGTCGCATCGCCTCCGCCGACCGAATGATCGCTTCGAGCTCCAGCGCGCCCTCCACCCCGCCCGCCATCGCGGGGCGCAGGCTCATCATGTCGACGTTGGGGGTCACTCCGTTGGGCGTCGCGACCACGACCTCGTGGCCCGCCTCCGTGATGATCTTGTACGGGTTCGCGAACTCCTCGGCCCAATAGCCGGTTGCGTATCTCGTCCCGTCCTTCAGCACCCAGTAGGTGGCTCCGCTGACAATGAACAGTACCTTCGCCATGGGGACAACTCCTCTCGTCCCCTTACCGGGCGAACGATCTCGTCCGGTCAGGCGACGGGCGTGAACGTAGCCACGCCTTCGATCGCGGCGACCGCGGGCGGCCGGATTCAGTCGGGCACCGATGTTGCGATTCCATCCGTTGCTTCCGCTCGGCAGCACCCTATGGTCGATGCGAGAGGCGGTGAGTCGATGGACAGCGCGCAAGTCGAACACGAGAGCTACGAGATGCCGCCGCGCGACGGGTTCACCGTCGCGCATTTTCTCACCGTCGCCGACGTCGGCCGCTCGCTGCACTTCTACGAAAGGGTGTTCGGCGGTCACATCCTGAGTCGCGGCGACGGCGACGGCGCCCCGGGATACCTCCGGATCGCGAATACGTGGCTCATCGTGAACCCCGGGGGCGGACCAACCCCCGACAAACCTTCGGTCACGCTCAGCGTCCCCGCCGACCCGGACCGGGTCAGCAGCTTCATGAACATTCGCGTCGCCGACATCCAGGCCTGCTACGCGCTGTGGAAGAGTCGCGGCGCGGAGTTCATCACCGAGCCGAAGGACAAGTACGGCGAGACGCGCTGCTACATCCGCGATCCCGACGGCTACATCATCGAGGTCGGACAGAGCAAACCGGAGTTCACCTACGGTTGACCATGGCGGCGGCGGTCATCGGCGAGCGGGTCTTTCGAGCGATCCTGCCGGAGCAGATCGCGTGGATGCCCTTCCCGGCGTTTCCGCCGTCGGCACGCCTGGCCGTCGTCGTCGGCGACCCGGCAAAACCTGGACCCTACGTCGTCCGGGTGAAGGTCCCCGGTGGCGTCACGCTGATGCCCCACCGCCATCCGGAGGACCGCCAATCCGGCGAGTACGTCACCCAGGTCTCGGGGACCGGCCCGCTCGGCCTCGAGTATCGGCACCCCCACGACGATCCCCGCCTTCACCCCTCGGTGTGAGGTCCGGCGGCGCGCCTCGACTCATTGGTAGGCCTTGGTCGCCGAGATGACGGGGAGCCGGACGCTTTGCCGATGACACGTCTCCCCGGAGCCCACTCCCGTTCGCGATCGCCGCACGAAATCGCAGAATGTGGTGAGATGGTCCACATGAGCCGTTCCCGCGAGCACACCAATCGTGAATACGGGGACGAGCTGCGGCGACTGCGCGAGCAGCTCCTCCTCATGGGCGCGCGGGTCGAGGACATGATCACGAACAGCCTCCGCGCGCTGGTGGAGCGCGACGGAGCGCTGGCGGAGCGGATGATCGCCGAGGACCGCAACGTCGATCAGCTGGAGTTGAGAATCGACGAGCTGTGCATGCGGGTGCTGGCGCTCCGCCAGCCGGTCGCGTCGGATCTGCGGTTCCTCACGACGGCGCTGAAGTTGGTCACCGACCTCGAGCGCATCGGCGATCTCGGCGTCAACATCTGCGAGCGCGTCCTGGAGCTGATCACCGAGCCACCGCTCGCGCGCTACGTCGATCTGCCGAACATGGCCGGCGAGGTCCAGGCGATGCTGCACGAAGCGCTGGACGCCTTCGTGGTCGCCGACGTCGACCGGGCGGAACGGGTGATCGCCCGCGACAAGAACGTCGACGCCTACTACACCCAGATCTTCCGGGAGCTTCTCACCTACATGATGGAGGACCCGCGCAACATCTTCCGCGCCATCCGTCTACAGTCGATCGGCAAGTACCTGGAACGGATCGGCGACCACGCCACCAACCTCGGCGAGCTGGTCGTCTTCATGGTAAAAGGCAAGGATATCAGGCACATCGGCAAGCTCGGCGACAAAGTCTGAGCTTCCATCCGCGACTTGATGCTCCGCTCGGCGCGCGTGATATACAGGTCCGCCGCATGCGCCTTCTTCCCCACGACGCGTCGTTTTTCGAGCACTTCGAGCAGCAAGGACGCAAGACGGTCGAGGGCTGCCGGGCGTTCCTCGAGATGGTCGAGAGCGGCCGCGACCTCGAGGCGCAGGCCGAGCGCGTGAAGCAGATCGAGCACGAGTGCGACGAGATCACCCACGCCGTCGTGGCGGGCCTTCACAAGACGTTCATCACACCCATCGACCGCAACGACATCTACACGTTGATCACGCGGATGGACGACATCATGGACCTCGTCGAGGCGGCCGCCGACCGGCTCGCCCTCTCCGAGGTCCACCACATGACCGCCGAGGTCGGTGACCTCGCACGCTGCCTCGTGTCGAGTGCGGAGCACGTTCTGGGTGCGGTCTCGAGCATCCGCGACCTCAAGCGCCCGAACGGCATTCTTCAGCACTGCATCGAGATCAATCGGCTGGAGAACGTCGCCGACACCGTGCTCCGGGGGGCGCTCGCCCGTCTGTTCCGCGAGGAGAAGGACCCCATCGCGATCATCAAGTGGAAAGAGATCTACGAGACGTTGGAGATGGCCACCGACCGGTGCGAGGACGTGGCGAACATCATTGAGGGCGTCGTCCTCGAGAACAGCTGACCTGCCACAATGCTGACGATCGTCGCTATCGTTCTGGTAGCGCTCGCCTTCGACTACATCAACGGATTCCACGACGCCGCGAACTCGATC
>CAZJMY010001008.1:0-1843 GCA_964546845.1 uncultured Myxococcales bacterium | reverse complement strand
CCGCCGTCGGCTCGGCCGGTTGCGCCCTCTGGGCGGTGGCCGCGCGCTCGGCGCTGCGCCGGCGCGCCGCCGCCGGAGGAGTCGCCGCCGCGGCCATGGCATGGCGAACCTGCTGCAGGTCGTGGGTCAACGTCGGATCGTCGGGGCGCATGGCCAGCGCCTTTTCGTACTCGCCCGCCGCCGCCGGGTAGTCGCGCGCGCCCGCCAGGCTCTCCGCGACCAGCGCGTGCGCCGACGGATCCGCGGGCGTCAGCGTCAGCGCCTCGCGCGCCCAGCGGACCGCCTCGGCCGGTTTCTGGGCGGTCAGCGCGGACTGCGCGCGCGTCCGCAGCGCGGCCGCGACCTCGGCCTCGCCGCCCGCGTGCGCGTCCAGCGTCAGCGCCACGCGATAGTGCGCGACGCCGTCGTCGATGTGGCCGCGATCCAGCTCGGCCTCGGCCTTTTGCACCAGCTGCTGCTTCGCGCGCACGGACAGCGTGTCGGCGATGGCGCCGCCGCCGTCGGCCCGCAAGCTGGCCAGGTGCTCTTTCAACGCCGGCACCTCGGCAAACCCGAACTTGTCGGCCAGCATCGCCTCGACCTCGGCGACGCCCAGGCGCAGGCGCTCGGCGCGGCGTTCGACCTCGCTGTTGCGCGCGGGAGCCGCCGCCTGTGGAGCCGTGGCGGCCGACTCTTCCTCGGCGTCGCGCGCCGCCGTGCTCCACGGCAGGCGCCGGTAGATCGGCACCGCCACCGCCGCCGCCACCCCCACGATCACCAGCGCGCCGGCCCACTTGCGGGTCGGTGCCCGCACCGGCGCCGGCTGCGGCGAGGCCGTGCGCGCGCGGCTCCTCGGCCGCTCCTCGGTCCACCCGGCCGACACCGCCGACGGCGCCTCCGTCGGGTAGGCGATCGCCGGCGGCCCCTGCACCGGCTGCGCCGGCTCGGGCGGCTCCGGCGGGCCCACCGCCTCCAGCGCGACGGGCGTTCCGCGCGATTCCAGCTCGCGAAGCCCCAGCAGCTCGGCCACCGCGCGCGGCCGGCCGAACAGCGACTTCACCAGGTCGTACTCCAGCTGCCCCATCGTCTGGTAGCGGCGCTCCGTGTCGCGCTCCAGCGCGCGCATGACGATCCGGTCCAGCTCCTCGGGGATGTCGCTCTTCACGCCGCGCGGCGGGATCAGGTCCTTGTCGCGATTGAGCTGGGGCGGCGACCCCGACGCCATCTCGTAGATCAGCGCGCCGACGGAGTAGATGTCGCTGCGGTGGTCGACGGCGCCGCCCTCGGCCTGCTCAGGCGCCATGTACTCGGGCGTCCCCATCGCGACGCCCGGATTCGTGAGGCGCCGGGCGCGCCCCATGCTGCGCGCGATGCCGAAGTCCAGCACCTTGACGAAGTCGGCCTGCCCGTCGCGCGCGACCAGGAAGATGTTCTCGGGCTTGAGGTCGCGGTGGATGACGCCGGCCGCGTGCGCCGCCGCCAGCGCGCGGCAGATCTGGATGGCGATGTGGCACGCGCGCGTGGCGTCCAACCGCCGCTCGTGCGAGAGCACGTCGGCGAGATCGATGCCGTCCAGGTGCTCCATCACGAAGTAGGCGCAGCCGTCCTCGGTCGAGCCGAAGTCGGTCTCGTCGACGATGTTCGGGTGCCCGATCTTCGATGCCGCGCGCGCCTCGCGGCGGAACCGCTCGACGAGGTCGGGCATGCGCGAGTAGCTCGGATGCAAGACCTTGAGCGCGACGCGCTTGCCGATCTCGATGTGCTCCGCGAGGTAGACCTTGCCCATGCCACCCTCACCGATCAGCTCGGTGACGCGGTAGCGGCCGTCGATCTCCGAGCCGATGCCGAGCTCGGGCGCTTCCTC
>CAZJMY010001007.1:0-7149 GCA_964546845.1 uncultured Myxococcales bacterium | reverse complement strand
CGCCTCTCGGCGACGCGCCGCCGCTGGCCGTGACGCCGGCGGTGCCGGGCCGCCGCGCCAGCGCCCGCCTGTACCTGGAAGACGCGCTGACGCTGGCGGCGCGCCGCGCGCCCGTGGTCCCGTATCCGCCGCCGCCACCCTATCGGTGGCAGAATCGAGTCAGCGCCGACGGTTTCGCCGACTGGTCGGTGCGTCCCTGGCTGAAGCTGTTCCTGAGCGACCGGATCGACGTCATCGCGCAGGAAGACGCTACCTGGTGGTCGCGCGGGACGGTGCACAACGAGCTGCGCGAGGCTTACGCCAGCTGGCAGCCGCGGCCGCGTCTCTATCTGGAGGTCGGGCGCATCAACGTTCGGAACGGCGTGGCGCTGGGGTTCAATCCCACCGACGTCTTCCGCCCGCGCACGCTGGTCGGGCAGGCCTCGCTGGACCCGTCGGTGCTGAGCCGGAACCGCCTGGGCACCCTGATGGCGCGCGCGCAGGTCATCGGCCGGGCCGGCGCGCTGAGCGTCATGTACGCGCCCAAGCTGTTCGAGCCGTCCGCCATCGGCAGCGACCACGCCGGTGTCGATCCCCGGTTCGACGCGACCAACGCCGCGCACCGCGTGCTGGTCACCGCCGGCGGCAACGCCGGAGACCTGAGCCTGCAGGCCATGGCGTACTTCGAGCCGGGTCGGCCCAAGGTGGGGATGGCGTTGACCCGCCCGCTCGGCTCCAGCGTGGTGGCGTATGCCGAGTGGGCCCTGAGTCACGAGGCCGACCTCGTCGCGCGCGCGCTGGATTATGGGCGGCGGACCGGCACGCTCCCGGCCGGCACCCCCGACCCGCTGGGCGCGGACCCTTCGCCGGCGTGGCGCGACGACGTGGCCGCCGGCGCGTCCTGGACGATCGCGACCCTGGTGACGGTGAACCTGGAATACCACTTCCACCAGGGGGCTCTCGGGGCTGATGACTGGACGCGATGGTTCGCGGCGGGGCGCGCGATTCCCGCGATCGCGCCCGAGCTCTGGTACGTCCGCGGCTACGCCGCCGATCAGCAAGAGCCGGCGAGCCAGCACAACGCGTTCGTGCGCTTCGCCTGGCCGAACGCCGGGCTCTTCGACCTGGAGGTCGACGGCTTCGCCTTCGTCAACCTCCGCGACGGCTCGGTCCTGACCCAGACCTCCGCGATCTACGCGATCTCCGATCGCTGGACGCTGACGCTCTCGGCCAGCGCCAGCGTCGGGTCGCCCCAGTCCGAGCGCGGCAGCCTCCCGCAGGCGGCCAGCGGCATCCTGGACCTGGTGCTGTACCTCTGAGGCCGATCGCTCAGGCGCCGCCGACCAGCGCTTCGACCCGCAGCATCTTCTCGAGAGACGAGGCCGCCTGCGCGTGATCCATCGCGGCGAAGAGGTGCGACTGCTCGACCAGGAACCGATCCGGGTGCTGCTCGAGCAGGCGCACGTAGTAGTCGAAGTACCGGTCGGCCGGAAGGCTGGCCTTCTGCGCGATCGCGTAGCGGACCACCGCGTGCAGGGCGAAGCGGTCGGGCAGCGGCTCTTGCACCAGCTCCCAGCGGCGCAGCTGATTCAGCGCCGCGCGCGCGCCGCTGCCCGCGCGGGCCAGCGTCGCCAGGGCGGCCGGGTCCATGTGATCGCCCGGGCAGTGCGCCAGCACCGTGAGAGTCCGGCGGGCCGCCGGCGTGAGGCGCGCCCAGGCCCAGTCGACCAGCAGGCCCACCTCGGCGACGTCGTCCTCGTGGGCCATGACCCGCACGCGGCTCACCCCCTGGTCGTGCAGCCAGGTCCGCAGCCCGTCGACCGTGACCGCGCGCGAGCCGACCAGCGCGTTGGCGATGCCCAGGGCCAGCGGGTTCCAGCGCAGCAGGCTGGTCAGCGCGCGCACGGCCGGGAACGCGTTTTGCCGCGACTGGATCAGCGGCGCGATCACCGGAAACACCGAGACCCCCGACAGCAGGCAGCGACGGGCGGTCACGATCCAGGTCACCGGCGTGTCGGCCAGCGCCTCGAAGAAGCGGGACATGGCCCGGTCGTTCTCGTGGTTGTCCAGGACCACCAGCATCGGGCCGGCCGCCTGCAGGTGACTGCGGAGCGTGGGGATCAGGGGCTCGCGCCGGACCCCCAGCCGCATGGCCAGCATCTGCAGCAGCGTCCGGTGGTCCCAGTTGCCGACCCGCAGCCAGGCCACGCCCCCCGGAAAGCGGGGCCGAAGCCGCTGCGCGAGGGTCGCCGCCAGGACGGACTTGCCGCTGCCGCCGCCGCCGACCAGCGCCAGGCGGTTCACGCGGCCGGAGGTCAGCGCCGCCGCCAGCGTCGCCAGCTCGGCGCGCCGGCCTTTCAGGTTGATGGCGGGCGGAAGGGCCTCGGCGGATCGCCTGTCGACGGACATGCGAGGCTTTATACGCTGGCGGACGCGTCGAGGGAGGGGGGCTTTGCGCACAGCCGTCGTCGAAACGCTACACTCCCCGGATGCTGACCGGCGACATCACGATCGTGGACGTGACGGTTTCGCCGCTGTCCGTTCCCCTGCGTGAGCCGTTCGTGATCGCATCGGGGCGGGTCGACACCACCCGCGCCGCGCTGGTTCAGGTCACGCTGCAGGACGCGACCGGCCAGCGGGCGACCGGGCTGGGCGAGAGCGCGGCGCTGCCGCCCGTCACCCGCGAGGACCAGCCGGACCTGCTGCAGGCCATCGGCGCGGCGGGCGGGCGCCTGCGCGGCGCGACGCTCGCCAGCGTCGAGGAGCTGGACCAGGCGCTGGTGCGCCACCTGCCGGCGGGCGCCGTCGCGCGGGCCGGCGTCGAGACCGCCATCCTGGACGCGGCGGCGCGGCTGCAAGGAGTTCCTCTTCATGAAGCGCTGGGGGGCGCGCGGCCGGCCCCGCTGATCACGGACATCACGCTGTCGATCTCGGACCCGGCGCGGATGGCCGCCGCGGCGGCCCGGCACGCGCAGGCCGGGTTCACGTGCTTCAAGGTGAAGGTGGGACGCGACTGGAAGGCCGACTGCGCGTCGCTGCGCGCGGCCGCCGCGGCCGTGCCGGGCGCGCGTTTCCGCCTGGACGCGAACGCCGGCTTCACGGCCGCCGAGGCGCTGGCGCTGCTGGACACCACGCTGGCCGACGGTCTGATCGTCGAGTGTTACGAGCAACCCTGCGCCGCCGGCGATCTGAAGGGAATGGCCGAAGTGGTCGCCCGGTCGCCCGTCCCGGTCGTCGCCGACGAGTCCTTCCGTGGCGCGGCCGATCTGGACCGCTTGCTGGCGGCGCGCGCCGCCGGCGGCGTCAATCTGAAGCTGACCAAGCTGGGCGGTCCCCTGGCTGCCGTGGCGCTGGCGCGCCGGGCGCGCGCCGAAGGGCTGCGGTTGATGGCCGGCGCGATGGTGGAGACGCGCGTGGGGCTGCTGGCCATGGCCCACGTCGTGGCCGCCGTCGGTGGCGTCGACTGGGTCGATCTCGACACGGCATTCTTGCTGGCGCACGACCCGTTCCAGGGCGGGTGGCAGGCGCGCGGCCCCGAGATCCGGCTGCTGGGCGAGCCGGGCCTGGGCGTCAGCCTGATCTCGGCGGCCTGACCGTCAGCCGCCTGCTGCCCCGCCCGAGCTCGGGGGCAGATTCATGAGGAAGCGCGAGATCCGTTCGTCGGGCGCGTAGCCGACCGCCCGCCAGAAGGAGATGGCCCACGGGTGATCCTTCTCGACGAGCGCGGTGACGCGGCGGGCGCCCCAGGCGGCGAATGCGGCGTGTGCGGCGTCGACCAGACGGCGCGCGACGCCGCGGCGACGCGCCTCGGGGCGCACCGCCAGCCGGTAGACATGCGCGCGCCATCCGTCGAACGCGGCGATGATGGAGCCGGCGAGCACACCGTCCGCCTCGGCCACGAAGCAGGCGAGCGCGTCGTTGCCGAGCGCGCGTTCGAGGTCCGCTCGGGTGTCCGTGGGGCTGGGGCTGGCCTCCGCCGACTTCCAGAGCTCCAGGAGAGCAGGTGCGTCGCTCACCGCCGCTCGTCGAATCGTCATGGAGGGAGTATCGCGCGGCGCGCACGGCGCTCGTGAGCAACTTCTGCCGCGCGCGGGCCGAGAACCCCGGTGAGATGCTTTCTCCCGTCACCTTCTCCGGGGACGCCAGCGCGCCGCCTGGCCCCCCTTGCCCCAGCGCCTGCGAATTGCAGGCCATGGGCCACCTCGGCATCGACCTCGGCCGCGCCGGCCGCGTCGCGCTCATGAACCAGATCGGCCAGGCCCTCGGCGTCCCGGCCGGCGGCTGGCACGGACAGTCGCGCCTGTTCGAGGGCAACGACATCCGTCTGAGCGCCCTCTTTCCGACGATGGCTCGCCCCGGGCCCGCGCAGGCGATCGCGGCGAACTTGGCGCGCGCCGCCCGTTACGTTCACGTCAACCTGATGCTCACGATGGTCATCGCCCAACGCGAAGCCTGTCGATCGTTGACGGCCACCGGGCTGGCCCGGGTCCACACCTACCACCAAGGCGGACTCGACTTCCTTGACAAGGAAAAGCGCCAACTCGGGTTGCCCGCAGCCATCACCAAGACGTGGGAACCCGCTGCCTCCTTCGTGAACGCCGAGTCCGACAACGAAGTGTTTCCCGCAGACATTCCAGCCCGCGACCAGCTGCTGGCGTACGCAGCCACCGTCGCCGCTCGCTTCTCGCACAACTTCGCGTCCAGCTTGCGCGCCGAATTCGGCGTGAGGGCCGGCCCCGCGCTCGGTGCCGCCTCCCGCGACGCGTTGATCGTCTGGCAGGCGTATGCCTTCCTCGCGCCCGGCGGCATCCCGTTCACGCCCGCCCGACCTTTGGGTGAGCAGCTCGGGCAGAAGTTCGGCCAGCGGTCGGCACTCGGGTACCACGCGTATCGCGCGCGCGAGGAGGGCCGTCCGCCTAGCCTGAACGACATCCTCAGAGATGGCGCGCTGGAACGCCTCGAGTGGGTGCACAGTGCGAAAACCCGGGCCGCAGAGACGCTGTTCCTCGAGCGGCTTCTGAAAAAGGCGCGCAACGTGCTGCGCGGGATAGGGTGACACCGTGCTGTCCACTCTGTTCACGATCGCCGCGCTCCTGGCCGGCCCGGGTCTGGCCTCTGGGGGGCAGGTGCGGTGGGAGAAGGTCTACGAAGCGGCCGGACCTGACGAATTCGTTGCGGCGGTCTGGGCGGTCGACCGGGACGAGTGGTTCGCCGCGGGGAAATGGGGTGTCACTCACGTGACGAAAGCGGGCCAGCAGTCGCGAGGGACCCGAAGCACGGTGGCGGGCCTGTTTGGCGAGAGCGCGAAGAGTGTCTTTGCTCTCGGCTACGATCAGCTCGTCCTGCACTTCGACGGGCGGGCGTGGGCCGAAGAACACGACGTCCCCACGCCGAAACGGCGACCGAGGGACTACGACAACCTCGTCCATTCGGCGTTCTACGCTCCGGGCGACCCGCACGGAACGCTGATGGCCTTCGGCCCCCACGCGGTCCTCCAGCGGCGACCTGACGGAACCTGGCGAGCGCCCGCGGAGCCGGAACGGGAGCGGCTTTCGGCCCTGGCGGAACATGGCCCGGCCGACAATCCGGCAGGGTGTCGCCGCGAGCGCTGGTTCTGGCTCGGAAAGGATCTGGCCTGGTTCGTCTGTCAGGACGGGCGGACCTTCATCTTCGATCGCGGGCAGGCCACGCCGAAGGGGCGCATGCCGCGGTCGTGTTCGACGCCGACCCGGGCTGCCTACGCGACAGGCGAGATTTACGTGGCCTGCAGCGAGCGCGGCGTGTGGCGGACGAACGACCAGACCTGGCGCCGCTTGCCTCGTTTCGAGGGGGACGCGCGGGCCTTCGACATCTCGGTCGCGGGCGGGTGCGTGTTCGTGACGGCGCGGCGGGCGGTGTGGCGGCGGTGCGAGCCGTGAGCGGGGCAGGGCGGTGGTCAACGGAGGCCGGCGACCTCCTCGCGCAGCTGGTCGCGCAGGGTCGCGGGTTCCAGGACGTGCGCGGTCCGGCCGAAGCCCAGGAGCCAGCTCACGACTTCGGTCGTGCCGCGGACGTCCATGGTCATTTCGACGCCACCTTTGACCTCACGGAAGCTCTGCGTGGGGTGCCACATGCGGCGCTGCACGTAGCGGGCGACCTTCTCGTCGAAGTGGACGCGGACCCGGGTGACCTCTTTGCCGCGGATCAGGCCGAAGGCGCCTTCGGTCAGCTGCGCCGGCGTGAAGTCCGCGGGGTAATCGAAACGATCGCCGCGCAGCCATTCGACGTCGCGGAATCCGTCCAGCGCGAAGGTGCGCACCTCGCCGCCGTGGCCCTGGCTCTTGCCGGCCAGATAGAGGCCCTTCTTGTAGACCAGCAGCGTGTACGGCTCGAGCACGAACGTCTTCCGGGCGCCGGAGACGCTTTCGTGGGTGACGCGCAGCCGCTCTTCGCGGAGGAGGGCGGTCATGATGTCGTTGACGTCGTCCAGGCGCCCCTCGTACAGATGGCGGGCCTCGTTGACGTCGAACACCTTGCGATCCAGGTTGCGAACGGCCGCGGAGTCCTTGCGCCGCAGCGTCGCCTCCAGCTTCGCGAACACGTCGTCCAGATCCTCTTTGAACCCGGTGCCAGAAAGAAAGTCGAAGACCCGCCGCGACAGGAACAGGGCCACCATCTGCGCCGTCGTCAGGGTGATCGACTGCCGGCGCGCGGTCGGCATCAGCCGCCAGACCTTCCGCTTGCCTTCCAGGTCTTCGTAGAGCGGCTCGCCCGCGCGCTGCAGCGCCTGGACGTAGCGCAACGCGGTTCGCGTGCTGACGCCGAAGCGCTCCGCGACGTCGTAGATCGACACGCCCTCGTGCCCGTCGAGCAGCGTGCGCAGCTCGTGAAGGCGCGACGACGGCGCGTAGCGCGTGACGGTCACTTTTGCCGGGCGGGCGGCGCGGGCCGGGGTCGGGCGGCGGGGCGCGGCTGGCTGGCGGCGGGGGCCCATCGCGGACCAGGATAGCGCTCCAATCAGCTCAGACCAGTTTTGTCATAGGTGAGTCGTAGTCTGGTTTCCATCGAAAGGTGGACACCATGGACAACCAGAAGGACAAAGCGATCACGTCGGTACTCGGGGACATCGAGAAGCAGTTCGGCAAGGGTGCCATCATGCGGCTGGGGGACGGGGGTGAGGGGGCACGGCCG
>CAZJMY010001006.1:0-6108 GCA_964546845.1 uncultured Myxococcales bacterium | reverse complement strand
CGGATCGTCGAGCGCGCGGCCGTCGTCGGGACCAGCCGCCGTTCCTCCGGCACGCCGCAGGCGCGCGTCGTCCAGCGCCGCTCGCGCCTCGGAGATGCGCCCCAGCGCCGCCAGGACCTCGACCCGGGCGGCCCCCGCGGCGGCGGCGGCCTCGGCCGAGCCGGCCGCGGCGAACCCCTCTCGGCTCTGCGCGTAGTGGGCCAGCGCCGCATCGGAATCGCCGGCCCGCCGCGCCAGATCGCCCTCCACGAACGCGGCGGTGGCCAGCGCGGCGGGCGCCCCCGAACCGCGCGCGAGCACCGCCGCGCGATCCAGCGAGCGGCGCGCCGCAGCCACATCGCCCAGCGAGACCAGCAGGTTGGCCGAATTGATCAGAGCCGGCAGCAGCTCGGCGCGGGCGCCCAGGCGGCCCAGCTCGCGAACGGCGCGCGCAGTGGCCGTGAGCGCTTCGCCGTAAAGCCCCTCGTCGATCAACAGCCCGCCCAGGTTCAGCGCGACCGAGGCCAGCGTGTGGATGTCGTCGGCGGCGGCGGCCTGAGCATAGGCGGCGCGGTAAGCGTCGCGCGCCGTGGCGGCGTCCCCCGCCAGCTGGGCCAGAAGGCCGTGGAGGTAGGCCCGCCGCGTCTCGCCCAGGGCGGGTCCCACCGCGGCCAGCTGCCGGGAGGCCGCCGCGACGTCCCCGCGATAGGCGTTCGCCAGCAAGACC
This sequence comes from uncultured Myxococcales bacterium, assembly GCA_964546845.1. Lineage (GTDB taxonomy): Bacteria > Myxococcota_A > Polyangia > Fen-1088 > Fen-1088 > JADGRB01. The sequence goes on along the minus strand of CAZJMY010001006.1, from coordinate 5,402 downwards.
GCCTCGCCGGCCAGCACGCCGGCGTCGTCGGATGGCGCCTGCTCGTCCAGCGACGGCGTCACCGCGGCGAGCGCCTCGGCGTAGCGGCCGGCGGTCACCAGCAAGCGCGCCAGGCGCGCGCGCAACGTGCGGGTCCCCGCCGCGTCCGCGCCGGGCAGAGCCCGCTCCAGCGCGGCGCGCGCGCCCTGGAGGTCGCCCCGACGGGCCAGCAGCCAGGCCTCACGCTCGGCAATCTCGACCGACTCGGCAGCGGTCACCACCCGCTCGCGCGCCGCGGACAGCGCCAGCCCGGCCTCTTCGTAACGGCCCAGCGCCCCGAGCCCCGTGGCCTGCAGGACTCGCTCGCGGAACGACAGCGCCAGAGGGGAGAGCGACAGGGCGCGCCCCAGCAGCTCGGCGGCCCGAGCCGGATCGCCCGTCGCTCGCCGGGCCTCTTCGCGCAACGCCTCGGCCGCCTCGCTGGCCCGGCCGGCCACGAGCAGAGCGTCGGCGGTCTGCTCCGCCCCGAGGCTCTGTATCCCGAGCGCGCGGGCCGCGATCGGAGCGCCGGCTGCTCCGCCCGCGGCCAGCGCGACGCGCCGGTGCGCCGCGCTTGGCAGGGCCGGCGGGCCGTCGGCGCCGTCGCGTAGCCACCCTGCCCGTCGCGCGTCTGCCCAAGCCCGCGAGGCCGCCTCGTCGTCCAGGCCCGCGACGCGCTGAACGTGCTCGCCCCCTGCCCCGCCCACCAGCGCGACCGCCAGCAGCAACTGGCGCGCGCCTGGCGACAGGGCGGCATGTCCCTCGGCCAGCAGCGCGTCCAGATCCTGTCCGGCCACCAGCGAGAGCGGCGCCGTCGCGCCGGCCCGGAGGTTCGCGACGAACCGTCGAGTCAGCGCGCTCGCGACGGCGGCGTTGCCGGCCGAGGCCGCGGCGATGGCCTCGGCAGCGCCGGCGGGCGCGTCGTGCCCCAGGCCCGCGGAGATCAACGCGGCGACGTCGTCCGTCCCCAGCGGTGCCAGCTCGATAGCGCCGGCGAACGGAGCGTCCAGCGGCGCGCGCGTGGCGGCCACCAGCAGCAGGCGCGCGGCCGGCGCCGCGCCGGCCACGAAGCGCGCGAACGTCTCGGCCGCCTCCCCCTCTTCCAGATACACGCAAAGCGGGCCGGCGCTGCGCGATTCGAGCGCGCTCGCCAGTCGGGCCCACCGGTGTTCCAGCGCGCGAGCCGCGTCATCGGCTGGAACGGCGCCGGCACCGGTGACCGCAACGGGCTGGTCGGCGCGGGCCCAGCGTTCGAGGTCGGCGAAATCGCCACGCCACAGATCGACCGGCGCGCGCCCGTCCGCTGCGGCGGCCACTGCCACGTCGCGCGCGACGGCCTCGAACAGCGCCCGCCGGCCCGATCCGGGCGCGCCGACCAGCGTGACGACGGCGTGCGCGGAGCTCCCGTCGGCGAGCGCCTCCAGCGCCGCGCGCAGGGCCCGGCGCTCGGCGCGGCGTCCGACGAAAACACCGGCCAGCGGATCTCCGTCGGGGTACGGAACCTCCAGCTCGGCGCCCGCGTCCGCGATGCCGCCGGACAGTCGCGCGATCTCCCGCAGCACGACCCGCGCGCCGGCGGGGCGGTCACCGGGATCGCCAGCCAGCAAACCGTCGAGCAGCCGATCCCATCCCACACCGAGCCCGGCGCGGACGGTCGACAGCGCGGGCGGCGGGCCCGCCAGCGTGCGCTGGGCGGCTGCCAGTCCATGTCCGAACGGCGGGGCGCCGCTCCAGGCCTCGAACAGCGTCGCGCCCAGCCCGAAGAGATCCGTCGCCGGCGTGCGGGCTCCCGTCAGCGCCTCGGGCGCCGCGTACCCCAGCGTTCCCCGCGCGCCGGAGCCGCCGGCCAGGAACGGCCCCGCCAGACCGAAGTCGATGAGCACCGCGCGCCAGCCCGCGGGCCCGTCGTCCGCCAGACGGACGTTCGCCGGGGTGACGTCGCCGTGCATGATGCCGCGAGCGTGCAGATGCGCCAGCGCGGTCGTCAGATCGAGCGCGACCCGCGCGAAGGTCTGACGACGCTGCTCCTCGTCCGCAATCGCGGTCAGCCGATCGAGCGGCGAGCCCACGACGCGATCCGTGACCAGATACAGCCGTCCGTCGCCGGTGCGCCCGATGTCGCGCACCCGCACGATCGTCGGGTGGTCCAGGCTCTCGAGGCTGCGAAACTCCGCCAGCGCGCTCCCCTGCCCGGCCGCGCCCGGCGCGAACAGTTTCAAGACCCGTTCGGCGCCGTCGTGGGCGTCGACGACGGCGAAGGTCTCTCCCTGCGCGCCGCTGCCCAGCGCCGCCTGCACCCGATAGCGCTCGGGCAGCACCCGAGCGCCGGGACCGGCGCGGTCGTCAACGAAGTTGGCCGCCACCACACCCACAGAATACGATAATTCTTACGGTTTTTGGAACACCTCTCGCTGGTTGGCGTTTTCCCGTGTCACGGTGCAGGGTTGCCGCCCGCGCCCTGCCGGCGCAGCATGCGTTCCCGGGCCGCCGCGGCAGCCGCCCGGATGTCGTCGTCGTCGTGGCTGGCCGCCACGAAGCTCAGGTAGTCGTCCGCCTCCTGACCGCCCAGGATCGAGACCGCCTCGATGATCTTCCGCATCTCGCGCCGGTCCCGCAGCGAGCGCGAGCGCGTCAGCGCGGTCACCGCCCGCCGATCGCCGATCGCGATCAGCGCGCCCAGCGCTGCGTCGCGCGTTCGCTCGTCGGGGTCGTCGAGAAGCTTCAGCAGGACCGGCGCCTCCTCGCGCAGGCGGCGCTCGCCGGCGGCGTGAATGGCTTCGTCCCGCAGCTCGCCGCCGTCCGCCGAGAGGGCCGCGTGAACGACTGACGGGGGCCCTTCGTGCAGGCGGCGGCGCGCCACGAAGCCGTCCACCAGATCGCCGGCGATGCGGATCACCAGCGCCGTCTCGGCAGCCGCGGCCGGGCTCGCGTTCGCCCCGGTGCCGCGTCGGCTCCGCGCCGGGTAGCGCTGGGTTCCGGCGCCGTCGAGGGTCACCGCGAACGCGCCGGGGGCGTTCGCGGGACGGGACTCGATGGCCAGCGCGACGCGTGCCCGCGCTTCGCCGGCCGCCCCCACCTCCGCGGTCTCGCCCAGGATTCGAACCACGACGTCGGCCCGCGCCGGCGGCGTGACGGCCCCCGCCGCGGGCGACGACCCAGGCGCGGCGGCGGGCCGGGAGAACAGCCCCGTCGCCATCAGGCGCTCCCCGACGGCCGCGCGAACGGCCTCCACGTCGACGGGAGGCGCCGCGCCGTCGTCCGTCGCCCCCAGCTGGACCGCGATCGATCCGAGGGCCGGCGGGGGCGGCGGCGGTGACGGCGCCGCCGGGCGGCGGCAGGCCGTCGTCACCAGCAACGCCAGCGTCACCAGCGCGGCGCCGGAGACGCGCGCGCGCGGCCGCGGGCCTGGATCAACCGGAACGAGCAGCGCCGCGGATCGCGCGGCGGCCGGCGGCCACGCCGGCGTCGGCCGGCAGGTCGGGACGTTGCGCGCGCGAACGCGCCGTGAACGGGATCGTGTCCGCATGGGGACGCCTCTGCACCGCGAGCTCGACGATTCGACCGATCAAAGCATCATAGCCCAGCCCGGCCGCCGCGGCGGCCCGCGCGAACCCGGCACCGTCCGACAGATCGCAATTGGGGTTCACGTCGATCACATAGGGGGTCCCGGCCGCGTCCAGCCGGACGTCGAGGCGCGCGTAGTCGCGCAGCTCCATCGCGGCGAAGGCGCGCGTCGCGACCGACTCCAGCAGCTTCGCGGCGTCCGGGGCCAGCGCGCAGGCCACGGGGCGTGTGCCCCGGAACTCAGGCGAGGATTCGACCCACTTGCCGTCGAACGAGACGATGCGCGGCGCGCCGGCCGGCATCTCGGCGAAGTCGATCTCGTAGAGCGGCAGGATGTCCACGCCGCCCCCCGGCCGGTCCAGCATCGACACGTAGATCTCGCGCCCCTCGATGTAGCGTTCGACCAGCGCCGGCTGGTTGTAGTGCGCCAGGATGAAGGTCACCTGGCGCTCGAGCGCCGCGCGGTCGTGCACGACCGATTCGAGCGTGATCCCGACCGAGGCGTCCTCGCGCGCGGGTTTGACGATCAGCGGGAACGGCAGCGCGACCCCGGAGACGTCCGGGGTCGTCAGCAGCGCCGCCTCGGGCGTGGGGACGCCCGCGCCGCGCAGGACGTCCTTGGCTCGGTGCTTGTGCACCGCCAGCCCCAGCGTTAGCGGCGGCGAGCCGGTGTACGGGACGCCGGCGCGCTCGAGCAGCATCGGCAACAGCGGCTCCAGGCTGGCGACGCCGTCGATCGACTCACACAGATTGAAGACCACGTCGGGCGCCGCGGCCGCGATCGCGCTGGTCAGCCCGTCGAGATCGCCGCCGATGCCCAGCAGCTCCACCGGGTGGCCCAGACGCTGGAGCGCGGCGCGCACCCCTTCGGCGGTGGACAGCACGTCCGCCCGCGCTCGGTTCTCCGGGTCGGCGTCAGCGCCCTCGTAGTCGCGGTTGTGAACGACCAAGACGCGCGACAAATGGCCTGAGCTCACGCGCCTTCCATTCTAGTGATCCGCTTCGACATTGCAATTGGCTCGCGCGTCGTCACGCGTGAACGTCACACCTACCTCCGGCCCCAGACGGGCGGCGATGGCCGTGGCCAGATCCTCCAGCGGCGGCGGCGCGACGCCCAGCGCGGCCATCGACGTGGTGCGGACGCCGGCAATCCCACACGGCACGATCAGATCGAACGGCGAGACGTCGGCGGCGACGTTCAGCGCGAAGCCGTGCATCGTGACGCGGCTCCGGACGTGCACCCCGAACGCGCAGATCTTCGCGCCGTCCACCCACAACCCAGCCGCCTCGCGCCGCCAGCGTGCGTCGATGCCGTATTCGTTCAGCGCGGCCGCGATCGCGCGCGCCATCCCGGTCATGTGGGCGATGACGCCGCCCCGCAGCCGGACGATCGGGTAGCCCACCAGCTGACCCGGCCCGTGGTAGGTGACGTCACCGCCGCGGGTCGTCCGCACGACGTCGATCCCGCGCCGCGCCAGCTCCGCGGCCGGCGCCAGAACGTGCGCGGCGTCCGCCGACCGCCCCAGCGTGATGACCGGCGCGTGTTCCAGCAGCAGCAGCGTCTCGGGGCCGGTGCCCGCCACCACGCCCGCGCGCAAGCGCTCTTGCAGCGCCGCGGCCGGGGCGAACGGCACGCGCCCCAGCCAGCACCAGACTCCCGAAGGGCTCGCCTGCGGCGAGCTAGCCCTCGGCGATCTCGGCGAAGAAATCGGCGTCCACGAAGTCGACACTGACCATCGTGTTGATGACGCCGACGCCGTGCCGGATGCACGTCTCCGCCATCGCGGGCCCGTCGGCGATCTCGATCGGCGGCCCCGGCT
>CAZJMY010001005.1:0-2559 GCA_964546845.1 uncultured Myxococcales bacterium | reverse complement strand
CACTCGCTGCTGGCGGTGACGCTGGTCGAGCGGATGCGGCAGGCGGGGCTGCGGACCGACGTGCGGACGCTGTTCGGCAGCCCGACGGTGGGCGAGCTGGTGGCGCAGGTCGCGGAGAGCCGGCCGGAGGTGGTGGTCCCGCCGAACCTGATTCCCGAGGACGCGCCGGCGATCACGCCGGAGATGGTGACGCTGGTGAGCCTGGACCAGGCGGCGATCGATCGGATCGTGGCGGCGGTGCCTGGCGGCGCGGCGAACGTGCAGGACATCTACCCGCTGGCGCCGCTGCAGGAAGGGATCCTGTTTCATCACCTGCTGGGCGGGCCGGGCGACACGTACCTGCTGCCGACGCTGCTCGGATTTCGAACCCGCGAGGCGATGGACCGGTTCGTGACCACCCTCCAGCTGCTGGTGGACCGCCACGACATTCTCCGGACGGCGGTGATGTGGGAAGGCTTGGACGAGCCGGTGCAGGTCGTGCAGCGGCGGGCCGCGCTGCCGTTCGACGTCGTGACGCTGGATCCGGCGGCGGGCGACGCCGTCGAGCAGCTCAAGACGCTCTACACGCCGCGCCGTCATCGCATCCGGGTCGACCGCGCGCCGTTGCTGCACGCGGTGGCGGCGCACGACGTGGCCGGGGATCGATGGTTGCTGCTGGTCCTCGCGCACCACCTGGCGATCGATCACACGACCTTCGACCTGCTCGTCGCGGAGGTCGACCTGATCGAGCAGGGTCGAGAGGCCGACCTGCCGCGTCTGGCGCCCTTCCGGGAGTTCGTGGCCCGATCCCGCGCGCAGGCCAGCCGGGAGGCGCACCAGGACTTCTTCCGCGACATGCTGGGAGACATCGACGAGTCGACGGCGCCATTCGGTCTGCTCGACGTGCAGGGCGACGGGACCACGGTGTCCGAAGCCCGGCAGCTGCTGGAGCCGGCGCTCGCCCGACGGGTGCGCGAGCAGGCACGCCGGCTGGGCGTCAGCACCGCGAGCATGGCGCACCTGGCGTGGGCGGTGGTGGTCGGACGGCTGTCCGGACGCCGGGCCGTGGTGTTCGGGACGGTGCTGTTCGGGCGCTTGCAGGGCATGACGGCGGCCGAGCGGGTGCTGGGGCTCTTCATCAACACGCTCCCTTTGCGTTTCGACGTGGGCACGCAGGATGCGCGGACGGCGCTGGAACAGATGCACGCGTTGCTCTTGCGGCTTATCGAGCACGAGCATGCGTCGCTGTCGCTGGCGCAACGGTGCAGCCGGGTGCCGGCGCAGACGCCTCTCTGGTCGGCGCTCCTCAACTACCGGCACACGCCCGTCGACGAGATCGCCGCCCGGGAGGCCCCGGCCGTCGCCGATCCGGCCGCCGAGATGGAGTCGCTGTGGGGCGAGGAGCGAACCAACTACCCCGTGACGTTGTCGGTCGACGACCTGGGGCAACAGTTGATGCTGACGGCGCAGGTGGCGGCGGCCGACCTCGCGGGCAGGGTGTGCCGCTACATGGCGACGGCGCTCGAGAGCCTCGTGAACGCGCTGGAGCGCGCGCCCGGGACGCCCTTGAGCGCCATGGAAGTGTTGCCGCCCGACGAGCGCGAAGAGGTGCTGGAAGGGTGGAACGCGACGGCGACGGCGTACCCGGACACCGCCTGCATCCATGAGCTGATCGCGGCCCAGGCCGGGCGGACGCCGGACGCGGTCGCGCTGGAGTTCGAGGGGCAGGAGGTGACGTATGGGGAGCTGGAAGCGCGCGCGGCGCGCCTGGCGGTGCGGTTGCGCCGGCTCGGTGTCGGGCCCGGGGCGCGCGTGGCGGTCTGCGCGGAGCGGAGCATCGAGCTGGTGGTGGCGCTGGTGGCCGCGATGAAGGCAGGCGGGGCTTACGTTCCCCTCGATCCGACGTACCCGCGCCAGCGGCTCGCCGAGATGCTGGCGGACTGCGCGCCGGCCGTGGTGCTGACGAACGGCGGGGCGCGGGCGGCGCTGGGCGGGGCGACGAGCCTGGCTCCGGTTGTCGATCTGGATGAAGCGGTGTCTCCCGACGACGGAGCCTCGGACCACCCGTCTAGCGACGTGACGTCGCGAGATCTGGCGTACGTGATCTACACGTCGGGGTCGACGGGGAAGGGGAAAGGGGCGATGAACGAGCACCGGGCGGTGGTGAACCGTCTGGTGTGGCTGCAGCGACACTGGGAGCTGGGGGCGGGGGACGTGTTCCTGCAGAAGACCCCGTTCACGTTCGACGTGTCGGTGGGGGAGATCTTCTGCCCGCTGATCTCGGGGTCGCGTCTGGTGATCGCGCGGCCGGAGGGGCACAAGGACCCTGGGTATCTGGCGGAGGTGATCGAGGGGCGCGGGGTGAACGTGGTGCACTTCGTGCCGTCGATGCTGCAGCTGTTCCTCGAGCACGAGGGGGTGGCGGAGCGATGCCGCGGATTGCGGCGGGTGATGTGCAGCGGCGAGGCGCTCCCCGCCGCGCTGGTGCGGCGGTTCCACGAGCGGTTCACGGGCGTCGAGCTGCTGAACCTGTACGGCCCGACGGAGGCGGCGGTCGAGGTGCTGACCTGGAGCTGCACG
>CAZJMY010001004.1:0-1061 GCA_964546845.1 uncultured Myxococcales bacterium | reverse complement strand
GAGGTGCGAGCCCCAGACGGCCGGCGACCAGTACTGCCAGTCCTGGACGATGACGTCGACCGGGATCTTCGCGTTGCGATAGCCCTGCTCGATCGTCATCAGCTCGCTGGTGCTCTGGTAGTGGTCCTTCGACTGGAAGAGGCCATAGCCCCACTTGGGGAACAACGGCGCGGCGCCCGTCGTCGTGCGGTAGCCGGCGATGACCTGATCGATGGTCGGCCCGTAGAAGAAGTAGTAGTCGACCAGATCGCCCGCCTCCGAGCTGAAGCTGTACTGGGTGTTGCCGCTGGCGTTGCCGGCGAAGTTCGTGGTCGAGTAGTTGTCCCAGAAGACGCCGTACCCCTTGTTCGAGACCAGCACCGGGATCTGGATCTCGGTGTTGGCGTTCAGCATGCGGATCGTCGACCCCTTGCGGTTGATGACGCCGTCTTGATGCTGGCCCAACCCGAACAGCGCCTCGTTCGCCGGCGAGTTGAACGACGTGGCGACGGTGTTCGTCGCCGTCCCCTCGACGGTGGCCGCCTTCAGGCTCTTGCTGGCCTCCGACAGCAGCATCGTGCCGGCCGCGTCGGCGTAGCTGACGATGCCGGTCGTCTCGTTGACCATCACCTTCATCCGGCTGGTCGTGATCGTCACGGTGCCGGCGGACTCGGTCACGCAGAACGGCGTCGGGGTCGCCCAGGTGTTGCTGACCGACAGCGAATTCTTCGTCGGGATCGCGCTGGCGCTGGTGTACGCGACGCGAATGATGTCCTCCTTGCAGACCTGAACTTTTTCTTTCCCGGCCGTCAGCGTGAAGGTCACGCCGCTCGCGTCGACCGTGAACGAGGTGCCCGTGGCGTTCGGCCCGGAGCAGGTCAGGCTGCCGGAGCCCGCCGACCCGCCCTGCCCGCCCGTGCTGGCCCCGCCGGTGCCGGGGTGGCCGCCGGCCGCGCCGCCCGTACCGGGGCCGCTGCCCCCCCTTGGCCCCCGAGCCGCCCGTGCCGATCGTCCCGCCCGTGTTGCCGGTCGTCTCGTTGACCATCACCTTCATCCGGCTGGTCGTGATCGTCACGGTGCCG
>CAZJMY010001003.1:0-1154 GCA_964546845.1 uncultured Myxococcales bacterium | reverse complement strand
ACCATGCAGCCGATCGTGCCGTCCAGCTTGATGAACGACAGGTCGTAGCGCTTGGCCTCGGTCTCGGCGGGGTCCTCTTCGTCGAGGTCGCGCAGCCCCTCCAGCTCCTTCTGCCGGTAGAGCGCGTTGTCGTCGAAGGTCATCTTGGCGTCCAGCGCCAGGACGCGCCCGTCGGTGAGGACGACCAGCGGGTTGATCTCCAGCAGCGAGGCGTCCGTCGCCACGAACGCCTTGTAGACCAGCATCAGCAGCTCGGCGGCGTTCTTGGCGGCCGCGCCGTGAAGCCCCAGGCCGTAGGCCAGGTTCCGGGCCTGGAAGCTGGCCAGGCCGACCACCGGGTCGACGACCTCTTTCAGGATCTTCTCCGGGTGGGCGGCGGCGACCTCCTCGATCTCCATGCCGCCTTCCGACGACGCCATCACGACCACCCGGCCGAAGCCGCGGTCGACGACCAGGCCCAGGTACAGCTCGCGCGCGATGTCGACGGCCTGTTCGATCAACAGGCGCTTGACCAGCTTGCCGCCGGGCCCGGTCTGGTGCGTGACCAGGTTCATCCCCAGGATCTTCTGCGCCGTCTCGCGGGCCGGGCCCGCGCCCTTGACGACCTTCACGCCGCCGCCCTTGCCGCGGCCGCCCGCGTGGATCTGGGCCTTGACGACGACGAACTCGTTCTCCGTCTCGGCGATCAGCGACTTGGCCGCCGCCTCCGCTTCGTCGAGGCTGAAGACCGGACGCCCCTTCGGAACGGGGACGCCGAACTTCTTGAGGATCTCCTTGGCCTGGTACTCGTGAATCTTCACGGCGCGCCCGCGATCCTTTAGAGCTTCCGCGAGGCTTCCAGCACCTCGCGCACCGCGCCGGCCGACTTTTCGAGCATGGCCTTCTCCTCGGCCGTCAGCTCGATCGAGACGATCTTCTCGACGCCGCCGGCGCCGATCACGATCGGCACGCCCATGTAGAGGTCCTTGTAGCCGTACTCGCCGTCCAGGTAGGCGGCGCAGGCCAGCAAGCGTTTCTGATCCTTGAGATAGGAGGTGGCCATCGCGATGGCCGACGTGGCGGGGGCCGCGAACGCGCTGGTCCCCATCAGCTTGACGATCTCGCCGCCGCCGTTGCGCGTGCGTTCGATGATCGCGTTCAGCTTGTCGGCCGCC
>CAZJMY010001002.1:0-17704 GCA_964546845.1 uncultured Myxococcales bacterium | reverse complement strand
CCGCTCGAGTGGCTACTCGCGCACCGAAAGCCGCGCGTCTGATCGGGGTACGCTGGGTCGAACCCATATCGGCTGGCCGCTCTCAGCGACGAGGGATCGTCGTAGTTGTAACCGCCACCCCGAAATACGCGAGGGGAGCCGTCGACCGTCGTGTCGAGCGCGGTCACGTTCGCGCAATTGGCGCAGGGTGCATCGGCGTAGGGCCCATACACGTCCAGCGTCCACTCCCACACACTTCCTGCAAGGTCGAGCTGGCCCCAGCGACCAGCGCCTGCGGCGATGCTTCCGGCCACCGGCAGATCGGCGTCCGAGCACGATGGTTGGCCGTCGAACAGGCAGCCGTACACGGCCAAGTCAGCGGACGGAGCGTCGTTCCCCCACGGGTATGTCCTCTGCGCGTCTCCGCCTGCGGCGGCGTACTCCCACTCGGCTTCGGTGGGCAATCGCTTGTTGTCCCAGACGCAGAACGCGAAGGCCTCGAACCAGGTGATGCACGTGATGGGTCTCGCCTCCGAGGGCCCGACGTCGTTCGTCCAGGTTCCGCCGCACTCGGCGATTGCGAACTTGAAGTCATCCTCCGATACGGGCAGGGCGGCAATCCAATCGTGTTGCCAGCCGCTGCCGCTCACCAGCGGGTGCGCGCCGGCGCCATCGGCCGGCGGAGAGCCGTCATACTGGGCCAGGAAGGCCCGAAAGCGGCCCACCGTCACCTCGTACTTATCGAGAAGGAAGGTGGCAACGGTCGTCGTGTGACCGGGGTGCTCGTTCGCGTCTCCGACGCCCGCCGCCGAACCCGCGATGAACGTGCCGCCGGGGATTGTAACGAGATCGGAGCACGGCGGGCTCACGCCGTCGTCGGCGCAAGGAACGGGGCGCACGTCCAGCACCAAGGTCTTCTGTCCGGTTTGGTGCAGCCCGCCGGTCTCCGTGACCTCGAGCGTGATTGTGTGCGGTCCGATCATCGAAGGCGTGAACGAGGCAAAGAGAGCAGTGGGGTCCGGAGCAATCGTCAGATAGGCACCGGAGGGGTCCTGCACGTTCCAGAAGATCGAAACGGCTGCTCCCTCGGGATCGACGCTTCCGGCCGCCGACAGATAGACGGCCGATTTTGGCGCGGGCCCATCACCCGGGAGACTGCCTGGAGCATACGGGTAGTCGTGGTTGTCGACGGGCGCTCGTACCTGGAAGTGGAGCACGGGGACGGGAGGGAGATCGACCACCGTCGAGATGCAATCCCCCCGCGCCGGGCCGGCATCGGAACGACAGACTACGGGGCGGCGATCAGTCGCCGCATCCGCCTTCGACGGCGGCGAAGCATGTGTTCCGTTCGAGCAGCCCGCGAACGACGCCACTGCGGTTGCGATCTGCCAGAACCCGAGCGCCCCACGCAGCCGCGACGGTGACATCTATGGCGAGCTTATATCAATGACCAGAGACAGCGCAGAACAAACCCGCACAGGAGTGATTGTGATCCAATCGATATCGAGTTGTGCAACCCGGCCGCTGAAGAGCCGCCGGGCGAGCAAAGCTGCTGCGCTCTGGTGTGTATGTGTGATTGCGGGGATCGGTGCGGGTCAGGGGGCCGCCGCCGCTCCGAATGGTCAAGTCGTCATCAGGGTCAAAGGCCCGCACAGCGAGCGCTTGAGCGCCCAGATCACATCGGCGCTCCCGCCGGGAGTCGACGCGGTCGACGCTGCTCAGTCGGTGGAACGGCTTTCGGAGAAGGGACTCGACGAGCTGTCTGCCGGTGTCGCAGGCGGCAAGCGCCGTCCGGCTCTGGTCAAGAAGCTGCGACACGCGGCGTGGGCGAGCGGAGCAGGGGCCTTCATTGCGGGGTCAGTGACGCCAGGCGATCACACAAGGCATGGCGAGCTCCATCTGTTCGTCGTCTGGGCGAAGCAGAACGAGGCCGCGCTCGACGAGACCCTTCAGCTCGACAAAGAAGGGGGCGCTCCGGCCCGACAGCTCAAAGATCTGCTCGCGACTGCGCTCGAGGGAGTGCGGACCGACCCGGCACCGACGGATGAGCAGGTCGCTACCGAAGAGACACCGACCGGTGGCGACCGCCCCGATGTCGAGCCCCAGGCCGAGACGCCTCACGCCCAAGGCAACCTGGATCATGCCGTGACGGCGACCGACGCGCTCGTCATCGGGTTTCTCGGCTTCGATATGGGCGGCAGGCAGTTTCACTACAACCAACGGATAACGAACGCGAACCTGCGCCCTTACGACCTTCCCGACGGAGTGCTGCTGCCGGTCAGTCCGGGGGCTGCTCTGTCGCTGGAGCTCTACCCATTCGCCCGGAGCGCTTGGCCAGTCGCGCGCGACGTCGGTGTCATTGCCCAGTTGGAGTACAACTTCGCGAAGGCGCAGACCGGCAGCGTCACGCTGGGCACCACCTGGTATTCGTGGGACGTAAGTCTCCGAGGCAGGCTCCAGCTCGGAGAGCGCGGCGCGTCGCCGATTCTGGGCGTGGAGGCGGGAGTGGGTGAGGCGATGTTTTCCTTCAAGGGCAATCCCGGAACGACGGACATCCTGCCGGGAGTCGACTACAAGTTTCTTCGGATAGGCGCTGATGGTCGCGTACCTGTCGGAAGGGCGGCCGTCGTCCTCGGTGCGGGGTACCGGCACCTGCTCACCACCAGCAGCCCGACTGGACAGACGATCCCCGCCGCGGGTAGCGTCGGGGAGCACTTTCCTCGGGCGGACATTGCGGGGCTCGATGCTCGGATCGGCGGCTCGTTCGTGCTTGCCGAGCACCTCGAAGCCCGTCTCGTCATTGCTTACACGCGCTACTGGGCGGCGTTCAATCCCAAGCCCGGCGACACCTATGTCGCCGGGGGCGCGGTCGATCAGACAGTTCACGCGATACTGGGAATCGCGGCGTTCTTCTGAGCGGAGAAGGCTGCGGCCGTCGCGGCCGCCCTCTGGCCCGTCGGGGCGAACCTACCGGCGGCAGTGGCAATCGTTCTCGCCGGCGCCACTGCGCGCAACCACCGAGAGCATGTGATGATACGGGTCGGCGGTCGCGACGAGCTGTCGCAAGCGATCCGAAGCGGCATCGGTCTTGGTGCCCGTCGCGTGGCGATCGGTAGCCACCGACCACCAGACATTCCGAAACGCCGCCAGCCGCGCGACCACGTACTCCAGGTAGCGAGCGTCCGACTGGGCTGGTGCGGTATCCGAGCTCGGGCGGTGGCTGTCGGCCCCGGAAGGAAGCAGAACGAGGTCCGCCTCTACACCGACCCTTTCCAGCGATGCGAGCCGTCGCTCCAGACGGCGGAAGGAGCTTGGACTGAACCCCGCAGGTACGTCGAAGCAGACGCGAGTGGTGGGTGAAGCCGCCGGCGCCTTCTGCCCGCCCGCGTCCCGAGCGCTCCGTGGGGACAGCGCGGGAGCGCAGGCCGTGCCCTCGTACTTCGTCCCGTCCGCATAGGCGAACGTGAGGGTGCCTGTCGCCCTCAACGGGCCGTGATTGTGCGGCCCCGGCGCTCGGACCGTGAAGTCGCCGCTCAGAGCCTCGAGCTCGGTCGCGCTGCTGACGGTCGTGTAGTGCCATGTGCCCGGGGCGGGTGGCATGAACCGCACCCGGTAGGTGCCGCCGCCGTCGTAGAAGCCGAGCACCTCGATCGTTCCGCGGTCTTGATAGAAGCGAGCGGAGAATCGGACGTCACTGTATGGATTCCCCTTCGCAGGGCCCTTGAGGGCGAGCTCGAACATGCCCCACTGCTCGACGGGCGTTGCCGCCCCGGCGGCCGACACCGAGCCAAGGAGGGCGACTCCGATCAAGCCCGGCCCGAGAGACCGGAGTGCGTGACGCATGCCAGTCACGGTATTTGGTACCCGCGACAAGATCGCCGGTCTGCAGCGTCACCGTCGGTCCGAAGTGCGAGGGGCCGTCCGTCCATGGCTCTAGAGCCTATCGTGCGCCTCCCATGGCAACCCTTACATCGTCTGCGTGGTTCGTCGAAGCCGGTGCGCTCGACGACTAACGTCGAGTCGATGAAGTGGTGAAACGCGGTCCGCGCCGCGCCAACTCACCTCACCAGATCACCGTCATTCCAGCGTTGATGAAGTTCACGGTCTGGCGCGGCGTGGTGACACCGACGGTCATGGTCGGGTCCGTCGAGCTGGGGATGCCCCGGTCATACCAGGTGTGCTGCGCGCGAAAGTATTCGAGGGCGAACCGAATGGGGCCCGCGGATTGGTAGAGGCCGACCGTCTCGCCCACGTTCTGCTTGATGAGCTGGGGGTTGGCGGGAGCGCCGCTGGGGCTGACGGCGCCGCCGTCATCGCGGTTCTTGTCGAGGTGCCAGACGCCCACGCCACCGGCGATCTTCAATCTCAACGGGCTGATCAAAATGGCGCCCAGGCCGAAGGCGCCGCGGGAGTCGCGCAGCACGCCGGCACTGTCAGCGGCAATGACGCTCTCGTCGATATAGGTGATCGGGCTGAAGCCGGCCCCCTCGTACGCGGCGCCGCCCAGCAGGATTGGCCCCAGGGATAGCATCGCTCCGGCTTGCGCGCCCCAGGCGTCGACGTGCAGGTTCTTCGCGTACGGTGTCCCGCCGGTGGTCATGGCGGTGACGGTTCCCTCTAGCGCCTGCCAGAAGCCGCTCGCGAACAGTCGGACGACGTTCTTCACGTCCAGCCTCACCTCGCCCTCGACGCGCGGGAGGGGCGCCCGATCGAGCTGCGCGTTGTCGATCGTCGCTGGGTCGTAGGCGCCGATCGAGATCTGCAGGCCGCGGAGGTCTGGGGTGGCGTACACGACGCCGGGCTCGAATCCGGGGAACGGCTCGCCGAAGGCGACCATCCCGCATCCGCCGCCGGACGCGAACCGGATGTCGCACGGATACCCCAGGCCGTATTCGTGCGCGATGCGCGCGTCCATCAAGGTCGCCCCGCGCCCAAACAGGGCGAGGTCACTGCCGGCCAGCACGCTGCCCCAGGGGCCCTCGAGCTTGGCGTAGAGCTCGCGCGGGTCCACGAGGCCGGGGATGTTCTTGCTGCGGGTACCGGTGATGTTCATCCACAGGGCGACGCGCGTCGTGACCTTCAGGGTCGGGGTCACCTGGGTTTCGCCCGTGAACCCCAGGATGCTCATCAGGAAGCCGTTGCGGATCCGCGCCGAGTGAATGTCTCCGTTGGCGTTGGCGTAGTCGGCCGTTCCGGCACCCGCGTTGTCGGGTTGGTCGGCCGGGACGCTGGTTCCTTCGGCGAGGCTGAAGAAGGTGTTGAGCCGCCCGTCGGTGAAGAACTGCCAGCCGCCGAATTGGACCAGCGGAACCTCCGCGACGGCTGGGCGCCTGCCGCCGAGTACCGCCGCGACGACGCAGGTGATGAACGGAATTAGTGAACGAGCGGACTTGTTGTTTGGGGGCATCGGGTGGTCAGTAGCGCGGGATCGTGACCCAGATGTTCCTGAACCGGACGAGGTCCAGGTGGTCCTGCAGCCCCAATGGTTGCGGGCCCGCGGCGTCGGGAATGCCCGCCTGAGTGAAGCCGCCGGCCGGGTTCAGGTCCACGTTCCGTTGAACGATCTTTCCGTTCAGCGCGACCTGAACGAAGACCGCGTCTTTGATCTTCTTTGGTGGTGAGCTGCTGTCCCAGACCGACGATTTGAACTCGATCTCGTAGGTGTTCCAAACCAGGTACTGGTAGCAGGCGACCACCAGCGGCGGCGACACCTTGTAGACCGCGCCGCATCCGTCGATGAGCGGCGCCAGATTGTGCGTGTCTAGAATCTGCATCTCGTACGCGCTCTTCAGGTACACGCCGCTGTTGCCCTGCTTCTGGACGTCCGTCGTCGTCGACGGAAATGCGGGCGTCAGGTACTCGACATGCACGCACACATCGTCGAACTTCATGTTGCTCTGGATCTCGGTCGCCTGGCCGGTGCCGGAGGGGACGACCTGCACCGACTTCTCGGAGGGGATCAACATCCACGACACCGGGACGCCGGGCATGTTGAGCTTGTGCCACCCGTCGAGGCTGGTTCCGTCAAAGAGAACAATCTTGTCTTGGGCTGGCGGCGCGAACGACCAGGTGTCGTTCGTCGTGTCGTGAACCCAGTTGCACCCCGACGCTGGCGCCCCGGCCGCGCCGCCCGTACCGGTGACGACCGCGCCGCCGGTCCCCTTCGAGCCGCCGGGACCCGCGCCGCCCGAGCCCGTCGTGCCTCCGGAGCCGGTCGTGCCCCCCGTAGCAGCGGAGCCACCCGCGCCTGGGTTGCCGCCCGTGCCGCTGGCCGCGGCTCCGCCGGTGCCCATCGTGCCGCCGGATCCGGCGTTGTCAGTCCCGCCGGATCCAATTGACCCGCCGCTGCTGGTAGGCCTCCCCACCGTGCCGGCGGCGCCCGTGTCCACCGGCGGATCGCCGGTGGCGGGCGTGCAGCCCCCGGTCAAGACGACGACGCCCGTGAATGCAGCCAATACCCAGGGTGTGGACAAGCTCATTGAAGCACCTGAATTCGGAGGTTGCGGTAATAGACCTCGGCCTGCTCGGCCTGCCACGCGATGGGCCCTGCCGTGACTGGCTTGCCGGTCTTGTCCATCACGGACAGCACGCGGTTGACGACGTGTCCGTTGACGATGTAAGTGGCCGCGCCGCCGTCGACCTGCAACTCACAACTATTCCAGTCCGAGCCCTGACCGGTCGCGGCGCCACTGCCCACGCCCGGCATTTCGAAGTTGCCGGCGCGCATGTGCTGCACCAGCCCGTTCGAGCCGTCGACCGTCATCTCGGTTCCGCCCGCCGCGACGTCAGCGAACTGAGTCGGAGCGCCCGCCGCGCCCAGCGACTTGCACTGTGCGTAGAGGGCGAAGATGTCGCCAGTCGACCCCCATTTGTTCTGGAACTCGATCGATGAGGGCCAGACCTGCGTCTTGTCGCCGTGAATGTGCCAGAGCACGCCAGCGTCGCGCGGGTACTTGGTGAGGTCGGTGTAAGGCGCGAACTTCTTGACGCCCCACTTGTAGTCCCACCACAGGTTGTACCTGCCGTACGACGCAACCGTTTGCAGAAGGTAGTGAACCTGCGTCGACTGATCCGCCAAGTCGCCGTACACGTGGATCGTTCCGTTTTCGGGCTTGAAGATGGTTTGGGCGTCTGCCGTTGAAAGAGCCATGCCGGGCGCGTTGTTCGCCGTCGACG
Source organism: uncultured Myxococcales bacterium (assembly GCA_964546845.1). Taxonomy (GTDB): domain Bacteria; phylum Myxococcota_A; class Polyangia; order Fen-1088; family Fen-1088; genus JADGRB01. Next base: position 10,549 of record CAZJMY010001002.1, on the reverse strand, counting down.
TCGCCTTGTACACGGTGAACCCGCTCAGGTCGGTTCCGTTGAAGAGGTCCACGATCGGTGCCCCGCCGGCGGCGCCGCCACCCCCGACCCCCGTCCCTCCCGTTCCGCCCGAGGCCCGGCCGCCAGCTCCGCCCGTCGCAGGCGTTCCACCGGCGCCTCCCGTGCCCACCGTCGTGGCGCCGGAGCCGCCCGTGCTTCCGCCGGTGCTCGATCCACCAGCGCCGTTGTCGCCAACTGCGCCGCCCGAACCGGAGGGCCCGGTCGCAGGGCTCCCGGCCGCGCCCCCCGTTGCCGCACCACCCGAGCCGAAAGAGCCAGGACTCCCGCCCGGCGCGCCGTGTGAACCGCCCGACGCGCCCGATCCTCCTGCAGCTCCGTTGGAGCAGGCCGCGAGCCCGGACGCCAAAGCCGCGGACAGAGCGACGACTCGCATCGCACGCTTCCGTCCCGCTGTCGTTCCGAAAGCAAGTGCCGGCATGCGCGGAGACTCTCAGCGGCGCCCGGACCCGGCAAGGGTCAAAGCGCATCCGCGCTAACGCCGTTAGGTTCCGTGCGCGCGTTGGGCCACCACGGCGGCAGGGGGCCATTCTGCGCAAACGGCGTTAGTCCGAAACACGGGGCGACGGCGTTTGCTACGCGTCGAATCCATGACCACGCGCCCCTTCGAACCGAAGTTCATGAAGATGAGCGTCCTCACTGCAGCGTTCCAGGAGCTCACGCCGCGCAGGGTCCGCGACGAAGATCCCGACCGCGCAATCGAGGAGTGGTTGCACTTCGCCCGAGAGCTCGATTGCCCGAACATCCAGATCTCGGCGGCGCTGCACCCGAGCGAAGCGGACGTTCCACCGGAGGCGATGCTGGACCCGGTCGCGAACACGCTGGATCTGCGCAAGCCCTTCGACAAGGTGCGCGCGAAGCGCGTCGAGGCGGCCATGAAGTCGACGGGTGTGGGCGCAACGGACATAGCGTTCTTCGACAACCTGCTTCACGACGACAATGACTTGCGGGCCAAGAAGCACCAGTTCGTCTTGCGCGCGATGGATGCGGCGGCGCTGCTGGGCCTCGACGCGATTTGCGGTTTCGTGGGACGCAACCAGACGTTGTCGATGGATCAGAACCTGGCGTTCTTCGACGAGGTATTCGTGCCGCTCCTGGCCGAGGCCAAGGCGCGGGGTCTGTCTTTTCGCGTCGAGCAGTGTCCGATGCCGGGATGGACGGTCGGGGACAACTTTCACAACAACATCGCCTACACGCCCGCGATGTGGATCGCGTTGCACCGGATCTGCGAGAAGCACGGCCTGGGGGATCAGCTCCGGATCCACTATGACCCGTCGCACGCCATCCTGATGGGCCAGGACACCCGTTCCATCTTTCAGTACCTGAAGGACTCCGGGTACGGCTTCCTGGTCGGCGGTTTCCACGTCAAGGGGCAAGTGATCGATTCCAAGGGCGTCGCGGCCTGGGGGTACGGCGGGCAGACCGTCCAGCGTGGCGACTGGAACGGGAACAGAGCGTCACCGAATCCCGCCGACCAGGCCAACGCCTGGAAGAAGCAGACGGTGCTGTGTGAGCACGAGCTGCCTGGCACTGCCAGGCATGACCCGCTGGGCTATCTGCAGAATCGGACCGTCGATTGGCTGGACCATCAGCTCGCGGCGCGGGAGCTTCTCCCGCTGGACGTTGCCAACACGGCTCTGGTGATCGAGCACGAATACCCGCGTGCCCGCATTCAGGAGAAGGACCGCCTGACGCCGATCCTGAAGGGGTCGATCGCCTTTGCGCGGAGGATCGACGAGGCCGCGGCCTGCATGTACGCCCTTCATCACGAGGTTCTGCCAGCGCAAGACATCCCGGTGCAGGGGCGTGGGCGCGTCCCCTACTGGACCTGAGGACGAGCCATGGCCAAGCGCAGAGTCAGCGTCGCGATGATCGGCTACGACTTCATGGGGCGGGCCCACGCGAATGCGTGGCGGCAGATCACGCCCTTCTTCGCGGACGCGCCCTTCGAGCCGGTTCTGAAAGTGGTGGTCGGCCGAACGCGGGAGCGCGTGCAAGAGGCGGCCGGCCGCCTGGGATTCCAGGAGTGGGCGACCAGCTGGCAAGAGGTGGTGGCTCGGCAAGACATCGACGTCGTCGACATCTGCACGCCCGGTGATTCGCACGCGTCCATTGCGGTGGCGGCTGCGGAGGCGGGTAAAGCGATCCTTTGCGAAAAGCCGCTGGCCAACACGGTGTCCGACGCGCAGCGGATGGCCGACGCCGCGCGAAAGGCCGGCGTCGTGAACATGGTGTGCCACAACTATCGACGCGTGCCCGCGGTGGCGCTCGCGAAGCGGCTCCTTGAAGACGGCCAGCTTGGGGACGTCCACCACTACCGCGGGGTGTACCTGCAAGACTGGATCGTCGATCCCAGCTTTCCGCGCGTATGGCGGCTGCAGAAGGCGCGCGCCGGGTCGGGCTCGCTGGGGGACATCTTGTCGCACACCATGGATTTGTCGCGGCACCTGGTCGGGGAGCCGACTGAGGTCTCGGGACTGCTGAAGACGTTCGTCGCCGAGCGGCCACTGCCCGAGGATCCGCGGCAGCGTGGCAACGTCGATGTCGATGACTCGGCCCAGGCGCTGGTCAAGTTCGAGGGCGGCGCCGTCGGCTACTACGAGGGGTCGCGGTTCGCCCCGGGGCGAAAGAACTACAACCGCTTCGAGATCAACGGTTCCAAAGGCAGCCTGGTGTGGGATCTCGAGCGGCTCAACGAGTTGCAGCTGTACGTCGAGTCCGGTCCTCTGAGTGGCTTCCGGACCGTGTCGGTGACGGACGGCAAGCACCCGTACGCGGCCGCGTGGTGGCCGCCCGGCCACATCATCGGTTACGAGCACTCGTTCACACATACGATCTACGACTTCTTGCGGGCCATCGCGGACGGCCAGTCTCCGCGGCCGGACTTCGACGACGGGCTCAAGAACCAGCGTGTGCTGGACGCCATCGAGCGATCGGCGGCGACCCGGCAGTGGGTGACGGTGGCCTCATGAACAAGCGCAGACTGTTTGTCGCGAGCTGCATCTCGCTGCTGACGACCTCGATGGTGTTCGCGATCCGCGGCGACATCGAAGCCAGCTTGAGCGCCGCTTTCCATCTCAGCAAGGAACAGATGGGCCTCATCTGGGGCCCGGCGTTTTGGGGGTTCACGGTCGCGATCTTCATCTCCGGCGCGCTGGTGGACGTGCTCGGCATGCGGGTCCTGCACGTCCTTTCGGGGCTAGGGTACATCGCCGGCGTGGTGCTGGTTCTGGCCGCGCCCAGGCCGGCTGGACCCGTGGCGTCGATCTTCTCCAACGGCGGCACGACGATGCTGTATGTGGGATTTCTGGCGATGGGTCTGTCGCAAGGGCTGGTCGAGGGGGTGATCAACCCGCTCATCGCTACCGTCTACAGCGATGAGAAGACCAGGAAGCTGAACGTCCTGCACGCGTGGTGGCCGGGCGGCATGGTGGTCGGCGGCATCACGGCGGTCATTCTGTCGGCGGCCGGCGCGAGCTGGCAGGTCAAGCTGGCGACCATCACGGTCCCGGCGGCGATCTACTTGATCATGGCGGCCACGCAGGCGTACCCCCAGACGGAACGGGTGACGTCGAACGTGTCGGCCCGAACGATGTTTGCGCAGGCCGCACGTCCATTCTTCCTCGTCTTGTTCGTGTGCATGTGGATGACGGCCGCGACCGAGCTCGGGCCCGACCAGTGGTTTCCGTCGGTCATGAAGCAGGTGGCCGGCATCGAGGGGATCTGGTTCCTGATGCTCACCGCCGGAATCATGTTTGTGCTGCGCTTCTTCGTCAGCGGCTGGGTGCACAGGTTCTCGCCGTTCGCCGTCATGACCGGCTGCTCGGTCGTCAGCGCGATCGGCCTATACTGGCTGGGGAGCCTGCAGCCGGGCACGTCGATCCCGATCGCCTTCCTGGCGGCGACCGTGTTCGGTTTCGGCAAGGTGTACTACTGGCCGACGATGCTGGGCGTGACCGCCGAGCGCTTCCCCAAAGGCGGCGCGCTGCTGATTTCGCTGATGGGCGGCGCCGGCTTCCTCTCGATCTCGTTCGTGCTGCCCTTGATGGGCGCGCAGTTCGACAAGTTGGGCCCCGGAGCCGCGCTGCGGACCGTGGCCGCGCTGCCCGTCATCCTGTCCGTCGTGTTTGGTGCCATGTACGTGGCATTCCGCGTGAGGGGTGGCTACCGCCCACTCACGATCCGCGAAGGCGGAGAGCCTGGTTTCCAGCCGGCCACCGCGCCGAAATGAGCCCACCCATCGTCGAGGAATTCATGAAGATCTCATACGTCAAGATCGTCTTTGTGTTGATGGCGAGCGCACTCCTCGCCTTGTCGTGCGGGCAGAGTGAAACGACGGCCATCATGGTCGGAAAAGGGACGGGTGGAACGACGGCCACGGGCGGCGGCACCGCCACGGGCGGCAGCAGCGCGACGGGCGGCAATACGGCCACCGGAGGCATGACCGCGACCGGTGGGTCCGGCACCGGAGGGATCAGCGCGACGGGCGGCACGACCGGGGCAGGCGGCACCAGCGCGACGGGCGGTACGACGGGCACCGGCGGCTTGTCCGCGACGGGCGGCATCACCGGCAGCGGCGGGGCGGCAGGCAAGAGCGGCACCGCTGGGACCAATGGAGCCGCCGGCAAGAGCGGTGCGGGCGGCGCGACCGGCTCGTTCGCAGACGTCACGGCATTGTTCGCCGCGAACTGCGTCGCCTGCCACGACGGTTCGAACCACACCGACCTGCGCGCGCCGGGGCTCTACAACCGCATCGTCAACCAAAACGCCACGAAGTCGTGCGCCACGCTGAAACTGATCGTTCCGGGAAGTCCCAGTACCAGCCTCATCAGCAACAAGATCCATGGCGGCGCCGCGCTCGGCAGCATGTGCGGAGTCCGCATGCCGTACATGTGTTCGGCGACCAGCTCGAACCCGCGGGCGTGCTTGACGGCGGCGCAGATCGCGACGGTCGACAACTGGATCAGCGCCGGCGCGCCGATGTAACGATCAGACGGGAGCCCCTGGGGACTGCGGCGGCGCTCAGGTCAAACCGGTGAGCGGGGTGGTTCCTGCCGCCCCGAACGTCGTCGCCGGTACACCCAACGTGTTCAGCAGCGCGATGAAGAGATTGGCCTGTGGCGCGGCGTTGTAGATCGCGTGGCGGCCCGTCTTGATCTTACCGCCCGCGCTGCCGGCCAGCAAAATGGGCTTGCCGGTCGGGGCTGAGAAGCCAGCGTAGGTCGTCGCCCCCTGGTTGTGCGCGTTGCCGTCCGCGAGCTCGCTCGACAGAAAAATGAGGCTGTTATCTAGGATGCTGTTGGTGCCCTCTTTGATGGCGTCCAGCTTTTGTAGGAATGAAGAAAACATCGAGATCTCCCAGGCCTCGATCTTGGCCAACAGCAGACCTGTCGCGACGTTGCCATTGTGGTGCGACATGCCGTGGTGGTCCTGGTTGATGTTCAGCCACGGAAAGCTCGAATACGACGAGTGCCCCCCGTTCATCTGCTGGTAGTTGATGACGCGCGTGGCGTCGCATTGAAAGGCCAGCACCATGAGGTCGATGATGGCTGCGGTGTAGGTCGGGGGGTCGGCGATCTTCTTGCCGTTGCCGTTGGTCAGAGGTCCGGTCGTCAGCGCGGGTCGGGTCATGCTCCCTGCGTTGCAGGACATCGTGCTGGTCGACATCTGCTGAACGGCGTCCTCGGCCGCGCGAACGCTCGTCAGATACTCGTCCAGCTTCAGCCGATCCGCCGTTCCGAGTCGGCTCGACAGCGAGGCGTGTTCTGCCAATACCTCGTCGAGCACGCTCTTCCTCAACGCTTTGCGCTTTGCGAGCGCGGCCGCGGCCGCGGGATCGTTGGCCGTGGCGGCACCGCCGGCAAACAGCTGGTCGAAGATGAGGCCCGCATTTGCCACCGGAGGCAGCGGTTGGGTCGCGCTGGCCCACGCCGTGGTCCCGTTGTAGACGGACGGGTAAGAGACGTCGGAGAACGTCGAGTCCGTGCCGCTGATCTGCATGGACGGGATTCGGGTCGCCTTGCCCAGCGCCTGCGCATAAACCTGGTCGACGGAGATTCCGACCTGGATCTGTGGCTTCTGGCCCTGCATGCAGGTGGTCATTCCGGGCGGGCCGCAGCCGTGCGAGCCTTGTGGGTTGACGGCTGGCGTGTTTTGAATCCCCGCGAACACCAGGACCTTGCTCTTGACCGGTGCGAGCGACGCCAACGTCGGCGAGAGCGTGTAGTTGACGCCCGTGTCCGTCGGGAACCAGCTCGGCCCCCAAACTCCGCAAGGGATGTGCCAGCACATGAACCGCAGCGGGGTTGCCGAAGCCGCTGCGCGCGCCTCCTGTCTCGAGAGCAGCGACTCGAGAGTGGGCAGGGCCACGCAGGCTGCGGCTCCCCGCAAGATTGCCCGGCGGGTGACCTGCATGCGGGTCGGGTTTCGCCGTGCAGCCGCCAGCGCCTTCGGATCGAACGAGACGTTCCCGTCCGTGATGCGCGCGATACTCATGGCATACCTCCCGGCGTGCTGGTCGTTGAACGTCCGCGACGCATTCGGAATGTGTCACTGGCCACAACGTTCAGGAGAACGTCGCGCACGCCGATTCCGCCCGCCTGCCCGGACGTCGTGATGTCCGCCAGGTAGGGCTTGTCCGTGTCGGTCAGCGCTCTGCCGAGTGAGTACGCCATCATGTTCTGCGCGACACAGGGCGTGAACCGCGGGTCCGCTGCGACCGTCGCCGCGAGCTGGACCGCGCCCGTGAACGTGGGCGCGGCCGTACCCTTGGGGTTCGCGATGGCGCCTGCAAACGTCCCCGTCGAGTCGATGGCGATCCCGCTTTCAGACGTACGATACGCGCCGATCGCGTCGTAGTTCTCCATCGCGATGCCGATGTTGTCCATGCTGTCGTGGCAAATGGCGCAGGCCGGATCCGCGCGGTGCGCTGAGAGGATCTGCTTCTGCGTCGTGCCCGTGATTGGTCCGGTCGGAAAAGCGGGAACGTCCGGCGGCGGCGCGGGCGGCGCCGAGCAAAGCAGCTGTCCGAGCACCCACGCGCCACGCTTGACCACCGACGTGCGGGTGGGATACGAGGTCACCGTCAGGACACCGGCCATCGTGAGCAGACCCGCCCGCTGCGGCGTGGTCAGGGTGGTGCGCGTCAGGCCGGTGCCGCTCACGGGGGGAAGTCCGTAAAGGGTCGCCAGATTCTTGTCTAGGTAGGTGTAGTTGGCTGTCAGCAGCTGAGGCACTGGGTTGTTCTGTTGCACGAACTCATTGAAGAAGTGCGTTACCTCCTCGCCCATCGAGTTGGCGAGGTCGGCGTTGAAGTTCGGAAACATCGTCGGGTCGAACGTTTGGGTGGCCACGGCGTTCATTCCCAGCCACTGGGACGCGAACGTCTGCGAAAATACTGACTTTGGATCCACCAGCATGCGCTGGACCTGAGCCCGCACGTCTGCGGGCTGGGACATCGTTCCCGCCGCGGCCGCGTCGAACAGCGGCTGATCGGGCATGCTTCGGTAAATCATGTAGGACAACCGCGAGGCGATCTCGTAGGGATTGAGCAGGTGCGGTGCTACGGACGCCGGATCCGGGTCGAGCTCCGGGCGAAACAGAAAGTTGGGCGAGACCAGCATGGCCTCGAGGACGGTGCGAAGCTGCTCGTCCGAGGTGGCGCCCGCTTGGGAGGCGGTCGTCATGAGCGAAAGGAAGTTGGAGACCTCTGCTTCGGTCAGCGGCCGGCGAAAGGCTCGCAATCCAATGTTCGTGATGAGGGTCGTGGCGCAACTCGTGCCAGTCGTGAGGTCACAAGTGACGAGCTGGGCGCGCTGTGTCGAGCCAACCTTCATCGCCTCAGCCGCCAGCGACTCCGCTGCTTGCTGATAGAGCGAGAACTGGACAGGCGACAGCGTCTGTAGGTCGCCGTTGTTGTCGAACCCGACCTGGGGCGCGTCGTCGGGGAACATCGTTTCACCTGGGGTCTGCGCCGTGCCCAATAGATCGTGAACCGTCCGGTCGTACTCGTCGCGATTCAAGCGGCGAATCGTGACTGTCCCGGGATCGCGAGGCGCAGCGACGACCCCCGCGCCGCCACTTCCCGTGGAGCCGACCGCCGTACCGGCTCCGCTGCCGGTCGGTCCGGTGTTGCCGGCTCCGCTTCCCGCGCGTGTGCCTCCCGGAGCCTGGCCGCCGCCGGGCCGTCCAGTCCCGATCACGCCCGTGCAGGCGCCGGCCAGGGCTCCCGTCAGGAACCACAGTGCAGACATGCGTACGGCGGTTCGTGACGTCATGGGCGCTCCCTCCCTCGAGAATGCGAGCAGTCGACTCGAGCCCGGGGCAGTGGGCTCCATGGCCTTTAGTTACGGCAGCGACCCAAAGGGGTCCTTACGCCGGCTGCGCGGGTCGCGCCCGGCCGCGCGTGAGGCAGACGGATCCAATCCTTGCATGGCCGACTCCAGATCTCAGCGGCGCTTCCCCTATCGGGAACGGCGCTCGATTTCCGTGGCGCTGTCTTCAGTCCGGGAGGTCGGTGCCGCCTGACCCGTTTCTGAAGCCTGTGGGTACATGCAATGACGAGGAGATCCCATGATGACCACCAAATCGCTCGGTTTCGTCGAAAGGCTCGCGTTCGCTCTGGTCTGCTGCGCATTTGGGGCATGCGGCTCCAGCAACGGCGGCACCGGGGGTGGTCCGACGACGGGATCGGGCGGCACGTCCACCGGTGGCAGCGGCGCAGGCGCGGGGACCGGAGCCGGGGGAACGGTCATGGGAACCGGCGGCACGGTTGCCGGAACAGGCGGCTCGACCGGAGGCGTCAGCGGCACCGGGACAGGCGGTAGCGGCGCGGGAACGGGCGGCAGCGGCGGTGGCACGGCTGGAGCCGGCGCGGGTACGGGCGGCAGCAACGGTGGAACAGGCGGAACCGCCAGCGGTGGTAGCGCGGGCGGGGGTGTCGCCGGCGGGACCGGATCCGGCGCCTGCTCGGCGGTCTTTTGCGACGGGTTCGAGGGCAGCACGAAGCTCGGCGCGGCCTGGACCGTCGACAACAGCGTTTCAGCGAACGTCGTCGAGGTCGTATCCGACAAGGCGCACACCGGGACCAACTCGGTGCACATGCACTTCACTACGGCGAGCGGGGCAACGTTCATCCACGAGACGATGGGATTTCCAGCCCCGATGAATTCGCTGTGGGGCCGGGTCTGGCTCTTTGCGATGACCGACCCGATGAGCACGGGGCACGACGTCTATATCGAAGCCTCGGATGGGGTGCCCGGGACAATGACGAACCACGGTGTTCGACCGCTGAACACGTCGGGCGGGAGCATGGAGGTCAACATCGACCCAAACGCAACCGGCGGCGAGGACTCGAAGAGTGCCAACATGCCCATGCCTCGAGGCGTATGGACCTGCTTCGAATGGCAGATTGCGGCGACCGGTAGCACGGGCTCGGTCTCGCTCTTCATGGGCGGCGGCGCCACACCGATCGCCACTGTCGCAAAGACGGCGATCCCGGCGCTGGTCATGCAGCGTGTTGGGTACGAGCACTATAACGCGGACAAGGCCGTCGGCGACCTGTGGATTGACGACTTCGCACTCGGAACGTTGCGCATCAACTGCAACTGAGACGCCTGACGGCGCTTGCGCGTATCGCCGAGTGTCGAGACACGAGGCGCGCTCCTTGCGGCCGGGCGGCGGCGTTCGCGAGCCCTCGATCTTTCCGCATACAAATTTCGGCGCGGCGGGCCCTATGGCTGGAAGAATGAGCAAACCAACTGTTCTAGGGGCCCTCTTGACAAGCAGCGCGGGGCCTCGCGCCGCTCTGGTCCTACTTCTCGCCATGGCTGCCTGCAGCAGCTCGTCGGGGGCCGGTGCGGGCGGCCCATCTGGCGAGACGGGCGGCACAACGGGTCTGGGGGGCGGAGGGTCGGGCCGCGGCGGGGCGAGCGCCACCGGCTCCGGCGGATCATCGACCGGCGGATCCAGCGGCGCGACACTCACGCAGGCTTGCGCGGCGATCTGTGCGTCGCAGGCACAGTCGTCCTGTCCTTCGACAAGCTGCCAAGCCGACTGCGTCGCCGAGGCGGCCAAGACGCCGGGGAGCGTCTCGTGCGCAAGTCAGTACACGGCCATGGCCCAATGTGAAGCGGGATTGCCGTCGTCTCGGTGGACTTGCTCATCGGACGAAAACGTTCCCATTCCGGTCGACGGTCAGTGCACCGCCACTGTGTGCGCGTGGGCCTGTTGCGCAACTGACTTGATTGTGCCTTCCGACATCTGGGCTCGGTGTATGGATGGCTGTCAGGTGGGCGGTTCCGGCGGGACTGTGGGCTCGGGAGGAAACAACGGAATCGGCACGGGCACGGGTGGTGGGAGTGGGGGGGGCCTCGGAACGGGCACCGGCGGAAGCAAGGACAGCGGGGGGAACGCGGGGTCTCCGGGTGTCGGAATACCCGCGGGGTATCCGAGTCCGACGGCAGACAATGCGGCAAAGTGCTCCACCGTCGCC
>CAZJMY010001001.1:0-1567 GCA_964546845.1 uncultured Myxococcales bacterium | reverse complement strand
CCGTGTACGGGTTCACCGCGGTCAGGCCGGCGATCTGGCGCTCGAAGTTGCGGGTATCGGGGTCGGTCTGCCCCAGCGGGCCGGCCCCCTTCTTGGCGAGATAGAAGGTCGGGGCGTCGTCGCCGTGCACCGTGAAGGTGTTGGGGGCCGAGGCGCCCAGGAACGCGCTGGCGACGGTCGGGAGCTGGTTCGCCACCAACGTGTCGATGTTGGCGTTGATCTCGCCCACCTGGTTGTTGGTCGACCAGTCGCAGGGGGTGTTGACGCCGTCGCAGTTGGCCGGCGTGGGGGTCCCTCCCACGAAGTGATCGCCCTCGTCGACGGTGAACACGAACAGGGTGTTGGTCTTGTCGATGCCGTCGGCCGCGAGGCGCGTGAAGAACGCGGCGAACGCGTCGTCGTACGACTTCAGCTGCGCGACGTAGCCGGCCGAACCGGGCCCGTACGCCGTGTGCGCGTTGCCGGCGACGCCGTGGAAGTCGTGCGCGTCCGAGATGTACGCGAACGTGACCGGGACGCCGTGCTCTTGCATCGCCGCCACGTAGGCGAGCGAGGCCGCCGCCGACATGCCGTCGAATCCCGGGAACCCCGGCTGCCCGAACGGGTCGGCGATCGGCTGGCCGGCCAGATCGATCACGGGCGACGGGAACGCGTGCCCGGTCAAGAGCGGGTTGATCTGCTCGGCGCCGAACAGCCCCTTGAACCCGCTGTACCCACCTGGCTCCTGCGGCAGGATGTCGGTTTCGCCGGACGCGCAGTTCGGCGAGCCCTGCGCGCAGTGGACCGCGAAGCCGACCAGGTTGGTCTGGGCCAGGTTGCGGGCCGCCGAGCCCGAGGACGCCGCCGCGGAGGCCGTCGCCTCGGCGAACTGGGGCGAGCCCGTTCCGAAGATCTGGGTCACGTCGCCGCTCGGGCCCGTCCCGGTGTTCTCCAGGACGATGTTGGCCGAACCGACGCCGCCGACGTCGCAGCCGGCCCGCGTGAACGGCACCCAGGGCGCCGGGATGTTCGAGCCGTCCGGGCCCACCATATTGGGAACCGTCGTCCCCGACTGGGCGGGGTCGATCCAGTAACCGAACGAGCTGGGGAACGAGAACGCGCCCGTGCTGCTGGTCCGCACGTAGCTGTTCGAAACCGTCTGGCCGGTCCGATCCGGGTACACGCCGGTCAGCGTGGACAGGATGCCGCCGGCCGTGTGCGAGATGAGCACCGTGTGGTCGTTGGCCATCATCGTGCCGTTGCCGCGAATGAAGTCGAGGAGGTGCGGCATCTGTTCCAGGTCCGACGGGACGGCGGCCCGGTCGCGGGTGAGGTGAGTGTTGTCGAACTGGATGTAGATGACGTGCTTGATGGCGCCGCCCGCCAGCCGGCAAGCGTTCGCGCCCGTCGGGGCGGTGCAGCTCACGGAGACGGTGGTCGTGTCCGGGCAGGTCGTGGCCGGATCGCCGTCGGTCACGCTGAGGGTCAGCGTCGCCGTGCCCGCCGCGGTGCAGGTGAAGCGCGGGTTCGGCGAGGTGGCGTCGGTCAACACGCCGCTGGAGGCGGTCCAGTGGTAGGCCAGCGGAGA
>CAZJMY010001000.1:0-9608 GCA_964546845.1 uncultured Myxococcales bacterium | reverse complement strand
GTTGCCTCCTTGATGCTGCTCACGTAATCCATTCAACGGGCGATCGGGCCCGCCTCCAAATTTTTTACAGCGCGGTCAGACGACATTCGCCGTCTTCCAGATGCACTTGCACGGCGCGGCCGCGCATGGCAACCGGAATCTCTTCGGCCATCACGTAAGCGCCCGAGATGGCCAGCAGCTCGGCTTCCAGCTTCTGGCAGAAGATGCGCGCGCCCGGCAGCCCCTGCGCGCCGGCCACGCCGCGCCCGCGCATCGGCGCGTAGACGTGCAGGTGGCCGTCGGCGATGACCTGGGCGCCCGGGTTCACCGGGGCCAGCACCACCAGATCGTTGTTCTGCGCGTAGACGACCTGGCCGCCGCGCACCGGCTTGGTGACCACCACCGGGCCGTTGAACTGCGAGAGCGCCGGCTGCGGGCCGGGGGTCTCCGCGACCCCGACCGACGGGCCGCTGTGCGACGGCATGGCCGTGGGCTCGGCGCCGGCGCGCACGCGGGTCGAGATGGGGCCCCGCCACACGCCCAGGCCGGCGTCGACGGCCGCGGCGCGCTGCGCGTCCGGCACGTGCGCCACGGCGACGGGGATCATCTGGCAGGCGCGCACCAGGCGGGCGACCTCGGCCAGCGGCAGCCCGGACGCCGCCTCGTCGCCCAGCGGGGCCAGGTCGATCAGCACCGGCGCGTCGAGAAACAAGCTGGGGAGCTGAGACGTCTTCGCCCGCAGCTGGTGCTCGACCAGCTGCAGGTCGGTGCTCTTCAGGCGGAGCACCGTGAAGGAGGCCATCGTCCCCTTCAACTCGAACGGCTCGGGACGCCGCGCCTCGGGCTTGCCCCGCGACGCGACCGCGACAGACTGCGTTCCGGTCACCAACCCATTGTGGGCCGCCGGGTCGGCCCGTCAAAAAATCCGATCAGTTGCAGGGCGGGTCGAGGCAGATCACCAGCTTGCAGCTCGCGTCGCAGGCGGCGCCCTTGCTTCCGTTGGCGCTGCCGAGGTCGCACTCTTCGCCCTCGTCGGCGTCGACGATGGTGTCCCCGCAGCAGTGGGCCGTCTTGCAGGTCGACGTGCAGCCCTGGCCGCAGGTGGCCGAATAGGGCACCCCGTTGTTCGGGCCCTCGTCGCACTGCTCGCCCGCGTCGGTCTGCACCGTCTTGTCGCCGCAGAACGGCCCGTACTTACACTGCGTGGTGCAGCCGTTGTAGACGCTGTCGCTGTTGTTCATCCCGTTGCAAAACGGATCCTGCGGGGTCGTGCCGGCGTTTCCGCAGTCGCACTCCTCGCCGCCCGTCTTCACGCCGTCGCCGCAAGAGGCACCGCACTGGGTCTGGTTGGTGTTGAATCCGCTGAGCGTCAGCTGGAAGTTCGACTCGGTCGGGTGGCCGTCCCGGGTGAACACCGCGATCTCGTACGTGTTCGCGGGCGCGCCAGCCGCGGTCGGGGGGGTGAGTCCCGTCTGGGCGGCCGTGAGGTGCCGCTGGCGGCAATCGCAGGACGAGTTCCCGGCGGCGCAGGTCGAGTTGAACTTGACCTTGGTGACCGGGTCGATCGCGTTGGCGCTGCCGTCGCAGGGAACGATGTCGCCCACCTGATAGCCGGCGGGAATCGTCGGGCAGACCGTCTGACCCGTCGGGTTCGTGCACGCCATGTAGATGTTGCCGCCCTCCTGGATGTCGGCGCTGCCGTCGGCGTTGACGACGACCTTGCCGGGCAGGCGCTGGTGGACACCGCCGAGGTCGATCATGAGGACGCCGTTGATGAACACGAACGTGTCGTCGTCGCCGAAGAACTGCAGCTGGAAGCCGCCCGTGAACGCGAACAGATAGCGCGCCTCGACGGAGAACCAGGAGTCGTGGAACCAGCCCTGGGCGTTGCTGATGTTCCCGCCGTTGATGTTCATACCGAACCAGGTGCCGGGGTCGGAGGTGATGGCGGGACCGAAGGAGGGCGCGAAGACGTACTGCGTGGCCATGCACCCGTTGCCGGCGCCGAATTGCGCCGAGCTGTACCAGTACGGCCAGATGTCGCAGAGCAGCGCCTCGGCCCAGGGGCCCGGCATCGTTTTGACTGTTCCGGGCCCGGCCGCGCTGCCGGTCAGGGTATAGAGGGGGTAGTTGTTGGCCGGCGGATCGAGCGGGTAGAAGCCGCCCCACACGCTGTGCGGCGCGCTCGAGAACCGATACAGGTTCGTCGCGCCGCCCGTCACCGGGCCCAGCTCCAGGCGGCCGATGGCATGTTTGCCCGTCGTGGTTCCGTCGCTCTCGTAAGTGCCGTCCGCCCACCACTGGCCGAACGTCGTGGCGTTGGTGACCACTGGCGCAGGCCCCTGATACCAGGGAGCACCGAGCTGGTTGCCCGCGGGGCTCTTGTACGCGAGCCCGCCCAGCGGCCGGCCCGCCAGCGTGGCGTCGCCGTAGCCGGGGACGATGTTGCCGGTTCCGCCGTTGTGGCTCCAGTCGGTGAATTGACAGTCGCACGTGTACGCCGCCGTGCCGCCGCCGTTGCGGGTCGTATCGAACGCGGGGCGCCCGTTGGTGTCCAGGTTCGGCTGTGCCAGCCCCCAGCAGCGCGCCATCGAATCGTTCTTTCGCGCCGGACCCGCGGAGTTCGGGACGCAGTAGCGCTGCTTGAACGAGATGCTTCCGTGCGTGATCGAGTTGACGGTGATCGGATTCGGGATCTGGGCGCCGTAATAGAAGAAGTCGGGGTGCCCGCCCGTGACGCTCTCGTTCTTGAAGTCACGGTACTTGATCGGCAACTCGAGGCAGTTCTCGCCCTTGTTGAGGTCCTGGGTGCAGGGGACCGAGTCCTGCTTCTGAACGGTCTGGCAGCTGAAGCCTGATTCGGTCTTGCAGGTCGACGAGCAGCCGTCGCCGTCCGCGCCGTTGCCGTCGTCGCACTGCTCGCCAGGCTCGATGTTGCCGTTCCCGCAGGTGGTCGAGCACGCGCCCGTCTTTCCGGCCGTCCGGCAGGTCGGCTCCTTCGTGCAGGTCTGGGAGCAGCCGGACCCGTCGCCGTTGAAGAGGCCGTTCGGACCGGTGCAGCCCGCGGGCAAATTCGCCAGGTCGTTGCCGCAGTCGCAGGACTCGCCTGTTTCCTTGACGCCGTTGCCGCAGATCGCAACCGAGCACTTGCCCGCCGCCGGATCGCCGGACGCCGTCGTCGGGCAGGTGGCACCCGGTTCCCGCTGACAGGTGGGAGAGCAACCATCGGCCTTGGTGGTGTTCCCGTCGTCGCACTGCTCCTGGCCTTCGATCTTGCTGTCGCCGCAGATCGGGATGCAGGTCCGTCCGGGCACGCGACACTGCCAGCCCGACTCGACCGTCTTGCAGTCGGACGAGCAGCCGTCGCCGGACTTCATGTTCCCGTCGTCGCAGGCCTCGGGCGACGTGACGACGCCGTCACCGCACTTCGCGTTGCGCGAGCACGGCTGCCCGACGTTCTGGCAGATCCACCCGTTCTCGACCTGACAGATCTTGCTGCAGCCGTCGCCGCCGGCGCTGTTGTGGTCGTCGCACACTTCGCCGGGGTCGAGCATGCCGTTGCCGCACGTCATGGTGATCGTGCCGGGCAGGTCGACCGCGCCGCCGTCGAACGGGCGATTGCCGGTGCCCGTGTTGCCGCCCTTCCCGTTGCCGGCTCCGCTGCCGCCGCTGCCGCTGGTTTGCGAGGGCTTCACCCCGGCGCATCCCGTGCCGACGATGAGCCCCAGAAAAACCGACAGGACACTTAAGCGACGGCAAAGATCCATGGCGGCGACGATACCGCTCGGCGATTTGACCCGGGACAGGTAAATGACCAACCCGAAACAAATCAGGCGGAGGACCTGCCACATGTCGCACGTTGTCCCGGCGCCGCCCACCCCGCGCGGGGCGCGACGATTCCTAAAAGTGGCTAGCGTGAGACCGCGCGCGCGGCACGCGCTACTGCGGCCCATCGGCGGGCATCCTCAGCCGCAGCCATTTTTTGCTCCCGCGACAGCCGCTTGATGGCGGCCTCGATCCGCAGCGCCGTTCCCTGATCGCGATACCGGTGCGACGCCAGCAGCGTCAGCGGGCCGCGACCGCGCGTGTAGCGCGCGCCGGATCCGGCGGCGTGCGCGGCGAGGCGCGCCCGAACGTCGCGGGCGATCCCGCAGTACAGCGTCCCGTCGGCGCAACGAAGCAGGTAGACGTACCAGGAACCGGATCGCGGCGACGCGGGCGGCGTCATCGGGTCAGCCGGAGCCATCCTGACGACCGATTCTAAAGGTGGCTTTATCGACGTGAAGCGCGCACCCTGGTCGGATGCCTAAAACATGGGTCTCGAGAACCGGCCTCAAATCAGCCAAGGCGTTCGCGAAAGCGATGCGCCCCCTGCTGTCGCCCCGCAGCGGCCGCCGCCAGCAGTCCCGGCCGCGCTGAGCTGAGCTGAACGCACGGCCCGGCTGCCGCCCTCACCCCTTCCGGGGCTTGGGTTTGGCGGCCGGGTGCGCTCCCGGGCGGCCGTGCGGCTTTCCGCCCGGATGCGGCTTCGCGTGACCATGCGGCTTTCCGGGTGAGTACGGCTTGCCGTATGCGTGCGGCTTGCCGTATGCGTGCGGCTTGCCGGGCGCGTAGGGCTTCCCGTAGGCGTGAGGCCTGGCCGGCGCGTCCGGCTTCGAGGAGACCTGTGGTTTGGCAGGCGCGTGCGGCTTCGGAGGCGCGTCCGGCTTCGAGGAGACCTGTGGTTTGGTCGGTGCGTGAGGCTTGGCGTTGGCGTGCGGGTGCTGCCGCCGGGGTGGCGCGAGCCCGCCCCCCCGGTTCGCCGGGGCCGCGGGCTTCCGGGGCGCGAACCCTTCGACTTGCGTCGGTGGTTCCGCCGGGGGCGCGTTCGGGCCGAAGTCTTCCCGGCGGTTGGGCGGCGCAAACGCCGGCCCGCGCGGGGCGTCCGCCCGCGAGATCCGGACCGCCGGCGCGCGCGGATCAGTCTCGGCGGCCGCCTGCGCGTAGTCGCTCGCGGCGTGAGCGGCGATCTCGAACGTCGTCTCGTGCGGGCCGATGCGGATCGCGCCGACCTCGCGCCGCGTGACGCCGCCGCGGCGGCAAATGAGGGGCAGCAGCCAGCGCGGGTCGGCGTTGTCCTTGGCGCCCAGGTTCACGCGAAAGACGGTCGCTTCCCGGCTCAGCTCGCCGCGGCCACGCGGCGGCGGCCGCCGGTTGTCACGATCGAAATCGCCACGGGAGAGCGCGACCGGCTGAACGGATTCACCGCTGGGCAGCCGCGCCAGCTCGCGGGCCAGCAGCCGGCGCAGCAGCTCGTCGGTGGACGCCCCGGAGGCCTCCAGCCGGCGCGCCAGCGCCTCGACCTGCGGATCGTCTGGGGTGGCGTGGGTGTCGGGCGTCGCCGCGGACCCTTCGGGCGCCGCCAGGATCTCGGCGGCCAGGCGCTCGCGCGCGGCCGCCGCGATGGCCTCTCGCGACGGGACCGGCGTCCAGCTCGGCGCGACGTGGGCGCTCATCAGCAGGCGTTCGGCCTTGCGCCGCTCGCCTGGTGTCGCGATGACGACCGCGGTCCCCTTGCGGCCCGCGCGGCCCGTCCGGCCGCTGCGGTGGGTGAGCGACTCCGCGTTCAGCGGCAGGTCCGCGTGGATGATGAGATCGACGTCCGGCAGATCCAGCCCGCGCGCCGCGACGTTGGTCGCCACCAACACCCGCATGTCGCCCTGCCGCAGCTGCGCCAGCGCGCGGTCGCGTTCGGCCTGGGCCCGCTCGCCCGACATTGCCACGGCTGCGAAGCCGCGCGCGACCAGCGCCGCGTGCAGCCCGGCGACGCTCTCGCGCGTCGTGCAAAAGACGATCGCGCGCGGGCTGTCCGACGCGCGCAGCACGTTGACGACCGCCGCGAGCCGGTCGTCCGGCGCCACCAGGTGGGCGACGTAGGCGATGTCGGCGTGGGCCCGGGCCGGCGCCGCGCCGTCCGTCGCCCGGCGCGGGTCGATCGGCACCGCGTCCCGCTGGAACCGCCGGGCCAGCGCCCGGATCTCCGGCGGCAGCGTCGCCGACAGCAGCAGCGTCTGCCGCTCGACGGGCGCCGCCCCCAGCAGCGTCTCCAGGTCCTCGCGAAATCCGAGGTCCAGCATCTCGTCGGCCTCGTCGAGGACGACCACCTTCAGGCCGCCCAGGGGCAACCGCTCGCGCCGCAGCAGATCGACCAGGCGCCCCGGCGTCCCGATGGCGACGTCCACCCCCCGCTGCAACGCGCGCAGGTCGCCGCC
Organism: uncultured Myxococcales bacterium; assembly: GCA_964546845.1. Taxonomy (GTDB): domain Bacteria; phylum Myxococcota_A; class Polyangia; order Fen-1088; family Fen-1088; genus JADGRB01. The sequence goes on along the minus strand of CAZJMY010001000.1, from coordinate 3,378 downwards.
GACCGGCGTGCCGCCCGTGAACGACGCCAGCCGCAGGCGGGTCCCCGCCAGCAGCCACGACAGCTCGCCGCGCACCTGGGTCGCCAGCTCGCGCGTCGGCACGATCACCAGCGCGCTCGGCGTTGCGCCGTCGCGCTCTCCCCCCAGCAGCGTGGCGGCCATGACCGCGCCGAACGCGATGGTCTTGCCGGAGCCCGTCTGCGACGAGACCAGCAGGTCGCGCCCGGCGACCGCTGGATCCAGCACCGCCGCTTGCACGCCGGTGGCGGTTTCATATCCACGCGCAGCGAGCGCCGCGGCCAGCGCCGGATGAAGAGTCAGCTCTGAAAAGTTCACTCGTGGGTACGCGACCGGGCGGTAGACGCCCGCGACGACCTAAGGCAGAAGCGTCTCGCCCATCAGGAACTTGTCGACGCCTCGCGCAGCCGCGCGCCCCTCCTGGATCGCCCACACGATCAGCGACTGCCCGCGCGACATGTCGCCCGCCGCGAAGATGCCGGGGACGCTGGTCGCCTTGTCGGCGTCGACGGCGACGTTGCCGCGGCCGTCCAGCTTGACCCCCAGGTCGCTGAGCATGCCTTCCTTCTCGGGTCCCACGAAGCCCATCGCCAGCAGCACCAGGTCGGCCGGCCAGATCTTCTCGCTGCCGGCCTTCTCTTTCATCGTCATGCGACCGTCGCCGTTCTTGACCCACTCGACCTCGACGGTCTGCAGCTCTTTCACGCGACCCGCCTCGCCGATCAGGCGCTTGGTGACGGTCACGTAGGTGCGCGGGTCGGCGCCGAACAGCGCGGCGGCCTCTTCCTGGCCGTAGTCCATCTTGTAGATGCGCGGCCACTGCGGCCAGGGGTTGTCGACGGCGCGCGTGGTGGGCGGGCGGGGCAGGATCTCGAACTGCACCAGGCTCTTGCAGCCGTGGCGCAGCGACGTCCCGACGCAGTCGGTCCCGGTATCGCCGCCGCCGATGACGACGACGTTCTTCCCCTTGGCGCTGATGTACTGGCCGTCGGCGAAGTTGCTGTCGAGTAGGCTCTTGCAGCTCTTGAGCAGGAACTCCATCGCGAAGTGGACGCCCTGCAGGTTGCGCCCCTCGACCTGCAGATCGCGCGCCGCCGTCGCCCCGCCGCACAGGACGATGGCGTCGAAGCCGCTGCGCAGCTTCTCCGTCGGGTAGGTCTTGCCGATCCAGGCGCCGGTGACGAACTTGACGCCCTCTTCGGCCAGCAGGTTCACGCGCCGATCGACGACGTGCTTCTCCAGCTTCATGGGCGGGATGCCGTACATCAGCAGCCCGCCGATGCGGTCGTCGCGCTCGAACACGGTCACGGTGTGGCCGGCCTTGTTCAGCTGCGCCGCGCAGGCCAGCCCGGCCGGTCCCGACCCGACGACGGCCACGGTCTTGCCCGTGCGCTTGACCGGCGGCTCGGGCACGACCCAGCCCTCCTCGAAGGCCTTGTCGATGATGGCGGCCTCGATGCTCTTGATGGTCACCGCCGGCTCGCTGATGCCCAGCACGCACGACCCCTCGCACGGCGCCGGGCAGACCCGCCCCGTGAACTCGGGGAAGTTGTTCGTCTTGTGCAGCCGGGCCAGCGCCTCGCGCCACTGCCCGCGGTAAACCAGGTCGTTCCACTCGGGGATCAGGTTGTTGATGGGACAGCCGGACGCGCCGCCCGCCAGCAGGGTGCCCGTGTGACAGAACGGGACGCCGCAGTCCATGCAGCGCGCCCCCTGCTCTTTCAGGGTCGACTCCGGCAGGTGCTCGTGGAACTCCAGCCAGTCGCGCACGCGCGCGTGCGGTTCACGCCCCGGTGGCTCGGTGCGCGGGTACTCCATGAATCCGGTCAGCTTGCCCATGTCAGGTCGTCCTATTTGCCGGCTTTATTTGCCACCTAGGCGGGCCGTGTCGTGCGAGTTCAGCTCGAACGCCGCCATCTCGGCCTCTTCCTGCGAGAGCCCGGTCTCGCGCATCTTCTTCTGGGCCTCCAGCACGCGACGGTAGTCGTTCGGCATGACGCGCACGAAGAACGGCGTCCAGTTGGTCCAGTTGGCCAGGATCTCCTGGGCCCGCTTGCTCCCGGTCAGCTGCGCGTGGCGGCTGATGAGCGTGTGGACCGCGGTGATCTCTTCCGGGTCGTCCAGCTTGCTGAGGCCGACCATCTCCTTGTTGCAGCGCTTCTCGAACGTGCCGGCCTCGTCGACGACGTAGGCGACGCCGCCCGACATGCCCGCCGCGAAGTTGCGCCCGGTCGCGCCGATGATGACGACGCGGCCGCCGGTCATGTACTCGCAGCCGTGGTCGCCCACGCCCTCGACGACGGCGCTGGCGCCGCTGTTGCGGACGCAGAACCTTTCGCCCGCCACGCCGCGGAAGAACGCCTCACCGCTGGTCGCGCCGTAAAGCGCGACGTTGCCGATGAGGATGTTCTCCTCGGGGACGAAGGTCGACTGGTGCGGCGGGTAGACGATGATCCGTCCGCCGGACAGCCCCTTACCCACGTAGTCGTTGGCGTCGCCCTCCAGGGTCAATGTCATGCCGCGCGGCACGAACGCGCCGAAGCTCTGGCCGGCCGAGCCCAGGAACTTCAGCTTGATCGTGTCGTCGGGGAGGCCGTTCGCGCCGTACTTACGCGTGACCTCGCTCCCCGTGATGGTGCCGACGACGCGGTTGACGTTGCGGATCGGCAGCGTGGCCTCGACCTTCTCGCCGCGCTCGATGGCCGGCTTGCACAGCGGCAAGATGGTCGTCATGTCCAGCGAGCTCTCGAGCCCGTGCTCCTGCTCCTCGGTCTTGAAGCGACCGACCTCGGGCCCGACCTGCGGCTGGTAGAGGATCTTCGAGAAGTCCAGCCCGCGCGCCTTCCAGTGCTCGATGGCCGGCTTCATCTCGATGGTCTCGGTGTGCCCGACCATCTCGTTGATGGTGCGGTATCCCAGCTGCGCCATCAGCTCGCGCACCTCTTGCGCGATGAACTTCATGAAGTTCACGGCGTGCTCGGGCGACCCCGTGAACTTGGCCCGCAGCCGCGGGTCCTGGGTCGCCACGCCCACCGGGCAGGTGTTGAGGTGGCAGACGCGCATCATGATGCAGCCGACGGCCACCAGCGGCGCCGTCGAGAAGCCGAACTCCTCGGCGCCCAGCAGCGCGGCAACGACGACGTCGCGCCCCGTCTTCAGCTGCCCGTCGGTCTCGACGACGATGCGGCTGCGCAGGTTGTTGAGCACCAGCACCTGGTGGGTCTCAGCCAGCCCCAGCTCCCAGGGCGCGCCCGCGTGCTTGATGCTGGTCAGCGGCGAGGCGCCGGTGCCGCCGTCGTGCCCGCTGATGAGCACCAGGTCGGCGTGCGCCTTGGCGACGCCGGCCGCGATCGTGCCGAC
>CAZJMY010000999.1:0-3184 GCA_964546845.1 uncultured Myxococcales bacterium | reverse complement strand
CGGGACCACCATCAATCAGGACTTCTTCCATTCGATCTTCGTGAACGCCAAGCTGGGGTTCCACTTCACCGACTGGCTGGCGCTGTCGGTCTTCGGTGACTTCGCGGTGGCGAACGTCGCGACGACCTTCCAGACGGACCTCGTCAACTCGCTGTCGACGACGAGCGGCCAGGCCGGGCACCCGGCGTCCGAGCCGACGAAGGCCGAGGCGAAGGCCTCGATGCAGACGATCAAGGGGATCTACGGCGCGCAGTTCGAAGCCTCGTTCTTCACCGGCAAGTACTCGTTGTTCGGCAAGCTGTTCGCGAACTACGATTTCGAGATCCTGCTGGGTGGCGCGCTGATCAACGTGGCGCCGAAGGACGCAGGCGTCACCGCGTGCGGCAGCAGCGGAGGCGGCTTCTCCTGCGGCGTGACGGGCAACAAGTTCGGCCCCACTTTCGGCCTGGGAATGCACAGCTACTTCAATCATTGGCTGGCGCTCAACATCGAGTTCCGCGACATGCTGGCGAAGCTCAACCCGTCGGGCCGCGACAGCAACGGGAATCTGCAGGCCAACAACGACGACCTGAGCTGGACGCACACGTTCACGCTGGGCGCCAACCTGGTCTTCTTCCTGCCCGCAACGCCGAAGATCTCGTTCTAGGACCTCTGCGGGAGGCGGGCGATGGCGTCACCGAAGAAGAAGGTCACCCTCTACTTCAGCTCAGCGATCCTGGGGGAGACGCAGCAGGAAGCGATCCGCCAAGATCGCTCGATCTCGTGGATCATGCAGGCGGCGTGGCGGCTGGCCCGGGACGAGGTTCGCCGACTCCCCGACTACGGGGAGCAGGCGGCGAGCTCGACCGACGCCCCCTCGACCAACGAGAAGCAGGCCGAGTCGCTGTAGTCGCCCGTCGGGGTCCGGTAGTAGATCCGGATCTCGTCGTTCACCGCGCCTTCCAGCGGAGGCGCCGTGAACGATCCATCGCCCCCCGCGGTGGCGATGACCCCGCTGGCCAGGCGCCTGTTCACCACGAAGTAGGCAGCGTTCGCGGCCTGCTCCAGCGGCGCGCCCTCCGTCGTCCAGAAGGTCCGGCCGTCCGTGACGAAGGCGGGCGTGAACGTCACGGCCCCGGGCGGCGGCACCGTCAGGATCGGCGCCACGCAGGACCAGAGGCCTGCGGCGGCGGCCAGCAACGTGCCCAGTCTCAACCAGCGGCGGCAGCGGGTCATGAGGCTCCGCCCTCGAGGGTGCAAGGCGCGCGCCTGAGCCAGCCCGCGAGGACGCGCGGGCAGACGACGCCCGACCGCCAACGGCGTTGGCGGTCGCGACAACCGAATGCCATGCCGCTAGACGGCAAAGTTGTACCTCTTGAGCTTCTTCTGGAGGCCGAAGCGGGAGAGCCCCAGCAGCTCGGCGGCCTTGGTCTGGTTGTTTCCCGCCCGGCCCAGCGCCTCGCGGATGAGGGCCCGCTCGAGACGCTCGACGCGGGGCTTCAGCGCGACGCTGTCGGTGTCCTCGACCGGCAGGACACCGGCGTCCGCGGCGGCGCCGACGCGCGGCGAAAGGTCGGCGGCCGTGATGCGGTCGCCCGAGAGCGCCTCTGCCCGGGTGAGCTCGTTCTCCAGCTCGCGAACGGTCCCCGGCCAGCGGTAGGCCAGAAGGCGCGCCATCGCGGTGGCGTCGATGGGCTTGGGCGGCCGCCCCGAGCGCGTCGCGGCCTTCGCCAGGAAGTGCTCGACCATGAGCGGGATGTCCTCGCGGCGGTCCCGCAAGGGTGGCAGCGCGATGGCCGCCACGTTCAACCGGAAGAACAGGTCGCGCCGGAACTTCCCCTCCTCCACCATGCGGGCCAGATCGCGGTTGGTCGCCGCCACGATCCGCACGTCGACCTTGCGCGTCCTCTCGCTGCCGACGCGGCGGATCTCCCCTTCTTGCAGGACGCGCAGCAACTTCCCCTGCATGGCGGGCGACATCTCGCCGACTTCGTCGAGGAACAAGGTGCCGCCGTCGGCCACCTCGAACAAGCCGCGCGTGTCGTGGTCGGCTCCCGTGAAAGCTCCCCGGACATAGCCGAACAGCGTCGACTCCAGCAGGGTCTCGGGGATCGCGGCGCAGTTCTCGCCCACGAACGCCCGATCGCGGCGCGGGCCGTTGGCGTGCAGGGCGCGCGCGACCAGCTCCTTGCCGGTGCCGCTCTCGCCCTGGATCACCACGGGCAGCGTCGTGTCGGTGATCCGGTCGATGAGGCGGAACAGCTCCAGCATCTTCGGCGTGCGGCCCACGATGTTCCGGTAGTCGTAGCGAACCGCCAGCGCCTCGCGGTTTTCGCGCAGCTCGATCTTGATCCCGGAGATCTCTTCCTTGCGGACGGCCAGCTCGGCTTCCAGCCGCCGGTTCAGCGCCTCGATCTGGCGCTCGCGGCGGCGGAGCTCGGCCAGCAAGCGGGCGTTCTCGACGGCGATGGCCGCCTGCTCGGCGAAGTCCAGCACCAGCCGCACGTCGTCCTGGTCGAAGGCGCCCTTGCGCAGGCGGTGATCGACGTAGATGGTGCCGGCCGCTCGCCCCTTGATGAGCAGCGGCACCGCCAGGACGGACCGGAGGTGCAGATCCGACACCGACAGCGCCTGGCGGAAACGGTCGTCGCCGGCGGCGTCGATCGTGACGACCGGCTCACCGCCCGCGGCGGCCTGGCGCGCGATCGACCGTGACAGCGCCAGCTCGTCGGTCTCCAGCGTCCGTTGATCGATGTTGCGCGCGGCCTTGACCTGCAGCTCGCCCGCGTCGTCCTCCAGCAGCAGGAAGCCGCGCTCGGCGTCGGTCAGCTCGATGACCGTGTCGAGGATCATCTCCAGCAGGCGCGGCAAGCGCAGCTCGCTGTTGAGCCGCTTGTTGATCCGCAGCAGGCGCCGCAGCCGGGCCTCGGCAGCCTGGGCGCGCGCGGCCAGCGCCCCGTCTGCCGCGGGCGCGCCGCCGGCAGACAACCAGACCGTGTCGGGGTCCTCTGCGAGCGTGGCGCGGTGATGCTCAGGCGTGGCCATGCGAACCTCCTCGAAGGTGCGGCGGGCGAGATCGAGCATGTCGCCGGCGCTCTGCCCCGCGCGCGCGGCGACGGCGGCCGCCAGCCCGGCGAGACGCCAGGCGGTCGGACGCCGGCCCTGCGCGGCCGCGGCGAGCGCCAGCTTCGCCAGCCGTTCGGCC
>CAZJMY010000998.1:0-7241 GCA_964546845.1 uncultured Myxococcales bacterium | reverse complement strand
GATAGCGGCGATATTCGGGCGGCGAGGCAGAGGTGTCGGACGGCATTACGGTGGGGCGGGTGCGGAGCGCCGCTCCCGCCGGGGACCCCGGAGCGCCGGGGTGCCTGCGAAACCTACGGGCCTACGCCGGTGGTGTCAAATGCGGCGTTCCGGGGCCTACGGGGCCGGCGGCGCCGGAACGACCATCCGATAGCGGCCCAAGGTGTCGGTCAGGGCTTTGCCGATCAGCAGCGGGGCGACCCGTTTCGTCCCCTGACAGTCGCTGGTCCCCGTGCATCGCACCTGGAAAAAGCGGACCACCGCCGACGAAAGGGCCTCGCCCTTGCTTCCGATGACGGTGCCGGCGACCAGCGCCCCCTGCGGCAGCGTGACGTCATGTGCGACCGTCCCGCCTTGCGACACGGTGACGGACTCTTCGGTCAGGCGCGGCGCGGCGGAACCCGCCGGTGGATCGTAGTCCAGCTGGTACGTCCCCGGGTCGAGCGGCAGCTGAAACCTTCCCCCCGTGTCCGTCGTGGTGCTGGCGGTCATGGTGGCCGGCGCCGCGCACGGCGGGTAGGGGTCGGGGGTCCCGATCGCAGAGACCGAGACGTTTGGGACGGGCGTGTTCGCCGCCGTGCGAATGGTCCCGCTGAGCACCGGGCGGAAGGCGGCGACGATCGTCTTCACGTTCGGTGCTGGGGCCCCATTCGAAGTCCCGCCCGATACCGTTCGAACCATGGGGACGCACTCGCTGGCATACAGCGAGCCGGGCGGCGGTGTCGCCGCGATGGCGTACGTGCTGCCCGGCAGTAGCTGCAGCGTGACGTTGCCGCTGGTGTCCGTGGTGCCGCTGACGGCGTACTGGGCCGTGCCGCTCACGGTGCCGCTGCCCGCCGTCGCGCCCAGAGACGTCTGTGCGCGCACGGACACGCCTGGCAAGGGCGTCGTGCCGTTCGTGACCGCCACGCTGAAGCTGTCCGCCTTCACGTACGCCGGCAGCGAGATGGTGCCCAACTTGGTGCCGGCGGCCACCATGAACGGCGCCGAGGTGACCCAGGGATCGGACGAGGTGGGTCGGAGCTCGAGCGTCAGGAGGTTCGCGGCCGCGGTGGCCGGGAGCCGCAACACGAAGGTTCCGTCGGGCTGAAGCAAAGGTGCGCTGCTCACCTGAGCCCCGTTCTGGAAGGTGCGCGCGACGAAGGTCGGGGGCGGCGAATTCTGCAGCGAATCCAGCAACTGCCCTGACACCAGCAGGTCGCCCTCGGGCAGTGTCACGGCGATCATCGAAGAGACCTGGACGGAAAACGGGTAGACCGGCGCTTGCTGATCCGCCGGCGGAAGCGGGATCACCGACAGCGAACCCGGCGCGCCGAGCGCGCCCGGTGGGACGACGAGCGTGGCGACGGTGGTGCCGCCGCTGGCGACCGCCGCGGACTGGTACACGGCGTCGGGGCGGCCGGGGATCTGGGGCGGCATCGTCAGCAGCACGTTCGCGGTCGCGGGGACGGATCCTCCCCCCGAGGGAGGGGCGACCGTGACGGTGACCGACGTCGCCGCGACGGTCATGAACGAGGCGTCCTTGGAGACATCCCGGCTCGAGATCTGGGTCGGCGCGTAGGGAGACGAGCTCGGGGGGTCGACCTGGACGGCCCAGCTGGTGGAGGTGGCCAGCGCCGGGACGCAGGCATCGGTCAGGCAGTTGCCGCCGCTGGAGCCGCCGGTTCCGGCGCCGGTCGATCCGCCGTACCCGGCGCTGGACCCGCCGGCGCCCGGCGCGGCGCCGCCGCCTGAAGACCCGCCGGCGCCCGAGACCATGCCACCGCTACTCGCCCCGCTGCCGGCGCAGCCTGCGGCCATCAGAACCAGCAGCGCCGCGCGCAGCGCGAACGACGAAGGCTTCGTCATTGCGTCCCCTCGGCGCACTGGAAGATGAGCGTCCAGTCGATCTCCTGCGGGTGTCCGCCAGCGATGGCTTCGTCGTCGGCCCCGGTCGGCGCCCACGCCCGATCGGACACGACCAACGTCAGGTGCTGGGGGACACCTGCGCTGATCGACGTGTTCGTGATCCGCCTGCAGTACATGTCGAACGACGCCTCGTACTCGTGCGTCGCCCCCGTCGCGGGCGGCTTGTTCACGATGTCTTCGATGATTGCCGTCGTCGTCCCGCTGGCGGGCGGATAGTTGAGAATCCAGCGGACGTACAGCGTGTCGTTCACGTTCAGATCGGTCACCTGGCTACTGAACGTGTAGTGCGGAACGTTCGACGCCGTCGAGATGACCGGGACGGTCATCCCGAACGGCGGTGACCAGTCATGCAGGTACGGGGGCGAGTTGGACGCAGCCAGGGGATCTTGAAAATCGGGTGCCACGGGAATGACGCAGGCGAACATCGGTTGCGCCAGGGCCAGCAACAGGAGCGCCAGCGCTGGATTCAGCAGCAAACGTGCCAGGGCCGAACGCCGCGCGCAGCGCCGCTCGGCGCCCGCTGAGGCGAGCGCGACCCGGACATTTCTGTCGCTGATCAGGGTTTGCCTCACTCTTCCGAGGGGGGGAGCGCGCCCGCGTCGTCGGGCAGGTCCGGGCCGTCGCCCTTCTCCAGGTGGCGGAAGATGGTGCGGGGATCGACGCCCAGGTCGCGCGCCGTCTTGGTGCGGTTTCCGTTGTTCAGCAGCAGCACCTCGTTGATGTACTCGCGCTGGAACTTCTCCTTGGCGTCGGCCAGCGGCAGGATGGCCGGCAGGTCGTCGGGCGACAGGTCCAGGTCCTCCGGACCCAGCAGCGCGCGGTCGGCCAGCACGACCGCCTTCTTGATCCGGTTCTCGAGCTCGCGGATGTTTCCCGGCCAGCGGTGCCGCTTGATGGCGGCGATGGCGTTGGGGGTGAACCCCCGGACGCGCCCGCCGTACTCGGGCGCATAGCGCCCCACCATGTAGCGGGCCAGCACGACCACGTCGTCGCCGCGGTCGCGCAGCGGCGGCAGGTGCAGGTGCACGACGTTGAGGCGGTAGTAGAGGTCCTCGCGGAAACGCCCGGCCTTCATCTCCACGTCCAGGTCGCGGTTCGTCGCGGCCAGGATGCGGATGTCGACCGTCTCGGGCGTGGTGTCGCCCACGCGCACGACGACCTTCTCCTGCAGCGCGCGCAGGATCTTGACCTGCAGCGCCAGCGGCATCTCGCCGATCTCGTCGAGGAACAGCGTGCCGCGATCGGCCGCCTGGAAGCGTCCCATCTTGTTGCTGACGGCGCCCGTGAACGCGCCCCGCACGTGCCCGAACAGCTCGGACTCCAGCAGGTTCTCGGGGATCGCGCCACAGTTGATGGTGATGAAGGGGTGCTTGGCCCGGTTGGACCGCGTGTGCAGCTCGCGCGCGATCAGCTCCTTGCCGGTGCCGGTCTCGCCCGTGATGAGGACCGAGATGTCGGTGGCGGCCACCTTCTGCACCTTGCGGAAGATGTCCTGCATGCGGGGCGACGAGCCCAGGATCTCCCCGAACCGGATCTGCTCGATGCGCTTCTGCAGCGACCGGTTGTCCAGCTGCAGCTCGTTCACCAGCAGCGCGTTGCGCACCAGCAGCGCCGCCTGGGCGGCGAAGACCGAGATGACCTCCAGGTGGGACGGCTTGAACAGCTGGGCCACGCTGTCGTTGCCGACGTAGATGACGCCCAGCATGTTCCCCCGCTCGAGCAGCGGGACGCACATCACCGACGTCAGCTTCAGGTTGACGACCGACATCGAGTTGCGGAACTCGTCGTCGTTCAGCGCGTCCGAGATGATGAGCGGCTGCCGTGTTTTCACGACGTGGGCGAGGATCGAGTCCGACAGCTGGCTGACGCCGTCGGCGATCGTCTCGCGCCGCAGGTTGCGGGCGGCCTTGACCACCGGCTCGCCCGACTCCATCAGCACCAGGAACCCCTTGTCGGCGTTGGACACCTGGATCATCACGTCCAGCAGCTGATCGACCAGCGCCGGCAGCTCGTAGCTGGACATCAGCTTGCCGCTGAACTCGTACAGCTTCTTGTACGACGAGAGCTCGGTCGTGGCGTCGCTGGCCGCCGGCTCGTCGGTGGCCGGGTGGTCGTACAGCGAGAACTCCAGCTCGACGCTGCCGATCCGGATGCGGTCCTCGTGGGCCAGGCGGTGCTTGGTGCGCTTGCGTCCGTTGACCAGGATCTCCGCGTCGCGGTCGGTGGCCGAGAGATTGAACTCGCGGCCGTCGAAGTGGATGTGCGCGGGGCTGTCCGAGAGCGACGCGTCCGGCAGCGGCACGTCCGCGTCGTCACTGCGCCCCAGCGACGTGAGCTTCTTGTGGATCCTGTAGATCTTCGTCCCGTCTCCGGGGAGCTGAATCTTGAGGGTCGCCATCTCGAATGGTCCTTTGTGGGGGCTGTCAGAACTGCAAGGACGCGGAAAGTCCGAACGGGCTCAGGCCGACGCGGACGTCGCCGGCGGCGGGCGCCGCCGGCAGGAGCACGTCGCGCTGATAGTGGCGGAGGGCATCAACCACGCCCCAGATCGCCGCAGCAAAAAACAGACCGCCCGAGACCAGCTGGACGGCCAGCAGGTCCCGGGAGGTGTTCTCCTGGGAGTGGTCGATCTTCGCGCAGGGAACTGGCAGGCCCGTCCCATCGGTCATCTGATCGACCAGGCAGTGGCGGCGCGGTTCGACGCCGTAAAGAGCGAAGTTGGTCAGGAACGCTCCCAGGGAGATTGCCGCCAACCCGCCTTCGATGCCCAGGAACAGCCACCCCTTGCGGCGCTGGCCGTTCTGGAATTGCCCGGCCCCGAACGGCACGAAGTTCAGCAGGTACGAGTGCCGCTCGTACACGATCGTCGACGCCGGGGAGGGGTGCAGGCGCGCCTCGCGCTGCCGCCGGGCGGCCAGCTCCTGGTCCCGCTGCCGCCGGCGCAGCTCGATGGCGGCGATCTCGGCCTCTTCTTCCTTCACGACGGCGTTGAAGGCGTCGACCACCGGCTGCGGATCCATCAGCGGGTCGAACCGGTAGTCGGGGCGAAGCTCGAGCAGCTTGTGGAACTCCCGCCGCGCGTCGGCGGCCCGGTTCACGTACAGATAGGCGACGCCCAGCATGCGGTGCGCTTGGACGACCTCTCCCTCGCTGTCGAGGACGACCTCCGGGTAGACCAGCGGGTTCAGGATCTCGATCGCGCGGCGGTACTCGGCGCGCCCGAAGGCCGTGCGCCCGCGCTCGAAGGCTTCGCGCGGCGTGGGGGGAGCGGCGACCGCGCCGCGGAAGGTCCAGGAGAGCGACAGAAGGATCGCGAGGACCGACGCCGCCCGCAGGCGGTTTCGCCTCCTCATCAATTGGCGCCTGGACGCAGCTTCACGACATGGCTCAGCTTCTGCCCGGCGCGGACGCGCACCCGATCGGTGGCGAAAGCGTCGCCGGCGTCGACGGCGACCTCGACCTCCTTGCTCAGCTCGTCGTCGGGGAAGAAGGGGACGTCGATCTCGTCGCCGGGGCGCGCCGCGGTCGTCGCCAGCTTTCGGTTCGGGTCGCGCACCAGGACGCGCGCCGCCGGGCTGGACGGCTCGGTCGTCACCACGACGCGCGCCGGCCGCCACTTGAGCCGGCGCGCGATGATCGCGTCCGGCGGCAGCGGATGGTCGGGGCCGATCTCGACGCGCTCGACGAAGCAGCAGCCGCTGGGGCTGCGCAGCTCCAGCACGTGATCCGTGTTCCAGGGGATGGCGATCGACGTGTGCGCCGGGTCGTACGCGAACTGCCGCTGGCCGTCGAGATAGACGTCGACGTTCTGCGGCGTCGGGCCCAGCGTGAACGTACGTGTCGGGACGGGGGCCGCGGGCGCCGCGAAGGCGACCTGCCGTTCGGGCCGCGCGCGAGTCGGGTGGGGGTGCGCCGGGCGCGGCTGCTCGGACATCTGCGGCCCCGCCGCCGGCCCGGCTTCGGTCCGGACCGCGCTCTCCGCCGGCGAAGCGGGCGGGGGCGGCGTCTCGGGCGTGCTCAGCCGCCGGGCGGCGACGCGCGCCGCCGACCGGGACTGCAGGTGGCGCGCCCCCGTCCAGCCGCCCACGGCCACCACGCCGAGGGCGAGCAGAGCCAGCGACACGCGCCTGAGCCGCCGCCGCCCCTCGAGGCGATCCAGGGCGGCCGTCACCTCCGCGTTCTGCGGATCGAACGCCAGGACGCGGTTCCACAGCTCCATCGCGCGCGCCACCCGCCGCTCCCGCAGATGCGTGGCCGCGGCGGCGCTCAACGCGGCCGCCATGCGCGCCGGCAGCGCCTTCTCGTAGCAGTCCGGGTCGGCGAAGAAGCCGCGCAGCTCGGCGCGCACGTCGGTCAGCCCGGCGTCCGCCAGATAGGCCATGAGGTCGTCGGCCAGCGGCGCGACGTCGGGATATCGATCGTCCGGGCGGCGCGCCAGCGCGCGCGTGATGATCCGCGCCGCCCGCTGGTCGACCCCGTGGGCGACGGTGCGCGGGTCGGCGAACCTGCCTTCCGAGATCCGCCGCAGCACCTCGTGCGGGTTCTTCCCCGCGAACGGCAGCTCGCCGGTCGCCAGCAAGTAGAGCATGATGCCGACGGAGAAGACGTCGGTGCGAAAGTCGAGCGGCTTGCCCTCGATGATCTCGGGCGCCATGTACGCCGGCGAGCCGAGCAGCTGGCCGGTCACCGTCATCCGCTGGAAGTCCAGCACCTGCGCGATCCCGAAGTCCATCAGCTTGATGAGCCCGTCCTTGCGGATCATCACGTTCTCGGGCTTCACGTCGCGGTGAATGACGCCCAGCCCGTGCGCGTGCCCCAGCGCGCGGCACACCTCGACACCGATCAGCGCGGCGATCTCGGGGAAGCGCGGCGGGTGCTTGCCCAGAAACTGCTTCAGCGTCTGCCCGTCGATGAACTCCGTGACGATGAACGACGTCGCCGAGCCCGTGCCCGAGTAGTCGAAGATCTCGAGAATGTTTTCGTGTCGGAGCTTGGCGACGGCCTGCGCCTCGCGCTCGAGGCGGGCCTTCGAATCCGCTTCACCGGCCAGGTGCTGGTGCAGGATCTTGATCGCGACTTCGCGTTTGAGCGTCTCGTCCTGCGCGCGGTAGACCACGGCCATGCCGCCCTGGCCCACCTCTTCGATGAGCCGGTACCGTTCCGGTATGCGGGCCTGCTCCATCCGTCACCGTGTCGGACGCGGGAACCCTGCGACAAATCTGTCATAGGGCCAAGCTGCAGACTGGATATTACGCACCTTTGCGACGCGCCTTCAAGCGACGCGGCATAGGACT
>CAZJMY010000997.1:0-3350 GCA_964546845.1 uncultured Myxococcales bacterium | reverse complement strand
CCAGCCACAGCCGGTCGCTTCCGGTTGGTCTCGCCACCGCGCGCTTTTCTTGCCAGTTTCACTTTCGCTCCTCGTGCGCCCATCGTGCTTGTCTCCGTCGAGCCGCGTCGCGATCCAGACACATCTGGACCCTTCAGGGATATACGGCCGGGGGTCGAAAAATATTCCGGGCCCCGCCGCGGCGTGACTCGTAGGCTTCGATGCTTGCGCCGTCGCTTTGGTTGCAACCTGGCCATGCCCGGAACATGGGGACCGGTGACACGGGCACAATGGCGACGCCACTGTTTTTCGGCGCGGGTCCCGCGCAGCGTGTCAGGTTTCGCCGTCGACGGGCTTTTCGGCTAATACCAGCAGGTTACGGGAAGCACTGCCAAAGAAGTCTCCCCGCGTCGCAAGATGACCTGAGACGTCGGTCACGCGGAACCCGGCCTGGCGGAGCAACCGGCCAATCTCGTGCAGGCTGTAGGCGCGGATGGACAGCTCCTGCTCCAGTTGGCGCCCGTCCTCGAAAACAATCGAGCGGTGGGTGTTGACGCGGCTGGTGTGGAAGTTGAAGTCCACCTCCTCCAGGACCACGCATCCGGTCCCCTCCCACCACACCCGGACCGGCAGGTCGCCCACGATGTAGTCGCGGTTGACGATGTCCAGCAGCAGCCGCGCCCCCGGCTTGAGCGCCCGGGCGATTCGCTCCGCGACCCGGAGGTTGGCGTCCTCGTCGAAGTAGCCGAACGAGGTGAGCATGCAGTAGGCGCCGTCAAACTGCTTCTCGAACGCCATTTCCCGCATGTCCGCGTGGACGAAGTTGACCGAGAGCGCGCGGCGCTGCGCCTCGTCCGCCGCCCGGATGAGGAGCGGCAGCGACAGATCGAGGCCGGTGACGCTGAAGCCGCGCTGGACCAGCTCGATCGCGTGCCGGCCGTATCCGCAACCGATGTCCAGCAATTCTCCGCCGGGCGGGCAGTTCAATGAGGCGGCCACGAACTCGACCTCGCGCAGCGTCTGGTCGGGCCTGAGGAACGGGAGGGTTCGCAGGTAGTCCTCGTCGAACACCTCCTCGAACCAGGGCTTAGACCGCTTGGGACGGCGCGGACGGGACGACAGCGCCTCGGGCAGGATGGGCAGCGCCGGAATCAGAGGCGCCGGAACCTCGGGGACGCGCGGGGGCGCCGGGCGGGGCTCCGGCGCGGGGGTCTTGAGGTGCACGCCCGGGATGGGAGGCGGGGTCGGGCTGCGCGTGGCGACGACCGGGGCCTCGTCGGGTGAGGGCGCCAGCTCGATCGGTCCGGAGGTCTCCCCCACGACCTCGTCGGGCGCCTCCTCGACCTCGAGCGCGTCGGTCGGATCGGCCTCGGCCTCGGCCAGCGCGTCCAGAGAGATCGTCGGAGCGGGCGTCTCGACGACCGGATGGGCGATGTCGGAGGAGGCCGAGATCCCCTCGCTGTCCATGGGGCTCTCCGGGAGCGCCCCCTCGACCGCGAGGAGCGGCACCGGAGCCTCGGCGGGCGCGCCATCGGCGGGTGGCTCACCAGCGGACTCCAGCGCCGCGACGGGAACCGGCGGCGGCGTGGGCAACGCCGGCTCGGGTGTCGGCAGGGCCGGAGCCGGCGTCGGCATCTTCGGCTGGGGCACCGCCTCCGCAGCGGTGACGGGCGGCGGCGTGGGACGCTCGTCGTCCGACGCGACGACCGGAGGGGGCGTCGGCCCCGGGACGTTCGCCTCGGGCGGGGGGGTCAGGGGACCGGAGTCCAGCGCGCGAACGGCGGCCGCCTCCGCGGCCAGCACGGCCGCTTCGCTGTCGAGGTCCGGCACGACGACCGACGGGCCGAACGGACTTTCCACCGCCAGCGGGAGGGGCGGCGGAATCACGCCTTGCTCGGAGATCCCTTCGACCAGGTCGACCGGCGTGGCGCCCAGCGGCTGGCCGCCGGCGAGCGGGGGCGGCGTCAGGGGATCGCCGGCCAGCGCCGCCGGATCCAGCACATCGGGCCCGTCGGGCACGGCAAAGGGCAAAGACGCGGCGGCGGCGCCTGGCGCGTGGGGCTCGGACGCGGGTCCGGCGTGCGGCCGAGCGCCGTCCGCGAAGGGGTCGTCCAGCGCGGGGCCGAGGACGATCGGTGGGGGTGGCTCGGCGACCGGCACGCCACCGATCGGCGTGCCGCGTGGCTGCGTCGTGGTGCGCTTGCGGACCGACGGGGTCGCGAAGTCGCCGCTGGCGATGCCGATCGGGCCGCTGCGTTCGCGCGGGATCCCGGGGCGCGATCGGCGCATGCCGTCCCGGCGCTTGCCCGAGGCGCCGCCCTCCTCGTCCACCGCGCCCGGCTCGGGAACGGGGGTGGCGCCCGGGGTCTGGGCCGTGACGGGCCCGCGCGACGTGTCGTCTTGCGCTTTCGCCACCCCATCAACCTCGCGCCGCGACGGACGGCGCAGCCGACAAGACACGCCCGATGCGAATGCCCATCTTCATCGAGGCGCCGCTGGCAAACGGGTTCAGCGTGGCGCGGCCCGGTTCGAAGACGGCGATCGTCGTCGAGCCCAGATGGAAAATACCCAGCTCTTCCCCGCGCCCGATGGGCCGCGGCTGGTCGTACCGCTTGTGGCTGACGCCCGCGCGCAGGAACTGCCGGTGGTGGGTGGCGACCTCCGGATCGTACGAGGCGGTCACGTGACCGACGCCGACCGCCGCCACCATGACGACGGCGCACAGGCCGCCGTGACCCATCTCGATGAACGTCACCAGCCGCTCGTTCCGGACGAACAGGCCGGGCTCGCCGGCGACGCTCTTGGCGCTGACGGAGAACAGCGACCCGGGAACGTGGCGCCAGCCGATGACCCGGCCGGCCACCGGCGAGTGGACGCGGTGATAGTCCTTCGGAGACAGGTACGTGATCACGTACGCCCCGCCCGTGAGGCGGGCGGCCGCCTCTTGATCGCCCAGGAGCTCGCTCAGCGAGAAGAGAGTGCCCTTGGCCTGAATCAGCTTCCCGTCGGTCGCCAGACCGCATTCGACGACCACGCCGTCGGCGGGCGAGACCAGCGCGTCGGTCTCCTCGGCGATCGGCCTCGCCCCCGGCTTGAGCCGGCGCGTGAAGAAGTCGTCGAAGCCGGCGTAGTCCTCCAGAGGCTTTTCAGCCTCGTCGACGTCGATCCCGTACACGGCGGCGAAACGCGACAACATCACCCTCCGGAGGCCTCGCGGGAGGCCGCGGGCTGCCCCCCACCCGATGGCGCCTGACACGGCGCGCTTGGGCATGATTCGCCACATCGAGCGCCGGGCGCGGTCGCTGAATGAGAGGCCACCCATAGGGAGAAGCGGAGCCGCCAATGCGCCCGCGAACTCAAGATTTTAGGTT
>CAZJMY010000996.1:0-1786 GCA_964546845.1 uncultured Myxococcales bacterium | reverse complement strand
CCTTCGGTGGGAGGGTCGGCCGCTGCATTTCAAGGAGCTGACCGAGCGTGCCCTCGGCAAGAAATTGCTGACGTTCGTGGGGCGCACGCCCGAGGTCACGATGCAGACGCAGCTGACGGCTGCCGTGAAGAAGGCGCCCGGCAACCCGTTCGTCCGCGTGAAGCCCGGCGTGTTCGGGCTGCTGCGTTACCCGGAGATCTCGGCGGAAGAGCGCGCCGCCGCGGCGGCCCCGAAGTCCGACGGCAAGGCCGACAAGGCGGACGGCAAGTCCGAAGAGCCCAACGGTCGCTCGCGGCAGTCGGGCTCCGCCGCCGCGGGCGAGGGGAGCGGCCGTGGCCGCCGCCGCCGTCGTGGCGCCGGTCGAGGCCGCGACGAGCGAAGGCCGGCCGCCGGGCCCGGGGGCGCTGCCGCCGAGGCCGGCGCCGGGACCGGCGACGACAACGACATCGAAGAGCCAAACCACGGCGGGCTGTCCGCGGAGGCGCGGGCAGCGGCGCTGGCCGAGACCGGCGTCCTCGAAGGCGACGACGAAACTGCTGGCGACGAGGAGACCCCACGCGCGATGGATGCGATGGAAGACGAGGCCGCAGGTGGGCCGGCGCCCGCCGGGGCTGCCGACGCCGAAGGCCGCCAGGAGCTGGCCGCGGACGGCGATGACGCCGACGACGGGCAGGACGATGAGGGAGATGACGGCGCGGAAGGCGCGCTCGACGAGGGTCCGGCCGACGAAGGTGCGGCCGACGAAGGTACCACCAACGAAGGGCAGCGCGCGGGCGAAGGCGAGCTCGGAACGGGGCGGCGGCGCCGGCGACGCCGGCGGCGCGGCGGGCGTGGGGGCGAGGGCGACTTCGGCGGCGCGCCCCGTTCGGGTGACGCCCCGGGCGGCCCCGGTGGCGGGGAGCTCGGCAGCGGTCAGATGAGCGCCTCCCCGGCGTCCGCGACGGCTGAATCGAACGCTTTCTCCGGGGAGGGCCCGGCGTCCGGAGCCCAGGCGACCGGCGACGGTGGCGGCGTGGGGGCCGGCGCCGACAGCGGTCAGGGGCCACGGCGCATCATGACGCCCGTGGACGCCGCCATCGAGATCCTGCGCGGCCAGGCTCCCGGCCGCGGCGTGCATGTCCGGCAGATCGCCGACGCCGCTTCGCGCCGGCGCCTGGTCCACGGCGAGCCGAACGAGGCCTGGCGCGTGATGCGCACGGCACTCGCGGCTGAACCGCGGGAACGCCTGCGGGGCGGCCAGCGGCCGCGCCTGCGCGCCGCCGGGGCCGGTCTCTTCGCGCTCTCGCGCCGCCCGCCCGAAGGCGAGCTCGAGCGGGCCGAGCAGGTGTTCGGCGAAGCCCGGCGGGCGCTGCGGGAGCGCACTGTCGCCTCGCTGGAGCGACGGCTAGCCGAGCTGCCCGCGTCGGCCTTCGAGGCGCTGGCGCGCGTGCTGCTGCAGCGGGAGGGCTTCGGCCCCGCCACCTTCGTCAAGCGCGTCGAGGGGACCGTGTACGTCGAAGCGCTGCGCGGCCGCGGCGGCCGTCCGTCGCGGTGCCTGATCGGGCTGCGCTTCGGCGGGGCCACGGCGGCCAAGGGCGCCATCCTCGAGCTGCGCTACGGCATCCGTGCCCGCGGCCAGGACGAGGGGCTGCTGATGCTGGGCGGGCGCCTCAGCGACGAGGCGATCGCCGCCTGGAAGCAGCCGGGGCCGCCGATCGAGATCGCCGACGGGCCCGCGATGGCGGAGACGTGCATCCGGCACGGCGTCGGCGTCATCAACACGATGGTCAGTGTCGACTTCGTGGAC
>CAZJMY010000995.1:0-16259 GCA_964546845.1 uncultured Myxococcales bacterium | reverse complement strand
GGGGTACCTGACGGGGCTGGCCGGTGACAAGGCGACCGCCGAAGATCTCCTGCAGCAAACTTTCATGAAACTTCACCAGTGCCGGTCGGCGTATGTGAGGGGTGCCAATCCCGTCCCCTGGCTGTACACGATTGCGCACCGCACCTGTCTGGACGAGCTGCGCCGGCGCAAACGCGCGCGCGTGCGGATCAGCGCCGACGGCAACCTCCCCCACGAGCCGGCCGTCGACATCTCCGGGTTGGCGAACCCGGAGACGCCCGGCGCTGACGAGGCCACCGTCGCGCGCGGCATGGCTGCCCTGGCCAGCCTGCCCGAGCCGCTCAAGCAAGCGGTGCTGCTCACCAAGATCCACGGGCACTCCACGGCGGAGGCGGCCGCCATCGCCGGCACGACGGTGGGCGCCATCAAGGTGCGCGCTCACCGCGGGTACCAGGCGCTGCGCCGCAAGCTGCTCGGAAACCGGGGCGCGGGCGCGGTCACGCTGGCGGAGGCCCCGTGAAAGATCGCATGAGCGGCACCATGACTGACGACCAGGGCGCCGATCTGCTGGGCATGGGCCTCCTGCAAGCGACGACCGCGCCACCCGGGCCGTCGCCGGCGCTGCTGGCTGCCGTCGGCCGGGCCCGCCCCGTGCGCACCCGGGTCCCCATCCGCACGCTGCTGGTCGTGGCGGCGGCGGCCGCCGTCTACCCGGTTGCCGCCATCGCCGTTTACCCGTTCCGCAAGGACCTGCACGCGCTGCCGCCCCTGTGGGTGGCGGCCGTCGCGCTGGTCTGGGCCGCCGGGTTCGTGGTCCCCCTGGCGGCCGCCCTCCTGCCCCGCGCCGGTCAGGTCCTGCCGGATGGACGGCGCGCCGGCGCGGCGGCGTTGCTCGCGTCGCTGACCCTGGTGCTGGTCGGGCTGCTGTTCACCGTCGACGCGCCAGGGGTGACGATCCTTCCGCGCACCACCTGGGCCGGCTTCCTGCATCTGTGGTGGCACTGCGTCTCGTTCAGCCTGAAGGTGTCGGTGCCCGCCGTGCTGGCCGGGGCGCTGGTGTTCCGCAAGCTGGCCGCCGCCAACCTGGTGCGGGTGGGCGCCGCCATCGGGGCGGCGGCCGGCGCGCTGTCCGGGCTGACGTTGCACGGTCTCTGCCCCTACGGCGGGGCTGCGCACGTGGGGCTCGCGCATGGCGGCGGCGTCGTCATCGGCGCGCTGCTGGGGGCGTTGTGGCTGCCGCTCCTCGTCCGCCTCGGGCGCCCGCGCGCCGACTAGACGGCGGGGTCAGTTCCCGGGCGCCGGGCGCTTGAGCCCCAGCTTGCGCATTCGCCCGCGCAGCGTGTTGGGGTGAAGGTTCAGCGCCTTCGCAGCGCCGCGATCCCCCTCGATCAACCAGTTTCGCTCGACCAGCACCGCATGAATGTGGCGCCGCTCGACGTCCTCCAGCGTGGCGCCCGCGAGCACGACGGCCGGGGGGGGTGCGGGCGCGGGGGCAATCTCGCCGAGGTCGCTGGCCAGCGCGAGGACGTTCCCCTGCGACAGGACCACCGCCCGCTCGATGACGTTCTGCAGCTCGCGGACGTTGCCGGGCCAGGCATAGGCGCGCAGCCGTTGCAGCGCGTCCGCCGACAGATCGGCCACCGGCCGTCCCAGCTTCCTGGCGAACTTGCCGACGAAGAACCGGGCCAGCAGCTCGATGTCGCCGTCGCGCTCGCGCAGCGGCGGGACGCGCAGCGGCACCACGTTCAGTCGATAGTAGAGATCGCCACGGAACGTGCCGGCCGCCACCGCGGCGCCCAGGTCGCGGTTCGTCGCCGCGATGACACGCACGTCGACCTTCACCGTACGACTGCTGCCGACCGGCTCGAACTCCTGTTCTTGCAGGACGCGCAGCAGCTTGACCTGGGCCTCCAGCGGCAGCTCGCTGATCTCGTCCAGGAAGATCGTCCCCTGGTCGGCCAGCGCGAACCGCCCCTCGCGGTGGCCGAGCGCGCCCGTGAACGCACCTTTGACGTGGCCGAACAGCTCGCTCTCGACCAGCCCCGCGCTGATGGCGCCGCAGTTCACCTTCACCAGCGGGCGGTCCTTGCGCTTGCTGCGATCGTGCAGCGCCCGCGCGATGAGCTCCTTGCCCGTACCCGTTTCGCCCGCGATCAACACGGTCGAGTCGGCGGCCGCGATCTGTTCGACCTGGCGCAGCAGCTCGCGCAGCGCCGGACTGGTGCCCACGATCTCCGAGTGGTCGTGCTCGCCGCGAATCTCCTCCTGCAGATAGCGGTTCTCGGCTTGCAGGCGCGCCTTCAGCGCCGCGATCTCCTCGTAGGCCCGCATGTTCGCCAGCGCCAGCGCGATCTGGTTCCCCACGGCGGCCAGGAAGCCCGCGTCGTCGTCCGTGAACTGGCCGGCCGACTGGCTCCCCAGCGTGACCGTCCCGATGCTGCGCCCGTCGATCACCAGCGGCGCCGTGCAGAGCGAGCGGATCCCCTCGTCGTACAGGCGCCGCTCGGGCGTGAACTCCATCTCGCGCCCGAGATCCCGGCGCAGCAGCGTGCGCTGGTGGTCGAACACCCACCCGACGTGACTGTCCTTGCGATCCAGCGCCACCCCCACCGGGTACGTCTTGGGCGGCAAGCGGCCCGCCAGCGCCAAGACGCGCATGACGTCGCTGCCCGGCTCGTGCAGCGCCAGCGCCGCGCGGTCGAACGGAACCACCCGGAACAGCGCCTCCGAGATCGACCGCAGCAGCGACTCCTGCGTGAGGTTGGAGATGATGGCGTTGTTCACCTCGAGGATGGCCCGCTCGCGCGCCTCGGCCCGCTCGCGCCCACGCTCCGAGCGTTCCAGCGCGCCGTCGGCGGAGTCGCGCGCCCGCTCGAGAACCACGCGCAGCTGACTCTCGAGCGCCGCCAGGGCGGCGGCCTGCTCGACGGACAAGCCGGGCCCCGGGGCACTCTTTAGGGCGGACGCCCGCCGGGCCAGTTCGACCAGAGATTCGTTCAGGTCAGGTGGATCATGCGCGGTCACCAGGCGCCCCGGCTGGGGCCATTCTTACACCCCTTTCAGCCCTTGCGGGCGACCAGCTCGGCGTCGATCTCGATGGAGACCTCGTCGCCGACGGCCACGCCGCCCGCCTCGATAGCCAGGTTCCACTTCAGGCCCCAGTCCTTGCGGTTGACGCGGGCGCGGGCGCTGACGCCCCGGCGGGCGTTGCCCCAGGGGTCCAGGATCGCCGCCCCCGGGGCCTCGACCTCCAGGGTGACCGGCCGGGAGACGCCGCGGATCGTCAGGTCGCCCGTCACGCGTAGGTCGCCGGCCAGGCCCTGGGGCGCCTCGACGCGCGTGGAACGGAAGGTCACGGTCGGGTGGTGCTCGACGTCGAAGAAGTCGGCGCTGCGCAGGTGCTCGTCGCGCTTGGCGTCGCGGCTGTCGATGCCGCGCACGTCGACGCTGACGTCGACGCGCGAGCGGGAGACGTCCTGCTCGTCGATGAAGACGGTTCCGCTGACGGGGCCCAGGTGCCCCCGGACGTGCGACACCATGAGGTGGCGGACGCGGAACCCGGCGGTCGCGTGCGAGCTGTCGATGTCCCAGGTCCGGGCGGCGGCAGCCGCGGGAACCGGAAGAGGGGCGGAGACGGACTTGGACTCGGACTGGAACGTGTTGGCAATGGTCATGTGAAGGCTCCTTTCACCCCCCACCTTGCGCGCGCCGCCTGCATCCGACAAATGGATGATTCGTATGAGATATATTGGCGCCATGAATATCGGCGCCGTGAACCTGAATCTGCTGCCCGTCCTGGACGCGCTGCTGACCGAGCGCAGCGTCAGCCGGGCAGGCGCCCGCCTGGGCCTGTCGCAGCCGGCGGTCAGCAACGCGCTGGCGCAGCTCCGCGCGCTGCTCGGCGATCCGCTGCTGGTGCGACGCGCGAACGGGATGATCCCCACGGAACGGGCGCTGGCGCTGGCACAGCCGGTCCGGGCGGCGATGGCCGCCGTCGAGCAGAGCCTGGCGCCGTCGGCCGCCTTCGACCCAGCCACGGCGACGCGCGACTTCGTGATCGTCACCAACGACTTCGTGGCGTTCGCGCTGCTCCCGCGCCTGCTCGCCCGCCTGCAGCGCGAGGCGCCCAACGTCCGGCTGCAGGTCCGCGCGTTTCAGGAGCACGTCGTCCCGCCCGATCTCGCGCGCGGCGACGCCGACCTGGTGCTGGGCTTCAGCCGCGTGCTGCCGTCCTGCCATCACGCCACGGATCTCTTCGCCGATCATTTCGTGTTCGTCGCCCGCCAGGGGCACCCGCGCGTGCGCGGTCGGATCACCCTCGCGACGTACACCAAGCTCGCCCACGTGCTGGTCTCGCACGAGCCGAACGCGCGCGGCATCGTCGACGACGCGCTGGCGCAGCGCGGCCTGAGCCGACAGGTCGTGCTGCGCCTGTCGCACTTCCTGCTGGTGCCGGCGGTCATCGCCGCGACCGACTACGTCGCCGCGCTGAGCGAGGCGGTGGCGCGCCCCTTCGCGCGCACCCTGCCCCTGCAGGTCCTGAAGATGCCGCTCGAGGTGGGGACGGGAACGGTGCGGATGATCTGGCACGGGCGAACGGCCGCCTCGCCCCCGCACGCCTGGTTCCGCGGCGTCGTGCAGGAGGTCGGCGCGGAGATCGGCCGCTAGGGCTTGCCGGCGCGCTCGCGCTCGAGCAGGGCGCGCTTGCGCGCGACGCCCCAGCGGTATCCCGACAGGCCGCCGTCCCCCCGCACCACGCGGTGGCAGGGGATCGCGACGGCCAGGTGGTTGCTGGCGCAAGCCGCTGCCACGGCGCGTGCGCCCCGCGGCGATCCGACGGCCGCCGCCAGCTGCGCGTACGAGATCGTCTGCCCCGCCGGAATCTTCGTGAGCGCCTGCCACACGCGCACCTGAAAGGCGGTGCCACGGACGTCCAGCGGCAGGTCCGCCGCGCCCGCCGCCGGGTCCTCGACCAGCCGCAGCACCGCCGCGACCAGCGCGTTCATGTCCGGGCCGCCGGGCTGGCGCGCAGCCCGCGGGAACCGCCGCGCCAGATCCTGCGCGAGGGCGTCGGGATCGTCGCCCAGCGTGACGGCGCAAATGCCCCGGTCGGTGGCCCCGACCAGCACCAGACCCAGGCTCGACCGCTCCACCACGAAGCGAATGACGACGCCCGCGCCGCCGGCGCGCACCGCGGTCGGGGTCATCCCCAACCACCGCTTGGCCTGCTGGTGCGCGCCGCCAGCCGAGCCGTATCCCGCGGCGTAGACGGCTTCTGTCACCGAGCGGCTGGACCTCAAGGCGCCCCGCAGCCGGTCAGCCCGCCGACCGGCCGCATACGTCTTCGGCGTCAAGCCCGTCGCGGCCTTGAACCGCCGCTGCAAATGAAAGGGGCTCAGGCCGGCGACACGGGCGAGCTCATGCAGCGAGGGCGCCTCGTCGGCCTCGTCGATGACGCGGCATAGCCTGGCGACGAGGTCGCCCTTCCCATCGAGCGCGCCCGGCCGATCGGGCCGGCAGCGGCGGCAGGCGCGGAAGCCCGCCGACTCGGCCTCGCCAGGGGACCGGTGGAAAGTCACGTTTTCCGGCCGCGGGCGACGGGCGCCACAAGAGGGGCGGCAGTAGATCCCGGTCGTACGTACGGCGAACACGAAAGTTCCATCTGCACTCGAATCGCGGGCCAACACCTGCGCCCAACGCGCTTCGTCCAAAGTCAGTTTCGACATCACCCGATCCAAGGTACGGCTGACCGCAGCCGCCCGCACCCCGGTTCTTGCGGGTGAACTCGCGCCGAGGCGCCTCTACGAGGACCGAGTCGCGACGACCACAGCCTGGACAAACATGTCGCCAGCGCCGAAGTCGTATGAGGACAGGTCGAATCCGCCCGACGCCAGCAGGTCCGCTGCTTCCTGGCGCGAATGCACCAGTGAGACCTCCGGCGGATGGAAACGGACGTTCTTGTGCAGCACGTCGTTGAGCAGCCAGTGCGCCGTGTTCAGCACCATCACGCTGCTGGCCCGGGCGTGCGGCCAGAACACCACGAGCTTGCCGCCCGGCTTCAGCACACGCCGCAGCTCGGTGAACGCACGCGTCAGCGTGCCGTGCTCGAAGTGCTCGACGACGCCCAGGTTGTAGGCACCGTCGAACGTCTGGTCCGGAAACGGCAGCTCGAAGATGCTCGCGTGGCGAACCTCCGCCTGCGGGTTGTGCCGCCGATACAGCTGCAACGCCGAGGGCGAGATGTCGACAGCCGTGATCTTCGCGTGACGGTGCAAGTTGCCGTCGACCTGACCGCTGCCGCAGCCGGCGTGAAGCAACGACGCCCCGGGAGCGAAGGTCTGTCTAATCGCGCGCTCCAAGCGAGGCTTCATGATCGCGTTGCGGTAGACCGTCGCGATCATGTCGTAGAGCGCCGTGCTGCGGGCGCTCTTCTTGTCCCAATATTCGTTCCAGTTCTGCGGATCGACCAAGTTCGGATCGACCTTGGTCGCCCGCGGCAGCCGGAAGCGTGAAGGGTTCGTCTTCTCTTCGAAATAGATTTTGACCAGCGTCTCGGTGCTGCGACGCACCTCGGTCATGGTCATCTTGGACGCCCCCGCGGCGCGCGCCCCGAGGTTCATCGGGATCTCCTCGATCGAGAAGCCGTTCGTGTGCAGAATGAACATACTCTCGAAGAAGAAGGCGTAGCCTTTGGACTTCACGAGCCCGAACAGCTCGTGCGGGATGACGCGCAGGTCGTACATGCGGTACGCACCGGTCGCGTCCTGCGAGACGCCCAGCAGTGCCTCCATCAGGAAGTGGCCCGTGTTGGTCAGCCCTTTGCGCAACCAGTTCCAGTCGCTGAGGCTGTTTTCTTTCAAGAAGCGCGAGCCGACCACCACCGCGCTCATCTCGCTGCGGCGGATGAACTCCGGGATCAACGCTGGATCGTGCGTGAAGTCGCAGTCCATCGTCAGCAGGTGGTCGTACCCTTCGCGGTAGGCGAGCGCGATGCCTTCCTGGTGAGCGGTGCCAATCCCAGCCTTCCCGGCGCGGTGAATGATGCGGACACGGGGATATTGCGCGGCGAGCTCGTCGAGAACCTGCCCAGTTCCGTCCGGCGAGTTGTCATCGAGGAAGACGAGATCCGCGTCCAGCTTGTGCGCCAGAATCGCCTCGCACATCGGTCGGACGTTCTCACGCTCGTTATAGGTGGGGATGAAGATCAGTAGTTTTTTAGGCATTCGCGCGACCGGGCGATCTCATACCACGCCCCGCAAGGGTTGAGCAGAGGGTGCAGAGCGAGCTGGTTAGACGGTCGAACCGCTCCCGTTCGTCGAAGAATCGGCTATCCGGGTGGCGCGGCGCTTCCCTTGCCGGCCGAGCGCGATTCGGGCAATCTCCCTCCCCGCGTTGGCCGACGAGCGGGAAGAAAAAACCTCTGCCGGATCCGGAGCCCGCGAAGCTTTGCGGCGCACCCTCGAACGCCAGGTCGCCTCGTTGGTTGCGCTGCTCACGCGGATTCAGGCGCGGGTCGGTGGCTGGGAGACGCTGAGGGCCGCCGCTGTGGCTGTCGTCCCGCTCGCGCTGGCGCCTTGGCTGCTGACCGAGATCCACAAGGAGTTGGCGAGCCCGCTGTTTCGCGACGCGGCGCAATGCCAGTACAGCGGCTGGTGCGTCCTCCACGGCGTCCGCATCTACAAGGACGTCGGCGCACCCGACGGTCCCATCGTCCACTTCCTGCACGCGTTCCTGCAGATTCTCGCGGGCACCGCGAGCGATCGGGGCTGCCGACGGGCCGACCTCATGCTTCAGCTTGCCGGGTCAGGCGTCATGGGGGCGGCCCTGGCGCCGCGCTCTTCCGAGACCCCGACGGGGCGCGGGCTGTCCCGCGTCGCCTGGGCGGGCCTCGGGATGGCTTTGTGGATGGCCTGGTACCTCGAGCTTGGGTGGGTCCAGACGATCCAGCGCGACGGCCAGTTTGCCTTGATGGGGTACTGCGGGCTGGTTCTCGTCTATGCGAGCGCCGACTTCTCCCCCAGGGCCGCGGTCCTCGCCGCCACGGCGGGCGGGGCCCTGTGCATGCTTCAGATGTTCGGGCGTCACTCGGGGATCGCCTACCCTGCCAGCGCGCTGCTGGCGATCTGGTTTGCCGACGACCCCTTGGCCGAGCGCCGGCAAGAGCGACTGAAGGCGGCGTTCCGGGGCGCCCTGGGCGCCGTCATCGGGATCTTGGTGCTGTTATTGCTGTTCGGCAGCGTCAGCGGTCTCTGGTTCTGGTACTTCAAGTTTCCGTTCACGTTCCACCGCTGGCTCGCTCGGCAGAACCCCTGGTATCTGCTCACCGAGGGGTACCCCGAGGCCGGCCAGATCGCGGTGGTCGTGCTGGTCGGTGTCATCGCCGCCGTTGCGACGCGCGCGGTGCCGAGGCGCGCGATCGGGTTCGCGTTCCTGCCGATGCTGATGCTGGTCGCCGCGTGCCTCGAGGGGAAGGGGTGGCCGAACCACGTCCAGCAGACGACAGCCGCGGTCGTCCCCATCGAGCTGCTGGTGCTCTCCGAAATTTGGGGGAGGGGGCGTTCCCTCGAACGGTGGACCCTCGGCCGGTCGGCCCTCGCGCTCGTGGCGCTCGCGCTCATCACGTCGAGGACGAACGACATCATTCACGCCAGCGGGTACCTGCGGATGCCCATGCCGCAACCCGTGGACGCGGACATCCTCGCAGCCAAGAACGTGGGCGACTACCTGAATGCGCACACCAAGCCCAAGGACCGGGTCTTCCTGTACGGCCACGAGTCGCACGTGATGATCAACGCGGCCCGGGCGCCGGCCGTCCCCTACTATTGCAACATGTCGCTGAACATCGAGACCTTTTACCAGCGCGCCCCGGCCGCGCCCGGCGAGGGTCCCAGCCCGAAAGAGCGCGCGGCGATCACCGCGCTTCAAAAGCAGATCTCCGCGGACGCTTGCCATCGGTTGACCACCGCCCCTCCGGCGGCGATGGTGTTCCTGGACAATTCGCTGGGCTTGTTCTTGAACGCCCGGGCCGAAGTCTTCGCGATCTGCCCTCCGGTCGAGCAGATGTTGAAGACCAGTTACACCGAGGTTGCCGTCCCAGGCAGCGGTGCCGAGTATCACGTCTACCTGCGCAAGCCGTAATCGATGATAAAGAAGGCGCCTGATGGTCTCTGACGCCGAGAACCGAATCGAAGGAGCAGGCCGATGAACGTGACGCAGAGCGCCCGCAAGCCGCGGGTCGCCATCCTAGGCGGTGGGATCTCCGGCATCGCGCTGGCCGCCCAGCTGGGCGACGACGTCCAGGTGCTGGAGATGCGCGACCGCACCGGCGGTCTATGCGAGACGATCGTCGAGGACGGATTCACGTTCGACGCCGCCGGCCCGCACATCATGTTCAGCAAGAACAAAGCGGTCCTGCAGCTAATGATCGACGCGCTGGGGAGCAACGTCCATCAGCGCCGGCGCGAGAACAAGATCTGGTTCAAGGGGCGGATGGTGAAGTACCCGTTCGAGAACGACCTGGCCGCGCTGCCGCCCGAGGACAACTTCGATTGCATCTACGGGTACATTCACAATCCGCGCCAGGGCGAGACACCCACCAACCTGGCGCAGTGGTCGTATGTCACCTTCGGGAAGGGAATTTCGGAGAAGTACTTCATCCCCTACAACCGCAAGATCTGGAACTACGACCCCGAGAAGATCGGGCTCGAGTTCGTGTCGCGGATTCCGAAGCCGCCGCTGGAAGACGTGTTGCGCTCGGCGATCGGCATCCAGACCGAAGGCTACCTGCACCAGCTTCATTTCTCGTACCCGATCGAGGGGGGATTCGAGGCGATCGTCGACGCGTTCGCGGCCCGCGTGAAGGGCCGGATCCGCACCGGTTGGAGGGCGGCTCGCATCGAGCGGGACGGGACGGGCTGGCGCGTTCGGTCGACGGACGGCGAAGAAATCCGCTGCGCAACGCTGGTGTCGACGATTCCCATTCACGAGCTGCTGCCGATCTGGCCGGACGCGCCCGAGGCGGCCCGCGCCGCCGCCGCGCAGCTACGCTACAACTCGCTCATCAATGTCGTGGTGGGCTGGTCCGAGCCGCCCGCGCATAACTACACCGCGGTCTACGTCCCCGATCCCGAGATTCTGTTCCACCGGGTTTCGTTCCCGCACAGCTTCAGCCCCCGATGCGCCCCACCCGGCTCGTCGATCGCGATGGCGGAGATCACCGCCAACGAGGGGGACGGCGTGTGGGAGCTTTCCGAGGACGAGCTCCTAGCGCGCGTGACGAAGGACCTCACGCGCGTCGGCCTGGTGGACCCCGGCAAGATCACCTACCGCCGGGTCGTGCGGTTCCGTTACGGTTATCCTGTTTACGACCTCGGCTACCGGCAGAACGTGACGACGTTGCGGGAGGCGGTGGCCACCACGGGCCTCCGCCTGCTGGGACGGTTCGCGCAGTTCGACTACATCAACTCCGACGTCTGCATGGAACGGGCGTTGGCATTGGGGGGCGAGCTTCGCGATGGATGACAGCGCCCCTTACGCTTACTACGAGGACGTCAACTGGGGCCTGCTGCGCCTGTGGGGCCAGCGGCAAGGCGCCGCCATCTTGGACGTCGGCTGCGGGTACGCCACGACCTCCCAGCACCTGCAGCAGCTCGGTAACCGCGTGACCGGCATCGAATCCAGCCCCGAGGCGGTGGCCAAAGCCCGCCAGCGGCTGAACGAGGTCATCGCCGCCGATCTGCGCGACCGGGAACAGGTCGGCGCGCAAATTGGCGATCGACGATTCGACGCCATCATCTTTGCCGACGTTCTCGAGCACCTCGATTGGCCGGCGCCGGTGCTGAAAAGCTACCTGCCTTACCTGGCGCCCGGCGGGACGGTCATCGTGTCGCTGCCCAACGTCGGGAACTGGTCCTCGCGACTGGGGCTGCTCGCGGGGCGTTTCGAATACGCCGACACGGGCGTTCTCGATCGAACCCACCTGCGCTTCTTTACGAAGAGCAGCGCGCGCCGGCTCGTCGAACAGGCTGGCCTGCGAATCAGCCGCCAGTCCTACACCCCCGGCCTCGTTCGCCCCCTCGTGCCGCTGGCCAAAAAGCTGATGTCACCTGGCAAGGGCGCGTCGGGTGTCCCCCACGACCCCACCGCGCTACTCGAATCCGCGCCCTACCGCGCGTATCTCAAGGCGATCTACCCGATCGAGAGCGCCCTTACGAAGCTGTGGCCGGGCTTCCTGGCTTTCCAAATGATCTTCGAGGCACACATCCCATGAAGTTGACCGTCTCCATGATTACCCTCAACGAAGAGAAGGCCATCGGCAAGGTGGTCGACGACATCCGGCGCGTCGTGCCGGACGCGGAAATCCTGGTCATCGACTCCAGCAAGGATCGGACGGCGGAGATCGCGGCCGAGCGTGGCTGTCGGGTCATCAAGCAGTTCCCGCCGAAGGGGTACGGCCCTGCCATGGATCGGGCCGTCCGCGAAGCTTCCGGCGACATCGTGGTGACGCTGGACTGCGACGATACCTACCCGGTCGAAGTCATTCCGCAGATCGCGGAGATGGTCGCCAGCGGCCAGTGGGACCTCGTCAACACGACCCGCGTCCACAAGCGCCCGAAGGCGATGCCCATGGCGAACTTCGTTGCCAATCGGCTGTTCGCGCTGACGGCGCGCGTGCTGCACGGCGTGCGCACGACCGACGTCCACAGCGGTATGCGGGCCTACCGAAAATCGATGATTGACCAGGTTCAGTGGGTCCCCACCGGGCCAGCGCTGCCCGTCGACATGCTCGTCATCCCGCATCGGCTCGGCTTCCGCGTCACGGACGTTCCCATCGAGTACCGCGAACGCATCGGCGAGACCACACTTCG
The DNA here is from genome assembly GCA_964546845.1 of uncultured Myxococcales bacterium. Lineage (GTDB taxonomy): Bacteria > Myxococcota_A > Polyangia > Fen-1088 > Fen-1088 > JADGRB01. Next base: position 4,413 of record CAZJMY010000995.1, on the reverse strand, counting down.
TCGTTGGACGAGCACCCTCTGGACGTTCCGGCGGCTTTGGAATGCGCGTCAGGTCAAGGCCGGCTCGCCGGCGGGAGCGCGCGCCGCCTGAGACGCGGCTACCGGCGCGCATCGGCGTGCTACTCTGCCGGCCGTGTCCTACACGATCGAAAAGCTGAAAGTCGTCGCCCGCGATCGCGTGCTGCCGGGGTTCCTGTTCCGATTGCGCGCCACACTTCGTGGCGTTCCGGACGCCAACCTTTACGCCCCACATTTTCAGCCGTGGCGGGGCGACGGCCCGTTCCGGGACGCATACAAGCAGATCGGGACACGATCGCTCGTGCAGCCTGAGCAAGCATTCATCCTGTATTCGCTGGCGCGGCAGGCGCTCTCGGTGCCGGGCGGCTTCCTCGAGGCCGGCGTCTACCGCGGCGGAACGGCCCGCCTGTTGCGCACGCTGCTGGAAGGCGATCGCGCGGGGCGGCCGCGGCAGTTGCACCTCTTCGATACGTTCGCGGGCATGCCGGCCACGGATCCGACGCGCGATCTGCATCGCCAAGACGACTTCGCCGATACCAGCGTGGAGGCGGTGTCCGGCTTCGTGGGCAAGGAAGACTGGATTCGCTATCACGCAGGGCGCATCCCGGACACGTTTCGGGGCCAGGAATCGCTGAAGCTGGCGTTCGCTCACGTCGACGTGGACATCTACCGGTCGGTCCTGGACTGCTGCGAATTCATCTATCCGCGGTTGGCCCAAAGCGGAATCATGGTGTTCGACGACTACGGCGTGGCTTCGTGCCCGGGCGCGCGGCAGGCCGTCGATGAGTTCTTCTCCGCCAAGCCCGAGGTGCCGCTGGTCCTCCGCACCGGCCAGGCCGTCGTGATTCGGTCCGGCGCCGCGCGGTGATCCCGACCCTTCAGCGCAGGCGGATCAGCTTTTCGATCCCGACCGTCGCAACGATCGGTCGACTTCTCGCCAGATAGCGCTCCATGCCGAACCACGCGAGGAAGCGCGGCACCAGCACCTCGTGGGTGCGATAGTTGTCTCCCCGGAAGGACTGCCACTGTGCCGCGCTGTACATCGCGGTCGACTTGTCCGGATCCGTGAAGGCAAGGTAGTCGATCCCCGAGCCGACGAGGGCGGCCGTCGCGAATTCGTACTGCACGGGGGACGCGTTCTCGCCAGGCAGGGGAACGGGGCTCGCCACCGTTGGTAGGTCGACGAGCACGATCTTGTTGCGTCTAAAATCGAAGTGGTAGGCGCGGTCGCACGTCGCGAGAATCGTCGACCCAGGCGGCGTGTGGCTTTGCAGGTCCAGTATCGCGCGTCGAGCGGCCGCCTCCCCTTCCCAATCCTCCCATTTCTTCAAGACGCGGTCGTTCTCGAAGAGCATCGTGAGCGACGGCGACAGCGCGGAGCCAAGTTGCAGCGCGACCAGGACGGTCGCTACCGCGGTCACCAGCAGACGATCGCGCGGACCGACGCTGTGGCGGTGAGCCAGCGCCTCACAATAGAAGGCGACCACCAACCCAACCCACGGCGCCGCCAGGTAGCGGACGTCGTCGCCAGGGTTGTACGGAGCGGCCTTGGCCAGCGCGTACGTCGAAACGATCGCCCCCAGTGCCAACGGCCCCAGGGCTCCGCGGGAGACCCGCGACGACAACGCCAGAATGGCCATGAAGACGACGAGCAGGTGGGGCATCGGCGGTGGCGCGTCGAGAATCCCCTTCAGCCCTTCCATCCAGGTCGCCGCATCGACGCCCAAGTCGACGCCCCCGCCGCGATACGTCCCCTTGAAGAGCGGAAAAAGCGGCGTGTGCGAAGCAATCAGCGCGGCAAGGCTCCAGGGGGCCAGCGTGACGGCCAGCGCCAACGCAGCAGCGCCGATGAATTGCGCGCGCTGCCGAAGCGAACGCCCCTCGCGGGCCATGAGGTGCACCAGCCCTGCCGACACGATGATCGCGCCCGCGCCGGGAATGTACGAGTGACGCAACGTGCAGAGCGCCATCGCCGCCAAGCCCGTCAGGGCCCCGCCCCGACGCGCGTCCCCGTCGGCGGCAAAGCGCAGGGTGGAATAAAGGAGCACGCAGAACAGCGCGCCGGAAAAGGTACTAGCGGAGTTCAGAGCCGCCGTCGGCGTCGCCGCGACCAGAAAGGCCGCAGCGACCGACAGCCAGCGGGCCCGCCCAGCCTGCAGCAGCATCCCTGCCAGCAGCAGCGGACAAATTCCCTCGTCGAACACGTTGATGCTGCGGATCGGAACGCCCAGGCTCACGAACGCTTGCAGCACCGTCTGCCCGCCGTAGGCCACCAGGCGCCGAAAGCTGAACGCCTGGTCGAACGACCCGCGCTGAACCAGCTCGCGAACGAACGCCTGGTAGGCCGGGGCGTCGTCGGCCCCCGTCCAAAGCAGGCTCACCTTCGCGGAACCGACCAGCCGATTGACGGCAAACAAGAGTACGAGCGCGGCGGCGACGAGGGCCGCCAGGTCTTGGGTCGCCAGCGCCCCCTTCGCCGACCGGCGCGCGGCCAGCCGTGCGACCACCCGCGGCACATCATCGAGCTGCACAGCCGCCCCGACGACCACCATCGCTGCCAGCGCCGGGAACGCCAGAACGTGCGCCGCCAGCAGGACCCCCGCGACGGCCAGCACGGCCGCCGTCCCGAGCGTCACCCGAACAAACCCGCGAAACACGTCAGTCGTTCGGGACAGCCGCGCCGCCAACGTCCCCCATCCGCAAAACGACAACAAGAGCAGCCCGATCCAGGCGACGAAGCGCGGCTGGCTGGGCCAGCGCCCCGGATCTCGGGTCGCCGTCGCGAGGAACCAACCGATTGCGACGAGGGTCGCGGCGGCCGGGCGGGGCCACAATCGGCCCGCGCGCACCGGCCACCTGCGGGCACCAGCCGCTGGTTGCGCGTCCGATCGTGATGCCAGGGACTTTCGCTGGATCGACATCCTTCGAGCCACACAGTTATCACGACGACAGCCGATCCGGGCCAATTGCGAGAGTCAGACGCAGAACGCTGGACGGTTGGTCGTCCCGCTATCAGGTGGCGCATGGCCCGGCTAGCCTGCTCGCGCATTGCTCGGAAGGTCCAGACGCCCAGCCTAGAAGACGCCGACGACTATCCCGGCGAACAGATCCTTCACAGCCCAAGCCAGCCCGGCAGGCCCCCAGGGCCGCGAAAGGCAGGGGGAGGGGCTGACGGACCGCCCCATTGAGCCGACCGTGCGCGGTGTCGAGAATTGATGTCGGGGGTGCTCCGAGATACCGGTGGCGAGCGATCGCCGACAGACTCCGGCCGCGCGTCTTGCCGCCGGGGATGGTCTTATCGAACCGTTACCAAATTCGTGGATTCCTCGGGCTGGGCGCGATGGGCGAGGTCCACCAGGCAGAAGATCTTCTCCTCGGCACAGTCGTGGCGCTCAAGACGCTGAGCGCCCGCTTTCTCGGAAGCGGTACGGCCATAGGGCGGTTCAAGCAGGAGGTTGCGGCCGTCCTCCGGGGCACGCATCCGAACGTCTGCCGGATCTTCGAACTCGGGATCGACTGCGCGGATGAGGCTGTCGGCCCGCTGATGTTCATCACCATGGAATTCATCGAGGGACGAACTCTCGCATCGCTCGTCGACGACCCAATACTCGACCTCCTGGATCGCACCGAGATGGGAGAGTCGATCCGCGCTGTGATCACCGACTTCGGCCTCGCGCGATCAGAGTTCGGCGAAGCGCCAGAGCAGATCAGAGAACCCGGGCTATCCGGCACACCCGTCTATGCGGCACCAGAAAGACTCATCGGACAACCCGCCACTGCGGCCAGTGACATATACTCGTTCGGGCTGGTCGCCGCGGAGGTTCTGCCTCCGCGCGCGGAGGCTGCCCCTCAATGCGCCCCCGAATCTCGCAGCGATTCCGGCACCGTGGCGCAAGCTGATTGAGCGGTTACTCGGTCGAAGCCCCACGGCTCGGTTTAAAGACGGGGCGGATCTCGTGGCTGCTTTGGAGCAGTGGGCTCGACGCCGTTCGAAAAGCCGGCACCTTGTCGTGGCCGCGGGCCTCGTCACGATGGCAGGGTTCTCTCTGGCCCTGCGTTCGGCGGCGCTCGTCGCCAAGCCTAGGCCATTGAATCCCGACCCGGGCCGTTGAAAAGGCAGCATCAACTCATGTTCGTCCGCCGGAGAGTCCCACAACGTTGCCGACTCCGGCGGAACCGCCGATGGCCGCAAACGGACAAGCCGCGCCGGTCGATCTCGGCGCGCAGCTCGCGGATCTTCGGGACGACGGCGTGGATGAACTTCTGCCCGCCGAACCCGGGGTTCACGGACATCACCAGGACCATGTCCAGCTCGGGCAGGACGACGTCCAGGTTGTCGATCGGCGAGTGGGGGTTGAGGGCGACGGAGGCTTTCTTGCCCAGCTCGCGGATGTG
>CAZJMY010000994.1:0-3187 GCA_964546845.1 uncultured Myxococcales bacterium | reverse complement strand
CACCACCGGCGCCGTCGACTCCTGCGACGTCACCTCCTCGTCCTCCAGATCGATCCGCGCGATCCCGAGCGCTTCGACCTCGCCCGGCAGGCTTCGGCCGCGCGCGCTCACCACCCAGCGCGCCCCGCTGTCAGACACCATTTGCGCCTGCCGCCATCCAGGCTGCACCCCGTCCAGCGGCACGTACGCGCCCCCCGCCTTCACCACCCCCAGCTCCGCCTCGATCAAACCGATCGAGCGCTCCAGCGCCACAGCCACTCGATCGCCCGCGCCCGCGCTCACGCCCCGCGCCACCAGAGCCCGCGCCACCTGGTTCGCGCGCGCCTCCAGCACGCCGTAGCTCACTGGCCGCCCGTTCTCGATCAGCGCCACCGCCTCTCCGCGCGCCGCCGCTTGCGCCGCGAACAGCTCGCCCAGCGCCGCTTCCCGCGGGTACGCGCGCGACGTCGCATTCCACTCCTCCACCATCTGCCGCCGCTCTTCGGGGCCGAGGCAGTCGAGCCGTGCCACGGGCTGCTCGTCGCCACCCGTGACCATCGCCGCCAGCAACCGGACGAAGGCGCGGACGTATCCGTCCACGGTGGCCCGGTTCCATAGCGCCGTCGCGTACGTCAACGCTCCGACGATGCCGTCCTCCGTTTCCTGCAATTCCAGCGTGAGGTCGAACATCGACGTGGTCCGCGCGATGCCGACGCTCGACAGCTCCAGACCCGGAAACGACGGGGCGGCGCCGGGCGCGTTCTGCCAGGCGAACGCGGCCTGGAAGATCGGCGATCGCGCGAGGCTGCGGGCCGGCTGCACCAGCTCGACCACCTGCTCGAAGGGGAGGTCCTGGTGCTGCTGCGCCGCCAGCAGCTGTTGCTGCACGCGGCGCAAGAGGGTCGCCGTCGTGAGCGAACCGTCGAGATCGATGCGCAACGCCAGGGTGTTCACGAAGAACCCGATCAACGGCTCGATCTCCGTATGACCGCGCCCCGCGATGGGGCTCCCGATGACGACCTCCGACTGGCCGGCGAAGCGCGCCAGCAGCGCCGCCCACCCGGCGAGCAGCGACGTGTAGAGCGTCCCTCCCTGCCGGTGCCCAAGCTCGCGGAGCCCGTCCGCCGTCGCGCGATCGACGACGACCGGTACGGTGTCGCCCGCGTAGTCCTGGTCGGGTGGCCGCGGGTGATCGGTGGGGAGGTCGAGCACCTCCGGTGCGCCCGCCAGCGCCGACTGCCAGTAATCCGCCTGTCGCTGCAGCTCCGCGCCGGTCAACCGCGCCCGCTGCCAGGCCGAGAAGTCGACGTACTGAACCGTCAGGGTCGGGAGGGCCGGCGGGTCATCCGTCTCGCCGGCCAGGTACGCGCGATAAAGGGCGCTCAGCTCGCTGGCGAGGATGCCCAGGGACCAGTCGTCCGAGACGATGTGGTGCATGACCACGGCCAGGACGTGCTCGCGATCGGCCGTGCGGATCAGGCTCGCGCGAATGGGTGGCCCCTTTCGCAGGTCGAACGGCCGGGCCGCCGACGCCTGAAGTCGCGCGTCGAGCTCCGCGGGCGTCAATTGCGCGCCCGTGGCCTCGACGCGGAGATCTCGTTCCTCGATGGCCATGCCACGCCCTGGCGGATCGATCACCTGCATGGGTTCGCCGTCCACCGCCTCGAACCGCGTGCGCAGCGCTTCGTGCCGCTCGACCACACGGTCGAGAGCACGCACCAGCGCCGAGCGATCGAGCTCGCCCTCCAACCGAACCGCGGCCGCGATGTGGTAGGTGTCGCCCGCGGGCTCGAACTGGGCCAGGAACCAGAGACGGCGCTGCGCCAGCGAGACCGGGGTCGGAGCACCGCGCGTGACGACCGGAATGACGTCGCCCCCGGTCGCCTCGGCCTCTCCGACGGCCACCGCCAGGTCCGCCAGGGTCGGGCCGCTGAAGATCTCGCCGATCGATAGACTGACGCCCAGCAGGCGACGAACGCGAGACGCCACTTTCACGGCCAGCAGCGAGTGGCCGCCCAGCTCGAAGAAGTTGTCGTGCCGCCCCACCCGCTCGACGCGCAGCACGTCCGCCCAGATGCCCGCCAGCGTCTCTTCCACCGCGCCGCGCGGCGCCTCGTACCCGCGCGCGCCGTACGAATCCGCGTCCGGCGCCGGCAGCGCCCGGCGATCCAGCTTGCCGTTCCGGGTCAGCGGCAGCGCCTCCAGCCGCACGTACGCCGACGGCACCATGTACTCCGCCAGCGTCCCACGCGCCTGCGCCCGCAGCGCCTCCACCTCCGGCGCGTTGGCCCCCGCGTAATACGCCACCAGCCGCTTGTCTCCGGGCTCGTCCTCCCGCGCCACCACCGCCACCTGCTCCACCCCCTCCACCTCGCGCAGCCGTGCCTCGATCTCTCCGAGCTCGATCCGGTGCCCACGCACCTTCACCTGCGCGTCGTTCCGCCCCAGGTACTCCAGTCTTCCGTCCCTCTGCCAGCGCCCCAGGTCGCCCGTCTTGTACATCCGCGCGCCCGCTTCGCCCGCGAACGGATCCGCCACGAACCGCTCCGCTGTCAGCTCTGGCCGGTTCAGGTAGCCGCGCGCCACTCCCGCCCCGCCGACGTAGAGCTCGCCCGTCACCCCGACTGGCGCAGGTCGCCGCCGCTCGTCCAGCACGTACACCCGTAGGTCCCCGATCCGCTCGCCGATCGGGCTCGCCCCCACCCGCTCCACGTCGCTCGCCCGCAGCGCCAGGTACGTCACGTGCACCGTCGTCTCCGTGATCCCGTACATGTTCACCAGCTGCGTCCGCGCCTCCTCGTTCCGCGCGTACCAGGCACCCAGCCCAGACACCTCCAGCGCCTCGCCCCCGAAGATCACCGTCCGCAGCCCGTGCTCCCGCTCGCTCTGCGCCTGCGCCGCCAGCAGCTGCTGGAACGCGCTCGGCGTCTGGTTCAGCACCGTCACCCCCTCGTCGCACAGCAGCTCGTAGAAGTCCTGCGGCGAACGCGCCGTCTCCTTCCCCACCACCACCAACCGACCCCCGTAAACCAGCGCGCCCCACATCTCCCACACAGAGAAGTCGAAAGCGAACGAGTGGAACATGCTCCACACGTCCTGCCTCCCGAACCCGAACCACCCCTCCGTCGCGCTGAACAGCCGCGCCAGGTTTCCGTGCTCCACCACCACGCCCTTCGGCGTCCCAGTCGACCCAGACGTGTAGATCACG
>CAZJMY010000993.1:0-5358 GCA_964546845.1 uncultured Myxococcales bacterium | reverse complement strand
ACGTACGTCAGCTTGTGATAGCTGATCGACTCGGGCGGCGGCACGTTCAGGTCCAGGTCGCGGATCTCGTGGAGGACCAGCAGGCGCTCGGCCCCGGCCCCCTCGCCGTCCAGCGGCGATTCGAACCAGGCGACGATCTCGACGTCCAGCGCGCGCGCGAAGATCTGCACCTTGCCGGCGACCCGGTAGGTGGCGGTCCCTTCGACGACATAGTCACGACCGGAAAAACTCAACACATCGCGGATCTGGATGGGCACGGGGCTCCTTGACAGGGCGGAGGTGTGCCGATTATACGGGCCGGCGAGACCCCGTGAAGCTCGAAGTCATTCGCGTCCTCGACGACGACGGCCGGGTGGTCCACCCCGAGCGCGAGCCGGCGCTGAGCGGGGACGATCTGCGCCGGCTGTTCCGCACGATGCTGCTGGTCCGGATCCTGGACGAGCGCATGATCCGCCTGCAGCGGCAGGGACGGATGGGGTTCTACCTGACCTCACTGGGCGAGGAGGCCACGCACATCGGGGCCGCGCACGCCCTGCGGCCCGGCGACTGGCTGTACCCGGCCTACCGCGAGATCGGGGCGGCGCTGTATCGCGGGTACCCGCTGCGCACGTTCATGTGCCAGCTGTTCGGCAACGCCGAGGACCCCGTCAAGGGGCGGCAGATGCCGGTCCATCATTCGGTCCGCCGGCTGAACTTCGTGTCGGTGAGCTCGCCGGTCGGGTCCCACATCCCGCACGCCGTCGGAACGGCGTGGGCGGCGCGGCTGCAGAAGACGGACGACGTGGCGGTCGCGTTCTTCGGCGACGGGGCCACCTCGACGCCGACCTTCCACGTCAGCATGACGTTCGCGTCGCTGAAGAAGGCGCCGGCCATCCTGCTGTGCCGGAACAACGGCTGGGCCATCTCGGTGCCGTCGTCGATCCAGACGGCGTCGCCGACTTTCGCGCAGAAGGCGGTGGCCTACGGGATGCCCGGCGTGCTGGTCGACGGCAACGACATCCTGGCCATGATTCACGTCGTCGCCGAGGCGGCCGCGCGCGGGCGGCGCGGCGAGGGGCCGACCTTGATCGAGGCGCGCACCTACCGCCGCGGCGCGCACAGCTCGTCGGACGATCCTTCGAAGTACCGCGATCCGGACGAGCCGCGCGCCTGGGAGCGGCGGGACCCGATCGAGCGGCTGCGCAAGTACGCGCGGGCGCGCGGCGAGCTGGACGCGGGCTTCGAGGAGCAGGTCCGACAGGAGATCGACGCCGACATCAACGACGCGCTGGCGTACGCCGAGGCGCGCCCGCCGAAGCCGCCGCTGTCGAGCCTGGTCGAAGACGTGTTCGCCGAGGTCACCCCGCGCCTGCGCGAAGAGCTGGCCGCCGTCGAAGCCGAGATCGCCAAGCACGGGCCCAAGCGCGCGCCCCACAGCTAGGCTCGGCTGACCCGCCGCCCGACGGTGGGGTTTGACAAAGGCGGGCAGCCCTGGCAGATCGCGGGGGGTCGCGCCTGAGGGGGGGCGAGGCGCTGTTCCACGCGCGAAAGGCTCTCCCCTTGCCCAATTCGAAGAACCCGACCGCCTCGGCTCCGACGCCCGAGGACGTCCTGGAGCTGGGCGCCATCGCCCACGACCTGCGCAACGTGCTCTCCGCGGTCCGCGGATTCGCCACCGTCGTCGGCGAGGACATGCGGCCCGACGACCCCGCGCGCGAGGACGTCGAGCAGATCCTGAAGGCCGTCGACCAGGGGACGGAGGTGGCGCTGCGGTTGTCGGCGGTGCGCTCCCGCCTGGCGGCCGAACGACCGGTCCCGGCCGTGGTGGACGCGGACTTCGAACGGTCGACGCCGTGGGCGCTGCGGCAGGTGCGGCGGTCGGCGACGGTCCTGGTCGTCGAGGACGACGATCTGGTGCGGACGATGGCCCTGCGCGTGTTGCGCCGGAACGGCTACACGACCGTCGATGCCGCGACGGAAGCGGAAGCCGAGGACAAGGCGGGCGCGCCCGGCGTGAAGATCGATCTGCTGCTGGCCGACGTGGGCCTGCCGCGCGCCGGCGGCCCCGAGCTGGCCAGCCGCCTGCGGCAGCGGTGGCCGCAGCTGCAGGTGCTGTTCATGAGCGGTCTCGGGCGCACGGCGCTGGCCGAGCAGGGGATCGCGCTGGACGCGGCGTTTCTCGAGAAGCCCTTCGCGCCGGCCACGCTGGTCGAGCGGATCGACGCGCTGCTGGCGCCCGGCACGTCGTAGCGCGACGAGGGGAAGGCGGGAATCAGTTTCCGACCTCCGCGATGATCTCGCGGAGGCGCCCTTCCATCATCCCGCGGATCTCCGCCAGTCGCGCCGGGGTGTCGGCTTCGAAGCGCATGACCAGCACCGGGCCCGTGTTCGAGGCGCGCACCAGGCCCCAGCCGTCGTGGCGGCCGGCTTCGCCGAACAGGACCCGCACGCCGTCGACGTCGACGACGGCGTAGCGCTCGCGGAACCAGGCGACCGCGCGCTTGACGACCTCGAACTTCACGTCGTCGGGGCAGGGCATCCGGATCTCGGGCGTGTTGTGCAACACCGGCAGCGTGTCGTAGAGCTGGGCCAGCGTCTGGTCCGAGTGGGTCAGCAGCTCGACCAGCCGCAGCCCGGCGTAGACCGCGTCGTCGAACCCGTACCAGCGATCTTCGAAGAACATGTGGCCGGACATCTCGCCGGCCAGCGCGGCGTGCTCTTCCTTCATCTTGGCCTTGATCAGCGAGTGGCCGACCTTCCACATGATCGGTTTGCCGCCGCGGGCCGCGATGTCGTCGAACAGCGCCTGGCTGCACTTCACTTCGCTGACGAACGTGGCGCCGGGGCGCCGCTGCAGGATCTCCCGCGCGAACAGCATCACCAGCTGGTCGCCCCAGATGATGCGCCCCTGTCCGTCGACGGCGCCGACCCGGTCCGCGTCGCCGTCCAGCGCGATGCCCATCTCGGCGCCGGTCGCCTTCACGCGGGCGATCAGGTCGGCCAGGTTCTCGGGCACCGTCGGGTCCGGGTGGTGGTTGGGGAAGCGCCCGTCGGCGTCGCAGTACATCGGGTCCACGTCCAGGCCCAGGCGCTTGGCGATGGGCAGGATCGCGAGCCCGCCGGTCCCGTTGCCGCCGTCGATGACCAGCTTGAACCGGCGCGGCCCCAGCTTGATGTTGTCCGCGATCGTGTCGGCGTAGTCGCGCAGGATCGGGTGGTCGGTGGCGCGGCCGGGCGTGACGCCGGTGCGGAAGGCGCGCCGCTCGACGCGGTCACGCAGCTTCTGGATCTCGGCGCCGTAGATCGTCGCCTTGCCGCACATGATCTTGAAGCCGTTGTCCTCGGCGGGGTTGTGGCTGGCGGTGATCATCACGCCGCCCCCGACGCCCAGGTGGAACACCGAGAAGTAGAGCCCCGGCGAGTGCAGGACGCCGACGTCGACGATGTCGAGCCCCGACGCCAGCAGCTCGCGCTTCATCGTCGCGTGAATGCGCGGCGAAGAGAGGCGGCAGTCGCGCCCCAGCGTGATCTTTCGGACGCCGGCCTCGGCGAAGTAGGCGCCGACGGCGCGGCCCAGGTCGGCCACGAAGTCGTCGGGAAAGTCGCGCTCGGCGACGCCGCGGATGTCGTACTCGCGAAAAACTCTGGGGTTCATCGGGGGCCTCTCACAGGAGATCGCTGCGGCCGGCCTGCTTGGCCGCGTCGACCACTTTTCGAACATCTTGCGCGCGGTCGCGCGGGACGACCAGAATCGCGTCGCGCGTCGCCACCACCACCAGGTCGCGCACGCCGACGACCCCGACGAACGGCGCCCCTTCCTCGGCGACGACGATGCTGCCGTCGCCGTCGATCAGCGTCGCCCCGCCCAGCACGACGTTGCCGCGGGCGTCGGCCGGCCGCCTCGCGGGCAGCGCCGCCCAGCTGCCGACGTCGTTCCAGCCGAACTCACCCGGGATGACGCGCAGGCCGCCGGTCTTCTCCATGATGCCGTTGTCGATCGAGATCGACGGCACGTCCTGGTAGCCGCGGGCGATCGCGGCGTTCGGGTCGGGGGCGGCCAGCGCCGCGTCCAGCAGCGCGCCCAGCCCGGGCAGGTGGCGGCGCGACTCCTCCAGCATGCGGCCGGCGGTCAGGAAGAACATCCCCGAGTTCCACAGGTACTGGCCGGACGCCAGGTACTTCTCGGCGGTCGGCAGGTCGGGCTTCTCGACGAAGGCGCCGACCTCGTGCACGGGGTCCGCGGCCTGGGCGCGCGGCAGGCGCGCGCCGAGACGGATGTAGCCGTAACCGGTCTCGGCGTGCGTGGGGCGGACGCCGATCGTCACGATCGCCTCGCGCGCCTCGGCGATCGCCAGCCGCACCAGCCGCTCGAACGCGGGCTCGTCGCCGATGAACGGATCGGCGGGGAAGACGGCGATCACGGCGTCCGGCCCGGCCCGGCGGGCGGCGGTCAGCGCGCCCAGTCCCACGGCGGCGGCCGTGTTTCGCGGCATCGGCTCGGCGACCACGTTTTCCGGCGGCAGCGACGGGACGTCGGCGCGCACCGCCTCCTCTTGATCGGCGGCGGTGACGATCAGCGTGTGCTCGAGGCCGACGATGTCGCGCGCGCGCCGGACGGCGGCGGCCAGCAGCGACTCGCGGCCGCCCAGCGACAGCAGCTGCTTGGGGCGGGCGCGGCGGCTGGACGGCCACAGGCGCGTCCCCGCCCCGCCACCGAGAATGACCGCGAATGCTGGATCGGAGGCGCCGGGTTTCATGGAGGGCAGGCACTTTATCAGACGCGCGGGCAAAGCCGAGCGCGTCCCACCGGATGTCGCGCGAGACACGGCTCGATCGAGATACGCGCCGCCGAGACCCGCTCCGCCGAGACCCGCTCCGCGGGCGATTCGTTGGTGATAGGCTGGCGTCCGTGCGGGCGGGAGAGGACACGCTGCGGCAGGCCATCGCGACGGCGACTGACGGCGCCGCGCGGGGCCGCCTGCGGGTCGAGCTGGCCGAGCTGTTGCGCGTCCGCGACGTGGCGGCCGCGCGCGCCGAGCTGGATCTCGCGGCCCGCGAGGGGGGCCCGACCTCGCCCTGGCTGGTGGCGGCGCTGAGCCTGGCGCAGGCGCTGCCGCCGTCGGAGCGGCTGGCCTGGCTGCGCGACCTGGCGCGCGGCGAGGGGAAGCCGCTTCCCGCGCCGCTGATCTCGGCGCTGGCCGAGGCGCAGCTGGCGGCCAATCACGGGCGGGAGGCGGCGGCCACCTGGCTGGCGCTGGCGCGGGACGAACGCGCGCCGCTGCATCACCGGCGCGCCGCCGCCACGCGGGCCGCGCGCGCCGCCGCGCAGATCGGCCCGACGGAGATCGCGAACGCCACGGCGCTGCTGGCGGATCTGGG
>CAZJMY010000992.1:0-2254 GCA_964546845.1 uncultured Myxococcales bacterium | reverse complement strand
CAAGACCCGCACCGGCTCGGTGATGGGCACGCCGTACTACATGTCCCCCGAGCAGTGCGAGGGGAAGACGGAGATCGATTACCGCGCCGACATCTACTCGCTGGGCGTGCTGATCTTCGAGATGCTGACGGGCAAGGTGCCGTTCGGCGGCGAGGGGTACGGCGAGATCATCGTCAAGCACGTGACGATGCCGCCCCCGTCGGTGCGCAGCATCGTGCCGGAGCTGCCCGAGTACCTGGATCTGATCCTGTACCGGGTGCTGGCCAAGGACCGCAATCAGCGGTTCCAGACCATGGCCGAGCTGCGGGAGGCCCTGCTGGATCCCGAGCGGTACGCGAGCTCGGCGCCGGCGGTCGGCATTCCCGACGACCTGTCCGGGATCGCGCGGGCGGCGGCGCCCATGGCGCGCGCCGAGCTGGATCGCCGTTCGCACCTGAACGAGATGGCGGTGATCGGCACGACGCCGCCACCGCCGGGGACGCCGTCCGGGCGCGGCGAGCTGATCGACAACATCGACAACTTGATCCGCACCAAGCGCGGCAGCCGGATGGTGCTGCTGGCGGGCGTGGCGTCGATGGGCGTGGCGCTGTTCGCGCTGCTCGGGCGGCACGGTGAAAGCAAGCGGCCCGTCCCGGCCGCCAGCACGCCGCTGCATCCGGCGACGGTGCGGGTGAACTTCAACTCCGACCCCGACGGGGCGGTCGTCACGCGCGCGGACGGCAAGGCCCTGGGGCTGACGCCGCTGTCGATCGAGATCGCGTACAGCGATTCGGCGGTGGAGTTCCAGTTCAAGAAGGCCGGCTACGAAACGAAGACGATGTACATCGTCCCCAACCTCCCCTCCCCGCTCTTCGCGACCCTGCGCCGCATGGAGGCCGAACAACAGCCGGCGGCGGAAGCAAACGCCGCCAGCGCCGCGGCAGCCGCCGGCTCACGCCCCAAGCGCCAGCGCACCACCCCGCCCCCCGCCTCCCCCCGCCCCGCCGCCACCGACGAAGACGGCGTGCTGGAACCTAGCATCCGGTGAGCCGGTGAGCCTGACGGACACGTCCGCGATCACGACAACGTCAGCGAACACGAACACGACTACGTTCGCGATCACGTCTACGAACACGTACACGTCTACGTACACGCACACGATCTGAACGAGGGGCGCCAGCTCTCCACGGCACCGCGCCGACGCACTCTGAAACGTGTACGTGGACCTGGACGTGGTCGTGGTCGTTTACGTGGCCGCGAACGTAGTCGTGTTCGTGTTCGCTGACGTTGTCGTGATCGTAAACGTGTCCGTCAGGCACACACGCGGTTGCGGCCGCTGGCCTTGGCCTCGTACAACCGCTCGTCCGCCCGCTTGATGATGGTCTGCGCATCGATGATCTCGCCGTCGACCGTCGCGATGCCCATCGAGATGGTGACCGGGATGCGCACGTTCTCGAACTTGAACTCGGTGCGCTCGACGATCTGCCGGATCTTCTCGGCGAAGGGCAGGCAGTTGGCGTTGTCGATCTCCGGCAGCACGATCGCGAACTCCTCGCCGCCGTAGCGGGCGAAGCAGTCCTCGCGGCGGATCTTCGCGCGCACGGTCTGAGCAAGGTGCTTGAGCACGTAGTCGCCGGCCAGGTGACCGTAGCCGTCGTTGACCTTCTTGAAGTGATCGATGTCGAACATCACCAGCGACAGCGCGCGACGGTAGCGGTGGGCGCGCGCGACCTCTCGCTCCAGGGTGTCGACGAAGTAACGCTTGTTGAAGATCTGCGTCAGGCCGTCCACCGTCGTGAGGCGGTAGATCTCCTCGTGGTACGCGTTCTCGATGTTGCCGCCCGTGAGGAACTTGAAGATGGTGCGGCCGATCTTCAGCAGGTCGCCGTCGCGCAGCACGTACTCGTCGACGGGCTCGTCGTTGACGTAGGTGCCGTTCGTCGACCCCAGATCGCGCACCAGGATCGACTTGCCGGTGTTCACGATCTTCGAGTGATTGCGCGAGATCGATTCCTGGTCGATCTGGATGTCGCACTTCGATGAACGCCCGATGACCATCGACGACGCGTTCAGGTTGTACTTCTTGCCCAGCTCGGACCCGTAGATCACCACCAGGCACGCCTCGTTTCCGGCGGGCCGTTCGGTGATTCGGCTGATGCTGGTGACGACCGTCTTCGCTCGGATGTGATCCGATTCGGACGTGTCGTTGGGATCGCGAGGATGGCGCGCCACGGGGCTCGGTTCCAGCAGGCTAGGTCAAAGCCAGCACTGCGGC
>CAZJMY010000991.1:0-2213 GCA_964546845.1 uncultured Myxococcales bacterium | reverse complement strand
CCGCCGGTGCCGCCACCTGCCGCGCCGCGGCCGCCGGTGGCCTGACCACCGGTGCCGGTCCCGCCCGTCCCCTGGCCGCTCGAAACCCCGGTTCCGCCGAGGTTGGACCCCGAGCCGCAACCGCCCGTCAGGCCGAGGAAGATTGCCAAGAGAACGAACGACGACGTGCGCATGGCCCGCGAACCGAGCAAAAGGCGCACCAGCGGAACCTCGCGTCATTCGGCCCTCCGCTGCCCAAAACCCTCAGGAACCTGAGGGCCACCTGCCATTCGCGTCGCCGTTCCCATTCGCCGCCGATCTACGCGGGGCGAAACCGCACGCCGGCGATGCGCGCACCGATTCGTGGCTCCAGCTCGACAGCCTGCGTGTCCGGCCCGGCGAACATCAGCCGGCCGTCGACGAACAGCAGGTCCATGCACCCGTCGGGGATGACCCGATCGACATGCGGCGTTCCCGACGCCCCGTACGGGCGACCCAGACGCACGCGAGATGCCCGCGCAGCCGCGCATCGACCGCCCACTCGCCGGTGGCGCGTAGTACTCTGTCGCCCCGATGGCGGAACCTCGGCGCTTGCGTCCGCCCCGCGCGTTGATCGCTGTGCTGGCCCTGCTGTCCGGGGCCGTTCCAGCGGCCGGTCAGGCGCGCGCGGCGACGCACCGTCCGGCCGCGCATCACGTCCGGGCCGGCAAAAAGGCCCCGCGGCCGCCCAAGGTGGTTCCCAATCAGGAAGGGAAGGTCGTCGTCTTCCCGTTCAAGGACGACGACGACCATTCGATCGGCGCCCAGATCGAACGCCTGCTCCGGGCCCGGGGCCTCGAGGTGATGACCGGCGTCCGACGGGTCGACACCGCCGAGCAGTACCGCGACATGGCCACGACGCTGGGGCTGGCGGCGTACGTGGACGGCGCCCTGCGTGAGAGCCCAAACAGCGCGCGCGTGACGGTCTCGGTGCGCAGCGGCTACTCGGGCCGGAAGGTCGTTTCGATCACCTTCAAGGAGACGCCGCTCCATCTGCGCGCCGAGATCGAGGACAAGCTCTGGACCAAGCTCGGCCCCGCGATGTCGCGCGCCTGCGCCGACGCCACCAAGCCGCGGCGTCGCGGACGCGGCCCGCTGCTCATCGAAGCCGGCACCCCTCTGGCGCCCGACGGTTGACTCAGGGGTGGGTGGCCCAGGTGTTGGGGGCCGCCAGGCCGTTCTTCACACCGGTCATGATGGCGCCGACGATCGCCGACTGGCTCTGAGCCCCGCTGTTCCGGTCGAACAGAGCGAACGAGCCGCTGCCCGAACCGCCGTTGTCCCACCAGATCGGAATCAGCGCCGCCGTCGTGGTGTCCTGGGCGTAGGCCTGCGCGTGCGCGACCCTGTTCGCGGCCGGTTGCGCGCCCATCGACCCCCACTCCCCGATCACGATCGGCTGCGTCGGCAGCCACACCCGAATCTGCTGCGAAATGGACTTTTGCATGTCGCTGTAATCGGAGGCGCTCCCCCAGGCGTACGGCGTCGTGCTCAGGCCGAAGTTCGTCGGGTAGTAGGTGTGCAGCGAGATGATGAGATTCGGATCGTCGATGAAGCTGACCTTCTGCATCGACTGGATCCCCATCTGGATGGGGCTGGCGCCGACGGGCTGGATCATCACGATGCGGGTCGCGTTCGCCCCGCCGGTGTCCCGGATGGCTTTGAAGCACGCCTCCAGATACATGTTCAGATCCGTGGCGACGGACGCGCTGTAGCCGCCGCCGGCCTCGTTCGGCTCGTTGAAGCACTCGAACATCAGGTGCGTGTCGAACGACTGGAAGGTCTTCGCGATCTGCGTCCAGACGGCCGTGACCTCGGCGGCCACGGCCTGGGCGGACGACGTCGACGACGGAAAGGTGACCCAGCCACCGTTCCCGTCGGCCTCGTGGTGCGTGTTGACGAAGACGTACATGCCCGCGTCGACGGCCCACTGGGCGGTCTGTTTGACCTTTGCCATCCAGGCCGAATCGATCGTGTAGGACGGTCCTGCGCCGATGTGGCCCGTCCAGGTCACCGGCAGCCTCAGCGTCTTGAAGCCGGCGTCGTGGACGCTCTTGATCAGCGCCTGGCTCGGCGTCGGATTGCCGAAGCTGGTCTCGTTCGGCGTCGCGTCGAAAGAGTTGCCCAGGTTCCAGCCCGGAGACATGAGCTTGGCCATTTCCCTCACGGCATCCGGGACGGCCGCCGCGCCGCGC
>CAZJMY010000990.1:0-4101 GCA_964546845.1 uncultured Myxococcales bacterium | reverse complement strand
CTGCGCCCGCCGCCGCCTCCCGCCGAGACGCTGCCCGCGCCCGCCGAGGTGCCGCCGCCGTCCCGGCGCGGCGGATCCGTGCGCGTTCACCTGGACGCCGAGCCGTCGACGCTGCTGCCGCTGGTCGAGTCCGACGCGTCGGCCGCGCAGATCACGAACGGCCTCGTCTACGAGACGCTGCTCGACTGCCGCGACGGCACCTATCGCCCCGGTCTGGCCGAGAGCTGGGACGTCTCGAACGACGGCATGCGGATCGCGGTCCGCGTCCGCGGCGGCGTGCACTGGCACGACCACCGCGCGTTCGGCGTCATGGACGTGCAGGCCACCGTCGAGCCGCTGCTGCGGAACGGCAGCGACGCGCCGGTGCTGCGCGCCGAGCTGGCGGACGTCGCTTCGATCGAGCTGGTGACGGAGCGGACGGTGCGGTTCGTGCTGAAGCGTCCGTCCGACCTGGCGCTGCGCGCGCTGTGCGACGTGCCGATCTTGCCGGATCACCTGGTGCGCGACGTCCGCCCGGAGTCGTCGTTCATCGCCCGGTCGCCGATCGGCACGGGCCCCTACCGCTTCGCCGGGTGGGAGCGCGGCAAGCGCATCCGCCTGGAACGCGCGCCCGAGTACTGGGGACCGGCCGGCGGCGTCGACGAGATCGTGTTCGATCTGGACGCCGACGCGGTTCGCGCCTTGAACCGCACCCGGCGCGGCGAGATCGACATCCTCTCCCGCGTCATCGACGCGCACTACCCGGACCAGGTCGAGCCGACCACGTTGCACGGCGCCAGCAAGCTGCTGCGGCTGCGCTCGCGCCGGTATTCGTTCCTGGCGGTGAACCACCAGCGCTATCCGCTGGCCGACCCGCGCTTTCGCCGCGCGCTGGCCGAGCTGTGGGACCGCACGCGGTTCGCGGGCGAGCTGCACAACGACCTGGCCCGGCCGATCGGCGGACCGCCGCTGACCGACGACATCGCCGCGCCGCCGTTCGATCGAAAGCGGGCCGCCGCCGCGCTGGACGACGCCGGCTACCGCGACACCGACGCCGACGGCGTGCGCGATCACCTGGGTCACCCGATCCGCGTGTCGCTGCTGGAGCCGACGGGCAACAAGCTGTTCCACGTCGAGGCGCACGCCTTCGCGCTGGAAGCGCGCAAGGTCGGCGTGCTCGTCGATCTCATCCCGGCGGACGCCGCGACGATCCTGCAACGCCTCAAGCGCGGGGACTTCGAGCTGGCGCCGCTCATCTGGGAAGGCGCGCCCGACGAGAACCCGGAGCCGCTCTACGGGGCGGGCGGCGCGTTCAACTACGGCGGCTACCGCTCGACGGCGCTGGATGCGCTGATCGACGAGGCCCGCCTGGCCCCTGGCCCCGCCGCGCGCGCGCCCGTGCTGAGCCGCATCGCGCGCCTGCTGGCCGATGACCAGCCGGTGATCTTCCTGTACCGCTACGACGTGCCCGCGCTTCAGTCCGTGCGGGTCCACGGGCTGGCGGCCGTCGGCGATCGATTCGATCTGCAGCGGGTCTGGCTGGACCCGTGACCGCGCCGTGCCCGCTCCTGTGACGGCTCTGGCGGTGGCGCTGGCGGCGTTGCTCGCCACGCCGGCGGCGCCGCCCGTGTGCCTGCCGTCGCCGCCACGCCCGGGGCTGGGCGCGGCCGATCCGTTTCGCCCGCCGGCACCCGAGGCGACCGCCCTGAATGCCGACGGCAAGGTCGTCTACCGCCAGGGCAAGTGGGACGACGCGCGGGCCAAGTACCGCGCCGCCGAGGAGGCCGATCCCGACTTCCTGGCGCCGCGCCTGAACGTGGCCTGCTCGTTCGTGCGGCAAGAGCGCTTCGACGACGCCGTCGCCGAGGTCCGCGCGCTGCTGGACCTCGCTTACATGCCCTGGTCGCGCGAGGTGCTGGAGGCCGCCGACCTGGGCGCGCTGAAGGTGCAGCCGCAGATGGCCGCCGTGCGCGCCGCCCTGGCGTCCGCCGCCGCGGCGTGGGGCAGGGGGCTCGACGACGCGGTGGTGTTCGTTGGGCGCCAGCGCGCGCCGCTGCGGATTCCGCCCGAGGGCAACGGCGAATTCATCCTGAACCCGCACCAGGAGGTCTACGCCTACCTCCCCGAGACGGGGCGGTTTCGCCAGCTCACGGCCGATGACGGCCACGTCGTGGCGGTCGCGCGCTCGGCCGACCGGCGCCGGCTGCTCACGGTGACGGCCCAGAAGTGGATTCGGGGCCAGAAGGGCGCTCTCGATGGGGGGCTTGCCGGTGTCGCCTTGAGGGAACTGACGCTGGCGACGATGACAGAGGCCGTGCCCATCGCCATTGCCGGAACCGTCTCGCGCCTCGAGGTCCGCGCGGCGGCGCACGGCTTCGTGGTGCAGGTCGCCGGCGCACGCACGAACGGGTGGTTCACGCCCGGGGCGAACGGCACGCTCGTTCCCGCCGGGCCCGCCCGCGCCCCCCGGGTCGCCGTCCTCGGCGCCGCCGGCGCCGAGTCGGTGCCCACGGTATCGATCGGCGGGCCGTGCGCCATCGTCGCCCACGACCGGTCGGATTCGGGCGCGCCGCGAGTCATTTCCGTGACGGGGCGCGGGCGTCCGCCCGTGACGCTGGGCGAGCGGTTCGGCGCGGGCTTGGCTGGGCTTCCGCTCCCTTGATGACGACGTACTTTGAGGAGGGCCGTTTCTTTCTCCCGACCCGGCGGTTCCCCCCGACCAGCGCGAAAATTTGCGCGCCACCAGAGGTAGGATAATGTACGACTATGTCGGTCAAGCATCGCGTGCTCTTCATCTTTCCGGCGGTGATTGCCGCCTCCTGGATCGCCGTGCGGTCGCTGGCGGCGTCGCCCACGCCCGCGCTGGAGGACCCGCCGCTCGCGCTGGCGACGGGATCGGACATTCCGGACCCGGCGCTCGCCCAGCTGATCACTCAGTTCGCGGCCGACGCGCGCTCCAGTCGCTGACCGGAGGTCGCTCGTGAGCCTCTGTCTCGTCACCGGAGGCGCCGGCTTCATCGGCTCGTCGCTGGCCCGCGCCCTGCTGGCGCGCGGCGACAAGGTGCGCATCATCGACAACTTCTCGTCGGGCAAGCGCGAGAACCTCGCGGACTTCGCCGACAAGGTCGACCTCATCGAGGGCGACATCCTGGACGACAAGGCGCTGGCGCGCGCCGTCGACGGCGCCGAGCTGATCTTCCACGAGGCGGCCATTCCGTCCGTGCCGAAGTCGATGGCCGAGCCCGTCGAGAACCACGCGGCGAACGCCACCGGGACCATCCGGGTCCTCGAGCAGGCCCGCCGCGCGAAGGTCCGGCGTGTCGTCTACGCGGCGTCCTCGGCCGCGTACGGCGAAGATCCCGTGCTGCCGAAGGTCGAGACCATGGCCCCGGCGCCCATCTCGCCCTACGGCGGCTCCAAGCTGGCCGGTGAGCAGTACATGCAGATCTACGCGCGCGCGTACGGGCTCGAAACGGTCTGCCTGCGCTACTTCAACGTGTTCGGCCCCCGGCAGGATCCCCAGTCCGAGTACGCGGCCGTCATCCCGAAGTTCATCACCGTGGCGCTGGCCGGCAAGCAGCCGCGCATCTTCGGCGACGGCTCGCAGTCGCGCGACTTCTGCTACATCGACAACGTCATCGAGGCCAACTTCAAGGCCGCGTCGGCGGACGCGCGACAGGTCTCGGGCGGCGTCTTCAACGTCGCCTGCGGTCAGGCCACCGACCTGAACCGCGTGGTCGCCCTCATCGGCGACTTCCTGGGCAAGAAGATCGAGCCGATCTACGAGGACGAGCGGGCCGGCGACATCAAGCACTCGTGGGCCGACATCTCCGCGGCGCGCGCGCGCCTCGGCTACACGGCGGGCGTGTCCTTCGCCGAGGGGCTGGGGCGCACGATCGACTGGTACAAGGCCCGGCTGGTATAAGCCGGAGGCGTGAGCCTCCTCAGCATGACCGGGTTCGGGCGCGGCTCGGCGGACGCCGGCGAGCGGCGCCTGCGCGTCGAGATCCGCTCCGTCAATCACCGCGGCCTGGACCTCAAGATCCGCAGCAGCGAGCCCGACGCCACCTGCGACGCCGAGATCGGGCGCGCCGTCCGGGCCGCCCTCGAGCGCGGGTCGGT
>CAZJMY010000989.1:0-9139 GCA_964546845.1 uncultured Myxococcales bacterium | reverse complement strand
CGGGCGGCGGCGCCGGCGGCAGCCCGGGCGGCTCCGGCGGTGGCGCGGGGACGCGCGGCGCGAGCGGCGGCGCGTCCGGCAACGCCGGGAACCCCGGGAACGCCGGCTCCGGCCCTGGCGGCGCTTCCGGCGCCTGCCCGGCGGGGACGCCCTGGACCGGCGGCACCACCTACTCGGCGAACGTCGTCGGCACCCTGGGCAACGGCTATGCGTACCAGCTGTGGTCGAACGGCGTCGGCTCGGGCTCGATGACGGTGGCCGGCGTCGACGCGAAGTTCAGCGCGACCTGGAACAACCCCGGGGACTTCCTGGCGCGCATCGGCCTGACGTGGGACGCCACCAAGACGTACACCCAGCTGGGGACGATCGCGTCCGACTTCGCCGAGACCAAGACCGGCGGCGGCATCGGCTACAACTTCATCGGGATCTACGGCTGGTCGGAAGCGCCGCTGCACGAGTACTACATCGTCGAGGATTGGTTCGGTTCGCGCCCCGTCCCCGGCACCAAGGTCGGAACCATCACCGTCGACGGCGGCATGTACGACGTGCTGACGCACACGCAGACGAACCAGCCCTCCGTCTTCGGGACGCTGGACACGTTCGACCAGTTCTACAGCGTCCGCCAGACGCCGCGGTCGTGCGGCCACGTGTCGATCTCGCAGCACTTCGCCGCGTGGGCGAACCTGGGCCTGCAGCTGGGCAAGATGGAGGAGGCCAAGATCCTCGTGGAAGTCGGCAACGGCGGGACGGGGACCATCACCTTCACGACGGCGACGGTCACCGTCCGCTGAAACCCGCCGCCGCGCCGCTCAGATCCCCGTCAGCGGGCTGGTCCCGTCGCCGAAGCTCTTCACGCTGACACCGACCGTCGCCAGCATCGAGATGAACAGCTGCGAGACGTTGGCGTTCTGGAACTGGATCGCCTTGCCGGGGTTCAACATCCCCCCGCCCCGCCCCGCCAGCACGACGGGCAGGTTCGAGTGGTTGTGCAGGTTCCCGTCGCTGATCTCGCTGGAGAAGAACACGACCGAGTTGTCCAGCAGCGTTCCGTCGGGCTCCTGAATCGCCTTCATCTGGGTCAGCAGGTACGCGAGCTGGCTGACCTGCCAGTTGTTGACGGTGGCGTACATGGCCAGCTTCTGCGGGTCGTTGGCGTGGTGCGTGACGCTGCCGTGGTAGTCGACGTTGACGTTCAGGAAGCTGTGAACGATCGAGGTGACCGTGTTCTCGTAATAGAACGTCAACACGCGGGTCGCGTCGCAGTGCATGGCCATCACCATGATGTCCAGCATCTGCTTCACGTGCGCCTGGATGTTCATGTCCGTCGGCCGCCCGGCAGGCGGCGGCGTCCCCGGCGTGCACGACGACGGTGGCGGCGGCGGGTTCGTCGTGATCTCCATCTCCAGCTGGCGCAGGCTGGTCAGGTACTGGTCCATCTTGGCCTGATCGGCGGCGCTCCCGCGGGCGCGGATCGCCGCGACGTCGGAGGCGACGCTGTCGAGCACGCTCTTCCGGTACAGCGCCTGCTTGGCGGCGGCCGCGCCGTTGTCGCCGGTGTTCGTGGGCGGCAGGGCCGTGCCGAACAGCCGGTTGAACGCGTTCAGCGGGACCTCCTCGAACGGCAGCGACGTTGTCGCGTTGGTCCAGGAGACGACGTTCTTGTACGCCGGCGAGAACCCGCTCTCGCCGTTGGGCGTCTCGTGCAGGATCCGCGTCGTCAGCTCGATCGACGGCAGCTTGGTAAACTGCTTCAGGTAGTTCGCCGCCACCTGATCCGCCGAGATGCTCTCGGTGACGCCCGGATCCGTCATCGGGATCTTGTAGCAAGTGAGGAACGCCCCGATGCCGCAGGTGTGGCCGCGTGGACCGTTGGCGGGGTTGTTGTTCACGCCCATCAAAATGCTGACGTCGTCCTTCAACGGCGCCAGCGGCATCAGCGTCGGCGACAGCGTGTAGCCCGTCCCCGTCCCGGTCGGCTTCCAGGCCGTCTGGTTGACGCCCGCCGGGATCCCGAACGTGACGAAGCGGCGCGGGGGCGGCGCGCCCGCCGCCTGCGCGCGCTTGATGCTGGGCCCCATGATGTCCAGGATCGGCAGCCCGATCATGGCCGCCGAGCTGCGCAAGAAGGACCGGCGCGGGACGGACCACCACCCTGGCGTTCGCTGAGATTCCGTTCGGCGGCCCATCAGATCCCTCCTGGTGCAACGGGACGGCGCATGCGGAACGTGTCACTGGCGACCATCTGCATGATCAAGCTCCGCAGGTTGTAGTTCGCCGCCGCGAACTGAGACGACAGCTCGATCAGCTGGCACTTGTCCGCGGCGCCGGGGTCGCGGCCCAGCGAATAGGCGAACATCTTCTGCGACGCGCAGTCGGCGATCGTCGAGGTCTGCTGCTTCAGCCCGGCCACCATCTGCAGCGCGCCGTCGAACTTCTGCCCGCCGGGCAGCTGGCCGGTGGCGTCGATGGCGGCGGTTCCGTCCATGTCCCGCCAGTGCCCGATGCCGTCGAAGTGCTCGAGCCCGAAGCCGAGCGGGTCCATCAGCTTGTGGCACGTCGCGCAGGCGGGGTTCGCGATGTGGGCGTCCAGCTGGACCCGCTGCGACGAGCCCGGCGGCACGACGGTCTGGTCCAGCGCGGGGACGTTGTCCGGCGGCGACGGCGGCGGCGTGCACAGGATGTTGGCCATCACCCACTGGCCGCGCTTGACCGGTGACGTCCGCGTGGGGAAGGACGTGGTCGTCAGCATCGACCCCTGCATCAGCAGCCCCTGGCGCTGCGTTCCCGCCAGCGAGACCTTCTGAAAAGCGGTCCCGGTGACGCCGCTCAGCCCGTAGTGCTGGGCCAGGCGCGCGTTCGCGTAGGTCCACGGTGCGTCCAGCGCGTCGAGGAAGCTGGCGGTGCCCGTGAAGAAGTCCTTCAGGAACAGCGTCGTTTCCTGGGTCATGGCGGCGCCCAGGTCCGGGTCGTAGCTGGGGAAGGACGTCGCCAGCGGCGCGACGTTCGCCATCTTGTAGGTGCCGAACCACTCGCCGCCCATCGTCGTCACCAGCTGGCTGGCCTTGGCGTCGCCCAGCATCCGGGTGGCCTGCTGCTGGACGGACGCGACGTCCTGAAGCTGGTTGGCGTCGGCGGCCGCGGCCAGCGTGTCGTCGGGCATGCTGGACCACAGGAAGTACGAGAGGCGGCTGGCGACCTCGTAGCTGTTCAGCAGGCGCGGCGTCGTGGCCTTGGGGTCGGGATCCAGCTCGGGCCGGAACATGAAGTTGGGCGACAGCAGCGTGGCCTTGATCGCCAGCGCGATGCCCTGGTTGAAGCCGTCGCCGTTGCTCTTGGCCAGCGGCACGAACGCGACCAGCCGCGCGAGCTCGTCGCTGGTGGGCGGGCGGCGCCAGGCGCGGCGCGCGAAGGCCGTCATGACGGTGGTGGCGCAGGCTGCGTCACCCACCTTCGCCGGATCGCAGGTGACGATCTTGGCCAGCGACGCGCTGCCGGAGGCCACCGCCGCTGTGGCGAGCGCGTCCGTCGCCGACTCGAGGCTCTCGAACAGCAGCGGGTTCATGCCCAGCACGTCCGCGTTGTTGTCGAAGTTCGCGCCGCCGGTGTCGGGCGGGAACTTCGACGCGGGCTGGGTCGTGTCCCCCAGCAAATCGCGGACGGTGTTGTTGAACTCCAGGTTGTTGAGGCGGTGGATGGTGACGCGTCCGGGGTCCACCGACGTGCAGGCGACGGTGCCGGCGCCACCGGTGTCGCCGGTGCCCGTGGTCGTCCCACCCGCGCCGGGTGTGCCCGGATCGCCGCGCGTGCCTGAGCCCGGCTGCGCCGCCGGCGGACCGTCGCCGATCCTGCCGGTGCAGCCCCCGGTGACGGCGGCGATCGCAAGCAGCGCGCGCGCGGCCAGCGTGAGCGCGGCCCATCGACCGCTCGCGACACGCTGGACCTCGCGTTCCGTGGACTCTGACGTCATGGCCCGCCTCCACACGAAAAGATCCGTGTGCCGGGTCCAATGGCGCGACCGGCCGCGCACCTTGGAGAAAAGTGAAAGCCCGACGCAGGACGCCCCCGCCGGCCGATCGCGGGACAGCATCCCGACATGTCGGACAAGCGCGCTCCTCGGCCGGGGTCAGTGTCCGCGAGCGTCGAAAACCGGCTCACGCGGCCAGGCCATGGTCTCGGCGCGTCGCGCCCGCACGAGTGAGCCAGTTATGTGCCATCACAGACACTGCGGGCCGAGGCACAGTGGAGATCGCCCTTCGGATTGCTCACCAGGACTCGGTCGCCCTGCTCACACCGCTGACCTTCGTTGGAGATGACGCGGCGCTGATCGAAGCGCTCCGGGCGGGACATCCCGGCGCCGCGGCCGCGTTCTACGACCGCTACGCGGGCCAGGTCCGGCTGACGCTGCGGTCGATCCTGGGGCCCGACGACGACATCCCCGACCTGTTGCAGGAGGTGTTCATCCGGGCGATGGACCGCGTCGGGAAGGTCCGGGAAGCCGACCGGCTGGGCGCCTGGCTCACCACCATCGCGGTGTTCGTCGGGCGCGCGCACATCCGGGTGCGGTCGCGCCGAAAATGGCTGCGGCTGTTCTCGCCCGAGCGCACGCGGCTCCGGCAGCTCGAACAGCCGCCGTCCGACGCGCGCCGCGCCTTGCGCGAGGTCTACGCCCTGCTGGACGACATGCCCGTCGACCAGCGGATGGCGTTCGTTCTGAGGTACGTGCACGGCGTGACGCTGGTCGAGGCTGCCGAGGCCTGTGACACCTCGCTGGCGACGATCAAGCGGCGCTTGTCGCGCGCCGAAGCGCGCTTCCTGCAGGCCGTTCGACGGCGGCCTGAGCTGGCGCGGTGGCTGGAAGAGGGGACGCGATGGACGGAAAAGAGGGGCTGAGCCACCTGGGCGCGCGAATCCGGGAGCTCCTGGACGGAGATCCCCGGGCCGCCGGCGAGACCCGGCGGGCGCGCGACGGGTTCCTGGCCGAGGTGGAACGGCGAAACGGAATGCCGCGCGCGCGCGCCCCGCTGCAGCGCCCGCGCGGCGCGTGGGTCGCGCTGAGCGCTTCGGCGGTCGTTGTCGCGGTCGGGATCGGGGTCGTCCCGCGCCTCCGCTTCGAAAAAGGCCCGGTCACGTTTCGAGTCGACGACGCGGGGCCCGGCCGCCTGGGCGACGTCGTCGAAGCCGCCGACGGAAGAACGGTGCCGATCGCCTTCTCCGACGGGAGCAGGCTGGCGCTGCACGACCAGGGGCGGATGCGGGTGGTGTCGCTGGACGCCAGGGCGGACGCCGTTTCCGTGCAGGTGCTGCTGGAGGACGGCGCGCTCGACGCCAGCATCGCGCACCCGCGCGGCGTGAAGACCAGGTGGCAATTCGACGCCGGCCCCTACCACGTGACGGTCACCGGCACGCGGTTCCGGATGCAGCTTCGCGACGGGCAGCGCTCGCTGCGCCTGTCGACGGAAGAAGGACGGGTCGTCGTCAGCGGCGGTTGCCTGCCAGAGCCGCGGGCCGTCTCGGCCGGAGAGTCGCTGGACAGCCGATGCCCGGCCGTCCCGGCGGTGACGGGCGAGGCGCGCGCCGTCGAAGCGCCCCGTGCCGACGGTGCGCCGCCCGCGAGCGCGCCGCCGCAGCCGGTCGTCAGGGCGCGCGCCGGTCGATCGGATGGCTGGCGAGAGCTGCTCGCGGCCGGTCGTTTGCAGGAAGGGTTGCACGCGGCCGAGCGGGCGAACTTCCAGCGCGTCTGCGAGACGGCGTCGGCGGACGAGCTGCTGGCGCTGGCAGACGCCGGCCGCTTCTTCGGACCGTACACGCGCGCCGTCGCGGCGCTGGGCGCGCTGCGACGCCGCTTCCCCGGAACGCCCGAAGCGGGAACGGCGGCCTTCACGCTGGGGCGCATCGCCTTCGACAACCAGAACGCCTACGGGCGCGCCGCCAGCTGGTTCGAGACGTACCTGCGAGAGCAGCCGACCGGACCGTTGATGGGCGACGCGTTCGGCCGCCTCATCGAGGCCCGGCTGCGGTCGGGAGACCGGATCGGCGCGCGCGCCACGGCCGAGCAATACCTGCGCCGCTTCCCCGCGGGCCCCTATGCGTCGGAGGCGCGCGGGATCCTTTCGAAGTGAGCACCGCCGTCCGCGCCGTGACCCACCGTCGACCGGAGCGCCTCTGGCTCGCGCTCGCGATCGCGGTCGGGTTTTCCGTCGGGCCAGCGCGAGCATCCGCGGCCGCACGCCCGCCCGAGCGACGGCGCGTCCTGTTGCTGACGGACACGCCTGGCGATCCGCTGATGACACGCATCCGCGCGGAGGTCGTCTCGCTGGGCCTGGACGTCCTGGTCCGCCCGGCCGAAGGCCCGATCGACCGCCGAGCCCGTTCCGAACGGGCTGTCGCGGCCATCCGGATGCTGCCGACGCGAAACGGGGTCGAGGTCTGGACCGCCGACGAGACCTCCGGTCGGTCCCTGTTGCGGCAGGCGATCGTGGACGACAAGCCCGGCGGGCCGGACCACACGCTGATCGTGCTGCAGACCGCCGAGGTGTTGCGCACCAGCCTCTTCCCTCACCCGGCCCCCGAACCCGCGCCCATCGTCATCCAGGTCGCGCCGCCCCCTCCCGAGCGGAGCAAGATCGCGCTCTCGGCCGCTGTCGGCCCGCTGTACGGATTCGGGGGCAGCGGGCCGGCCTGGCAAGGCTGGGTCTCGCTCCAGCATCTGTGGACGGAATGCCTCGGCGCAGCCGTGGCGGTCAGCGCGCCGCTGCGCCGCGAAACGGTCGCGGGCCCGGAGGGGACGTCGGACGTCGGCGCCGTGACCGTCGGCGCCGAGCTGGTGGCGCGATTCACGTCGAGCGGGCGGCGGGCTTTCGCGAGCGCCGCGGCGGGCGCGGCGTTCCTGGCAGTGCTCTCGACCGGCCATCCCTCGGCCAGCACCGCCCCGCTGGTCGGCTCTTCGTCCTCCGCCTACACGGCGATCGTCCAGGCGCGCGGCGCCGTGGGCTGGAAGCTGTCCCCTCGGCTCGCGGTCGGCGTGAACGCGCTGGCCGGAACGACGGTCGCGCGCGTTCACCTTCGATTCGCAGGCAACGAGGCCGCCACGTGGGGGACGCCGTTGCTGGGGGCCGCGCTGTTCGGCGAGGTCGAGTGGCGCTGACGCGCGCGCGGCGGACGGCCCCGCTCGGACGCGGTCAGGGCTCGAGGCGGACGTCGTCGATCCAGATGTCGCACTGCTGGCGGGGCCAGATGATGAGACCGATCAGCTGATCGCGGCGCATGGGGACCTGGGGCGAGATCCCCTGAGTCAGGTCGTCGAACCGGACGTCGTACCGGCGCCATTCGCGCGTGAGCGTCACCGCCGCCATGTAGTGATCGTCGCAGTGGCTCGTGCAGCCGGGGCGGATCGTGTCGACGGTGGTGATGCCGAACGGCACGCCGAAGCTGGGGCCGTTGCCGTCGCCGAACGCCCCCCAGAACGAAAAGCCGCCGTACGCGCGGCCGTCGTACGCGGCGCCCGACATCCGGAACTCGGCCGTCCAGTTGTTGCCCCAGCTGGTGGGCGTGCTGGCGGCGAAGTGCCCCGCCCAGGCGCCCCGGCCGGCGCAGGCGCCGGAGGGCTCGATGGTCACGCTGCTGGAGGTGAGATCGCGCCCGCGGATCCAGCGGCCGTCGCGGGCGGCGACCTGCGCCAGCTGGGTGGTGCCGTCCTCGAAGTCCGAGAGCAACCGATCGGCGGGCTCGTCGGCGTCTAGGGCGGGGCCCCGCAAGGGCGCGTCCGGACAGCCAGGCGCCACCGCGATGGGATCGAGCGACGGCGCGCAGCCGCCGCCAAGCAGCCCGGCCACCAGCGCAACACGGCAATGAGTTCGAAAGCGAGGCACGCCTGACACCCGTGGGAATCGGGAATTCGGTCGGAATGATACTCCCGCGGGGTGGTTTTCAGCGGCTGTTCCGGCGTTCCCGGCGCGGTCAGCGCGCCTCCATCTCGCTGGCGGCCAGCAGCATGCCGCACAGGCCGTGCGAGGAGTTCGTGAGGGTCTTCTGGTTCACGTAACCGGCGTAGTTGCCCATCACGGTCACGCCCTGCACGGCGCCCGAGACGGACGCCAGGCCGCCGGCGTCGACGGTGATCTTCGTCTGCAGCCCCTGCCAGCCCCGCGCGGCGACCGAGAGATAGCTCGCGTCGATGAACCCGCTGTCGGCCGCGACCTTCAGCGCGTACACGAACATGCCGCTGCCGGAGCTCTCGACCCAATCGTCGCTGTGGCTCCCTTGATCGACCACCTCGAACCACAGGCCGGTGGCCGGATCCTGAGTGGCCTTCAACCCCGCGGCGATGCCGGACAAAATCGAGAGCAGGCTGTCGCGGTTGGGGCCCGCCGGCAGGTCGGGCAGCATGTCGACGAGCGCCATCGTGTACCAGCCCAGCGCGCGATCCCAGACGACCGGCGAGCGGCCGGTCGCCGGATCGGCCCAGCTCGCCTTCTTGCCGGCCGGGCTGTCGTCCCAGGCGTGGTAGAGGAGCCCCGTCGCCGGATCGCGCACGTGCGCCGCCAGCAGCAGCATCTGCTTGAAGATCGTGTCGCTGCAGAAGCTCCCGCAGGTGCCGAACACCGCGCCGTACCGGGCCAGGAACGGCTGGCCCATGTAGATGCTGTCGAGCCACATCTGGTTCGGGTAGGCCTGCTTGTGCCAGAAGCCGCCGTCGGCGTTGGTCGGGATGGTCGCGTATCTGGCGCGGATCTGGTCGGCGGCGATCCGGTACTTGGCGAGCGCCGTGCGCTGGAAAAGGAAGGGCAGCAGGACCGACGGCTGGATGTTGTCGAAGCTGTGCGCGGCGGGGATGTTGACCGCGCCGGCGGCGCTGACGTTCTCGTCGGCGTACTTCTGGATGTAGGCGACGTATCGCGGATCGCAGGTGTGGCTCCAGACCTGCTGCAGCCCGCGCAGCACGATCCCGTGGTTGTATTCCCAGCCGGCGGTGGAGGTGAGGTCCGCCGGGTCGGGCCAGCGCGCCAGCACGGCGTCCGCGAGGCGGACCGCCCACGTCACCGGCGCCAGGCTCCCGTGCTGCGGGCACGCGCCCGGGTCGCGACCGCCCGCGCCGGTTCCCGCCGCCCCCGCCGTGCCACGCCCGCCCCCGCCGGCAGCG
>CAZJMY010000988.1:0-27741 GCA_964546845.1 uncultured Myxococcales bacterium | reverse complement strand
CCGGCCCCGGCTGCCGCGCCTGCCGCGCCCCGGGATCCGCCGGAGCTCGCCGCGCCGGCGGTGCCGCCCGTCCCGAGACGGCCGCCCGTGCCCGCCGGGCTGCCGCCGGTCGCGGAGGTCCCGCCGGTCCCCCCGGAGCCGCTCGTGTCGTGGCCGCCGGTCGCGGAGCCACCGGTCATGCCGGAGGTGCCGCCGGTGTTGGTGACGCCGCCGCCGCTCCCGGACGTTCCGTTGCCCGCCGGCGTTCCAGAGGAACAGCCGAGCTGCCCGGCAAACGGCAGGGCGGCGGCGAGAACGAACGGCAGGATGGCTCGATGGGTCATGGCTGGCTTCCTCGGTCGGCTAAGAGACGGCTCACCGAGAAACTGCGTCGGGGCAGATTTATCTTCAGTGCTTTTTGCGGATTTCGTTCGGGGGGTGGGGCATGGCGGCGCGCGGGTGGGCGTGCTAGAAGCATCGGACGTTTCTTTCGGGTCCGGGTTTTCGTCTCTGCGTCGGAGCTTCGCCTGCCGGTCGTTCGAGGTCGATTGTCGGCACGCTTGAGGCTCTGCACGACGGCAGTTTCCGTCGGGTTACACGCAGGAGAAAACACATGGGTAGACGTCTTTATGTTGGCAACCTCTCGTACGACACGACCGAGCTCGAGCTTCGGGAGGTCTTCGGGACGGTCGGGACCGTTGCCGAGGCCAAGATCGTGACCGAGCGCGAGACGGGCCGCCCCCGCGGCTTCGCGTTCGTCGAGATGAGCACCGAGCAAGAGGCGAAGGCGGCGGTCGAGCAGCTGAGCGGCCGCGAGCTGGGCGGCCGGACGCTGAACGTCAACGAGGCGCAGGAGCGCTCGAGCGGCGGCGGCAACCGGTCCTCCGGTGGCGGCGGCCGCGGCCGCTGGTAATCGGCAGCTCGTAGATACCAACACTCGACCGGCCGGGGATCCGCGAGGGTCTCCGGCCGTTCGCATTTAGCGGCGATCGAGCCGCAGCCCCTTCGGGACCAGCACGCGCTCGAGCAGATCGAACAGCGCCTGGACCACCAGCGCCAGCACAGACGCCGGGATCGCCCCTTCGAGGATCAGCGACACGTCGTCGAGGCGGATGCCGGCGAAGATCGGCTGGCCGAACCCGCCGGCGCCAACCAGCGCGCCCAGGGTCGCCGTGCCGATGTTGATGACGGCCGCGCTCTGGATGCCGGCCAGGATGGTGCCGAACGCCAGCGGCAGCTCGATTCGCCAGAGGATCGCTGCGCGCGGCAGTCCGAGGGCCTCCGCCGATTCACGCAGCCCGGCCGGAATCGCGCTGAGTCCGGCGTGCGTGTTCCGCACGATCGGCAGCAGGCTGTACAGAAACAGCGCCACGATCGCCGGCCAGCTCCCGATCCCCAGCAGCGGGATCATGAACACCAGCAGCGCCAGCGACGGAATGGTCTGGACCACGCCGACGGCAGCCAGCACGACCTGGCCCAGTCGCGGGCGCCGGGCGGCCAGGATCCCCAGCGGCAGCGCGCAGAGCACGGCCGCCAGCAGGGAGACGGCCACCAGCGACAGGTGTTCGCGCAAGCGGCGCCAGATGGCGCGCCACCGCGACTCGTCGCCGGCAGCGGCGCGCACGCCGAAGCGCTGGGCCACGAAATCGGCGGCCACCGTGCGCTCGGGGACGCGATCGAGCTTGGCGCGCGTGTTGAGACGGATCATGGTCGCCTCGTCGACGGCTCCCGCCATCCGCCGCATCGCCGCGAACGCGGCGGGCCACCGCGCCTCCGCGTCGCGCCGGTACAACAGGATCGCGTCGTAGCGAGGGAAGTAGTGTCGGTCGTCGGTCAGGACGCGCAGCTGGTCGCGCCCGATCTCGGCGTCGGTCGAATAGACGTCGATCACGTCCAGCGCGCCGGCGGCCAGCCCGCGGATCGCGAGCTCGTGGTCCAGCCCCTGGGCGCGCGACACGAGCAGCCCGTAGTGGGCGGCCAGCCCGGGCCAGCCGTCCCGGCGGCGCAGGAACTCGTTGCTGACGCCGATCTTCAGGGACGGGTGGCCGGCCAGGTCGGAGATCGCCCGGACCTGCAGCGCGGCCGCCACCTGCGCGCGCATCGCCAGCGCGTACCGGTTCTCGAAACCGAGCGGCCCGATGAACGCAAGCCCCTGCGCGGCCAGGGCGGCCCGCAACGCGTCCAGATCCGCGGCGGGCGCTTCGCCCTTCAAGATCTCCTCGCGCAACGTGCCCGTGTACTCGGGGTAGACGTCCAGCGCGCCGGCCAGCAGCGCGTCCCAGCAGAGGCGGCTTCCGCCGAGCGCGCGCCGATCCTCGACCGGTGTCCCGGCCGCCGTCGCCAGAAAACCTGCCGCTTCGGCCAGGATCACCGACTCGGCGAAGGCTTTCGAGCCGACGCGCAGCGCCCGGTCCGCCGCCGGCTGCGCGCCGCGGGCGCTGCCGGCCGCGCAGGCCCCCAGCGCCACGAGCGCGCCCGCGACGACCCGCGCGGCGTTCCTCATCGCGTTCGGCCCGGGTCAGCGGGCGCCAGGCGCCGCTGCGCCTCGACGAAGCGGGTCACGAACGGATCGGCCGGCGCCCGCATGAGGGCCTCCAGCGGCCCCTCTTGCACGATCCGCCCGTCGCGCAGCAGGACGACCCGGCGCGCGAAGAACGCCGCCTCGGCCAGATCGTGGGTGACGACCACCACCGCCTTGTCGAGGCGCGCGAAGATCGCGGACAGATCGTCCTGCAGCTCGGCCCGCACCAGCGGATCGATCGCCGCCAGCGGTTCGTCCAGCAGCAGCAGGTCGGGATCCAGAAACAGCGCCCGCATGATGCCCACGCGCTGCCGCTGCCCACCCGAAAGCTGGCCGGGATATCGGTCCAGCGCGTCGACGGGGAAGCGCGTCAGCTCGACCAGCTCGGCGCGGCGGGCGGCGATGCGCGCCTCGGTCCACCCCAGGTAGCGCGCCATCAGCTGGACGTTCTGCGCGGCGGTGAGGTGCGGGAACAGCCCGCCGTCCTGGACGACGTACGCCATCTGCCGGCGCGCGGCCTGCACGTTCGCCGCCGTCAGCGGCACGCCGCGGAAGCGCACGGTGCCCGCGTCCGGCGGCAGCAGGCCCAGCGCCAGCCGCAAGACCGTGGTCTTTCCCGAGCCGCTGGGACCGATCAGGGCCACGGTCTCGCCCCGGGCGACCGTCAGGTCGAACGGCCAGAGGACCGTCTTGCCTTCGTAGCGCTTGCTGGCGCCCGCCAGCTGGAGAATGGGGTCCAAGGACGCCTTGCGCCCGAGCTTAGATCACCACCAGGCCCGCTGCGCTGGCGGCGGCCGCCAGGAGTGCGCTGGCGAACATCACGGCCCGGAACGCAGCCACGTAGGCGGTCGCGAACGCGGCCTGCAGGGGCGCGCGCAGCTCCGTCGCGAAGCCGGAGAAGTCGGCGCCGCCCAGACGAACGCGCTGCGCGTCGACCGCCTGGGCAACGGGGGCCGGCAGCGACAGCGCCGCCAGCGCCCCGTCGAGGACCTGGTTGAAACGGAACGACAGCAGGACGCCCAGCGCGGCGATCGCCAGCAGACCCGCCGTCCGCGCGACCGCGTTGTTGATCCCCGACGCCACCCCGGCGTGGCGCGGGTCGACGGCGCCCATCACGGCGGCCGTGAGCGGCGCGACCGTGAGGCCCATCCCCGCGCCCAGGGTCAGCACGCCCGGGAAGAACGTGCGCCAGTAGGTGCCGCCCACGGCGGGACGCGCGAGCAGCAGGAAGCCCAGCGCCGCCAGCAGCGGGCCGCACCCCAGTAGCACGCGCGGCCCGATGCGCGCGGCCAGCGCGCCGGCCCACCGGCTCATCGTCGAGATGAGGACCACCAGCGGCAGCAGCGCGGCACCCGCGGCCGCCGGCGTGTAGCCCTGGACCTGGATCAGATTGAACGGGATGAAGAACATCGCGCCGCCCATGGCCGCGTACAGCAGCAAGGTCAGCGCGTTCGTCGCCGCGAAGGTGCGCGAGCGAAACAGGCCCAGGGGCACCATCGGCCACCTCACGCGGGCCTCGACCCCGACGAACGCCCCCAGGGCCGCCGCACCGACGCCGAGCAGCGCGAGCACGCGTGGCGAGGCGAGCCCGGCGGGGCCCGCCTCGATGAGCGCGTAGACCAGCAGCCCCAGCCCGACGGTCGCCAGCCCGGCGCCGGCCAGGTCGACGCGGGGC
Source organism: uncultured Myxococcales bacterium (assembly GCA_964546845.1). Taxonomy (GTDB): domain Bacteria; phylum Myxococcota_A; class Polyangia; order Fen-1088; family Fen-1088; genus JADGRB01. The sequence goes on along the minus strand of CAZJMY010000988.1, from coordinate 23,566 downwards.
GGGGCCTCGGGATCGCGCGTCTCCGGGATCCGCCGCGCCGCCAGCGCCACGACCACGGCGGCGACGGGAACGTTGAAGAAGAACAGCCAGCGCCAGGAAGCGTGCGCGGCCACCCAGCCGCCGGCCACCGGGCCCACGGCGGCCGTGATGGCGCTCCACGCGGACCAGGTGCCGATCGCCGCGCCGCGCCTCTCGGCGGGGTAGGCGGCGCTGATCAGCGCCAGGCTGCCCGGGACCAGCAGCGCCGCGCCGGCCCCCTGGACAGCGCGCGCCGCGATCAGCAGGCCGATGCCGGGCGCCGCCCCGCACGCCGCGGACGCCAGCGCGAAGAGAACCACCCCGGCCGAGAACACGCGGCGGCGCCCCAGCCGGTCCCCGAGCGCGCCGCCCACCAGGACCAGGGAGGCCAGCAGGACCGCGTAGGCCTCCACGACCCACTGCAACTGGCCGGCCGTGGCGCCCAGGGCGCGCTGCATCACGGGCAGGGCCACGTTGACGACCGTCCCGTCCAGAAAGGCCATTCCGGACCCCAGGATGGCGACCAGCAGTGACCAGCGTTCCACGGCCCAGTCTTACGACGCCGGGGGGCGGGGCGCCGGATTTGCGTTACCGCGGGAGCCCAACAAATAGTAACCTTGGCAACCTGGAAGGTGGCGCGTGAGCCGCCTGCCCAAGCCGCGCCCCCAACGCGGGTGGAGATCGTCCCGATGCAACATCATTGGCGTCACCCCGAAATGGAACGTCAGGACCTATCGACCACCGAACGCTGTATCGAGGCCTTCGACGGCGAGCTCGACTACCTGTTCTCGTCGCTCCGTCGGCTCGGCGGGCGTCCTTCCGAGATGGAAGACCTCGCCCACCAGGTTTTTCTCATCTTGCTGCGCACCTGGCGGGCCTTCCCGAACCAGCGCGCGCTGCGGCTGCACCTGTTCAGCCTGGCCGTCCGGGTCATCGCGCGACAGCAGCGCCGCTTTGCCCTGGCCCTGGACGAGGCCAGCGAGCCGCGGCCGCTGGTCCTGATGGCGCTGGACCGGGTCCCCCTCAGCCGCCGCGCTGTTCTGGTGCTGCACGAGCTGGACCGGGTGCCGCTGGCCCAGGTCGCCGACAGTCTGTCGATGACCCGGCTGGGCGTCGCCATGCGGCTGCGTAAGGCCCGCCGCGACCTGGTGGCGGCGATTCGGCAGCTGGTGTCGGAGTCGCAGAACGCGCCGCTCGGCTGTCTGGATCTGTTGCTCGCGCCGCGCGGGATCCGCTTCGACGATCTCCTGGACGCCAGCGGGTCTCACGCCCGGCCGGCCGACGCCGACGATCCCTCGCGCGAGATGGCGGGCGAGATCCTGCAAATGCAGGACGACGTCTTCCTGCTGGAGTCGCTGATGGACGAGCTGCCGGACGCGATCTACTTCAAGGACCGGCAGAGCCGCTTCACGCGCATCAACCGCTACGCGGCCGCCCACTACGGGATCGTCAACCCGGCGCTGGCCGTCGGGCGGACCGACTTCGACTTCTTCACCGAGGAGCACGCCGGACAGGCGCTGCGCGACGAGCGGGAGATCATCCGCACGGGCCAGCCGCTGGTCGCGATCAAAGAGAAAGAGACCCTGCCGGACGGCAAGCTGCGCTGGGTCTCGACGACGAAGCTTCCGCTGCGCGATCGCGACGGCGACATCGTCGGCATCCTGGGCCTCTCGCGCGACATCACGGAGCTGCAAGAGGTCGCCTGAACCGGGCCGCCCGGCCGCCGCTCCGACGCCTTTTAAAAGACGTCGCCCAGCTGGGTGATCCGGTCGTAAACGGCGGTCAGCCACACCTTCACGCGCTGGCGTTCGATGCGCGAGAACGTCTCGGTCCCGAAGCTGCTGCCGTTGGCGGCCGCCCAGAAGCTGGCGTCCAGGCGGTCGATCTTCTGCATGACCGCCGGGTTCAGCTCGGGGAGCTCCAGGACGGCGGCGCCCAGACGCTGGGCCGCCTCGCGCACCGGCGACCGGTCGAACAGCGTGAAGTCCTTGCCCCGGCCGTGGTTCTTGACGATGCAGATGCGGGCCTGATCGCCGGTGCGGTTCAGGAGCCGCTCGAGCGTGATCAGCGCGTCCTTCCCGTCGTCGATGACGTGCCAGAAGACGACGCGGACGTCGCTCTCGGCGGCGATCTCGAGGATGCCCGACTCGCCGAGCCAGGCGCCCAGCAGGCGGTCGCTCTGCGCCGGCAGGTCCACCAGCACGCGCCGGTCGGCGTCGGTCGCGAAGCCCAGGATCTGATCGGCGCTGGGGAAGCTGGTCAGATCGACGGGCGTCGTGTAGTTCGCGTAAAACCGCATCAGCGCGCCGTGCGACCCGTCGGCGTCGGCCGCCGTGAACGGGAGCTCGCGATCGATGCAGTACTGGGCGCAGACGCGCGCCACCACGGATTTGCCGACGCCGCCCTTCTCGCCGCCGATGAAGTGAATCGTGCTCATCCGCAGGAGTGTACGCAGTTCTTATTTCCGGTGGGCGACGGCGTTGTTTCAATTCGGCGTAGGCGGGCTCCCGGCGGAGGTCACTCCTTGGCGTTCGTGAGCGGGGTGCTGGCGGGGTCTTTCCCCTCCGCGGCGTCCTTCTCGCGAATGCTGTTGGCGATCTCGATCGCGACGGCGGCCGCTTCCTCGGCCGAGGCGCCGGCCGTCTCGCGCGCGTAGAGGCGCTCGGCGCGCGCGTCGCGCGCCCGCAGCCGGCGGTCGTCCGTGTCGTCGCCCGGCAGGTCGACGCGCAGCTCCTCGATCAGCATCCGGACGGCGGCGGCGATGGGCAGCGCCAGCAGCGCGCCGATGATGCCGCCCAGCTTGCCTCCGATCAGCAACGCGATGACGACCACCGCCGACGAGAGCCGCAGCGCCTGACCGTAGACGCGCGGGACGATGACCCGGCTCTCCAGCTCTTGATACAGGATCATCGTCACCAGGACGACCGTCGCGGTGCCGGTCCCGCGGGACAGCGACACCAGCACGGCCGGGGTGGTGGCCAGCAGCCCGCCCACGAACGGGATGACGTCGGTCAGCGCGGCGAACGCCCCCAGGGCCAGCGCGTTCGGCACACGCGACACGGTGAGCAGGCCGAACGTGAAGATGCCGATCATCACCGACGTGACCACCTGTCCGCGCAGGTAGCCGCCGACGATGGTCCCCAGGTTCAGCAGCACGCGCGCGAGGCGCACGTGATAGCGGCGCGGGACGACGGCGTACAGCGCGCCGCGGGTCCGCTCGACGTCGGCGATGAAGTAGATGGCCAGCACGATCGAGGTGCCCGCGTAGCCGATGACCTCGACGACGCCCAGCGACGCGGTGATGGCGGCGTTCGCGTTGACGCTGCGGATCCGGTCCTCGGGCTTGAAGTTCCGGATGGCGCTGGCGGCCGGCGCGGTCAGGCGGTGCGCCTCCAGCCGGTCGGCGAGGCTCTGCTGGATCTGCGGGAGCTGATTGATGGTGTGGGTCACCTGCGCCAGCAGGTCGGGGACCGTGATCAGCGCCGTTCCGACCACGAGGACGCCGCACCCCAGGAACACCACGGCGATCGACAGCCCCCGCGAGAGCCCGCGGTGCTGGAACCAGCGGACCGACGGGGCCAGCGTGCCGACCAGCATCAGCGCGATGACGATCACCACCAGGATGGGCAGCAGCGCGTTCAGCAGATAGACGGTTCCGACGGTCAGCGCGACCGCCAGGATCGTGCGCGGCGCGATCTCGACGCGGTGGACGATCCGTTGGTCGTCCTCGGCGTCGTGCGGTTTGTGGCCGTTCGGTTGGTCGTCCGCCATCGTCCTGGCCCAGGGCCCGTCAGGGTTGTTCCGTAGGGTCCAGGCTCAACCATAAGACCGGGCGCGACGATGGCAACCCGACTACGGCCGTTAACCGATCTCGGCGGTCACCTGGTCGCGCGCGCGGTAGAGGTCCCACAGCTTGGCGGCCACGGTCTTGGGATCGATCGTCGCGTTGCCGGTGTCGAACGCCGTCCCCTTGACCAGCCCCAGCACCATCGCCTCGCCCACGTAAACGCCGTCAGCCTTCAGCTTTTGCGAGAGGAGGCCCACCAGCTTGTGCTTGGCCGAGTTCGCGACAGCCAGTCCCATGGACCCCCACTGCACGGCCATGGCGTCCACCTGCGGGTCGAAGTAGCCGAGCCCGCCGTTGACGACCAGGACGGCGGCGTCCTTCTGGCTCTTCAGGTCCGGCAGCGCCTCGCGCACGACGGCCAGCAGGCTGGTGACGGCGACGTCCAGCGCGGTGCGCACGTCGGCGACCTCGGCGGCCAGCAGATCACCGGCGGCGCCCGAGTAGGCGGTCCACTCGATGGCGGTCAGCGGGCCCAGCGCCGCGCGGACCTTGCCGACCAGCGCGCGGGCCGCCGCGGGGTCGCTGACGTCGGTCGGGAACGCGGCGGCGCGGATGCCCTTGGCCTCGAGCGCCTTCACGCCGGCGGCGAGGCGCTCGGCGTTGCGCGCCGCCAGCGCCACGGCGAACCCTTCGGCGCCGAATCGCTCTGCGACCGCGGTGGAGATTCCAGGGCCATACCCGCTGACGAGGATTGTCTTTGCCATGGGCCCCTTCTTTAGCTCCGAATCGCGTCCGTTCAAGCCTCTCTCTCGCGCGCGAACCGCTGCCAGACGCCGCCGATGCGGCGCTCGTGCGGCATGAACGCCAGCTTGTACGCCATCGAGTGGTTGTCGCGGATGGCGAGCCCCAGGTAGACCCAATCCAGCCCCATCGACCGCGCGACCGCGATCTGGGTGAGGATCGAGTAGGTCCCCAGCGAGAGGCCCGCGTGGGCCGGGTCCCAGAACGTGTACACGGCGGACAGCGCGCGCGCCCCGCGATCGGTGATCGCGACCGCCGCCAGGCGCCCCGCGACCGTGTAGCGCACCTCGAACCCCTCGGCGCAGCTCATCGCGAAGTAGCTCTCGTAGCCGAGGGCGTCGATGGGGGGGCGCCCGTCGGCGTCCAGGCCACGCCCGCTCTGGTGCAGCCGGTAGAGGGACAGCCGCGACTCGTCGACCTCGATCGGCCCCAGCTCGACGCTGACGGCCGCGTCCCCCTTGGCCTGAGCGCGCCGCTGCGCGCGCGAGGGGGCGAACGCCCGCACGTCGACCCGCAACGGCTCGCAGGCGGCGCACGACGGACAGGACTGGTTGTAGAGCAGGGTGCCGGCCCGCCGGTCCCCCGCCGCCAGCCGGCCGTCCAGCTCGGCCGGCGTCAGGCGGCGCAGCGGGTGGCGCAGCGGCTGGCGCGCCGTCCGCCCCGGCAGATAGAGGCAGGGCTCTTCTTCGTCGTGGACGACCAGCTCGGGCGGCGTGGCGGCCAGAATGCGGCCCGACATCCCGTCAGTATGGTTCGAACCGGCGCCGCGCGCGACCGCTTGACGGGCAGCACCCGGATCGGGCAAAAACCGGCGGCCTGACGCCGCAATGACCCGCCGCGCTGCCCGTTCCCGCCGCTCCCCCGCCGCCGCCACGCTGGCGTTCGCGCTGCTGGTGGCAGGCACCGCGCGCGGGGCGCCGCCGCCGGGCACCGGCGTCGAATCGGGCTCGGTCGCGCCGCTCGTCGATCGCGTCAAGGGCGCCGTCGTCACCATCCAGAGCACGAAGTTCATCCGCCGGTTCGCGGTCGAAGACCCCTGGACGCAGATGCTGCGGCAGCAGTTCGGGCTGCCTGCGCCGCGCGCCACGCGCGAGCGCCAGGAGGCGCTGGGCTCGGGCTTCGTCGTCGACCGGTCCGGCATCATCCTGACCAACAACCACGTCGTGGCCGGAGCCGACGAGGTGGTCGTGAAGCTGGCCGACAACCGCCGCTTCCCGGCGCGCGTGGTGGGCAGCGATCCGCCGACGGACGTGGCGGTCGTGAAGATCGAGCACCCCCCGGCCGACCTGCAGGCCGCGACGCTGGGCGACTCGGACCGGGTGCGGGTGGGCGACTACGTGCTGGCCATCGGCAACCCGCTGGGGCTGGGGCAGACGGTGACGATGGGCATCGTGAGCGCCAAGAACCGCGTCATCGGCGAGCGCCTGGGCGACGTCGATCCCCGCTACGAGGACTTCATCCAGACGGACGCCGCCATCAACCAGGGGAACTCGGGCGGGCCGCTCTTCAATTTTCGCGGCGAGGTCATCGGCATCAACTCGGCCATCATCAACCCCGGCGTCGCGATGAACGTCGGGTTCGCCATCCCCATCGATCTGGCGCGGCAGGTGGCCGACCAGATCCGCAAGGCGGGGCGGGTCGCGCGCGGGACCATCGGCGTGCGGGCCGACGACTTCACGCCCGAGCGCGCCGAGGAGATGCACGTTCCGTTCACGCCCGGCGCGCTGCTGCTGGCCGTCAGCCCCGGCTCGGCGGCGGCGGCGGCCGGCCTGAGGGCGGGCGACGTGGTGGTGGAGATGGCCGGCAAGCCGATCGACGGACAGCGCCGGCTGGTGTCCGTGGTGGCGTTCTGCCGCCCGGGCGAGAAGGTGAAGCTCGCGTTCCTGCGCCAGGGACAGCGGATCGAGACCACCATCAGCGTCGTCGGGCCTCGGTCGGCCGTCGAGACGACGGTGCTGGGGATCGAGCTGCGGCCGCTCGACGCGCGCGAATCGGCGGCACTGGGGCTGGGCGGCGGCGGCCTGGCGGTGGTCTCCGTCGACCCGCGCGGGCCCGCGAGCGGCATGGTGGAGGAGGGCGACGTCCTGCTGGCGCTGGACGGCAAGCCCATCACGCTGGCGCGGTTCAAGGCGCTGGCCGCGCGCCTGGCCAACGGCGATCGCGCGACGCTGCTGATCCAGCGCGGCCGCCAGCGTTTCATGCTGCGCCTCTGACGGCTCAGCGCAGCGCGCGAGCCACGAAGTCGACGTGCAGGCCGAGGCCGGCGAACCCGGCCAGGCCGACCACCACGCCGACGCCCGCGAACCCCCAGGCGACGAACAGCAGCCGCCGGCGCTGCGTCAGCGCCGAGATGCCGAGGAGCGCGATCGCCACGGAGGCCGCCGCCTCGGCCAGATCGAACTGGTCATCGCGCGCCTCCAGGCGGTCGTAGGCGGCCTCCAGCTCCTCGGCGTGATGCTTGATCTCCTCGCGCTCGCCGCCGTAGTGGCGGATCTTGTCGGCGTAGTCGGCCAGCTTGCCGTCCAGCGTGGCGCGCGCCTCCGCCGTCAGCCCCGGCGTCAGATCGCGCTGCAGGCGCATGGTGTCCAGCGCCGCCTCGGCCACGTTCATCTTCGTCCCCTTGGCCTGGTAGTAGGCCCAGGCGTCCACGCTCTGCGCCTGCACGTGCTGCATCTTCTCGCTGATGTTCTCGTCCTTCACGTGGCAGAGCGCGCTGAAGGTCGCCGTGATCGCGACGCTGATGGCGACGACGGCGTTCAGCGTGAACTTGCCGACGCCGCGCGAGCCTCCGTCGCCGTGATGTTGCCCGTGGGCTTCGTGGGACCGCTCGATCGCTTCGTTGATCGTCTCGTCCAGCTCTCCCATGCCGTCATCCTACCGTGCGTAGGATCTTCTTAGCATTCGCGGAAGGACCATTTAGCAATCGAGTTGGAGCGGCGCTGGCATCTTGGCCTCGCGCTTCACGACGAAGCGCGCCCACGCAAGGAGATCCCGATGCCGCGCACCCGAACCCCGAACGCCCTCTTCACTCTCGCCGCCGCCGCCACGCTGGCCGGCGCCTGCTCGACGCGGCCGGCCGCGCCGCCCGCCGACACCGCCGCCGATCAGGTGGCGCGCGGGCGCCGTCTGGTCAGCATCGGCGGCTGCAACGACTGCCACACGCCGATGAAGTTCGACGCCGAGCTGGGGATGCCCGTGCCCGACATGACGCGCATGCTCTCCGGGCATCCGCAGGGCGCGCCCGATCCGGCGTCGGCGCTGTCGGGCCACGACATCGGCGTCATCGGACCGACCTTCACCAGCTTCCGGCTGCCCTTCGGCGGCGTCTACGCGGCGAACCTCACGCCCGACAAGGACACGGGCCTCGGCGGCTGGACCAAGGACATGTTCGTGCGCGCGGTCCGCACCGGGCGCCACCTGGGTGGCAGCGGCCGTCCCATCCTGCCCCCCATGCCCTGGATGACGCTGGCGCAGCAGAGCGACGCCGACCTCGAGGCCATCTTCGCGTACCTGCAGAGCGTGCCCGCGATCCGCAACGACGTGCCGGCGCCCAAGGTGCCGGACGCCGCCATGAACGGCATCGCCGCCTCCTACGACAAGATCCTGTCCCGCATGAAAGGGCAGGCCTCGCGTTGAACGGCGCGGGAGTCAGGCGCTGGCGCGTTCGTCCAGCTCGAGATCGCAGTCGACCTCGACGGCGAACCGTCCGCGCCCGCGCGACGGCAGGCGCACGTCCGGGCACTTCTGCGTCAGGCGCTGCCGCAGCAAAATGAGCCGGCTCTCCAGGTTGTCGCGCAGCGGCGGCAGCCCGAGCCCCGGATCCAGCCGCAGCTCGCGGTTCGTGAACTCGGCGCGCCCGGTCTGCTGGTGCGTCTTGAGCAGCTTCCACAGGATGCGGCCCGGGACGTTGCGGATCAGATACTCGCCGTCGACGAAGACGCAGTCGTCGTTCTGGTAGAAGACGAACGTCCGTCGGGTCCGCGCCGCCGGCGGCGGTGTGGCCGGGCGGGGGCGCCGCCCCGGCGAGTCGGGGTCCTCGACGTCCGAGACCGCCAGGCGGTCGATGCCGGCGGCCACCTGGTCGGCGACGATCCCCAGGAACGCCTCGTGCCAGGTCTCGAAGCAGGAGGCGTTGCGGCTCTCCAGGGCCAGCACGCCCACCAGCCGCCCCCGCACGCTGAGCGGCAGCCCCAGGTGGCTCTGCGCGTCGGGCAGGCCCGGCAGCGGGATCTCGGGGGCGACCGGCGCCGCGCCGGCCGTCGCCGCGCTGGTGACCTGCGCGCGCACGGCGCGGCCGTAGCGCAGGTTGCTGTCCATCTGCCCCACGCGCAGCGGCCGGCGATCGCGCGCGACCGTCCCGATCAGCCCCTCGCCGAACACCACCTCGGATCCGACGCCGCTCTCGTCGTAGCCGCGGCTCGCGACGGTGAAGAGGCGGCGCCCCGTCTCGTCGACCAGCAGCACCTTGGCGTGCGCGAAGCCGAAGTCTTCGGCCAGGCCGTCCAGGACCGCGCTCAGCAGCGACTCGAGATCCGGCGCCTGGTTCATGCGCGACGAGAGCCGGTGCAGCACCCACAGCTCGTCACGCTGGCCGGCCGGAACCTTGCCGGGCTCGGCGGGCAGCTCGGGCAGCTCCGGCGCGTCGGCCTCGGCCGGTCCCAGGTGGCCCGTGATGGGAACGACGTCCAGGACCTCGAAGATGTCGGCGCTCAGCAGCCGGAAGATGCCGGTCATCCCGGTGTGCGAGGCGATGGCCTCGATCCGCGTCGCCATGCGGTCAAAGGTCGGTCCGGAGGTCTCCGAGCGGACGAACCGCAGCGGCAGCGCGTAGACGTCGAAGCTCAGGGGATCCCAGACCGTCACCTGCGCGCGCGGGTTCTCGAGCAGGTTTCGCGTCGTCTTGTTGAAGAACTGCCGCGACAGCGCCACGTGGCGCGCGTCGACGAACTGCACGTGGCTGATGGTGGCGACGTTCGGGACGCCGTCCGCGGAGCAGGTGGCGACCATCGCGGGGACGATCCCCTCGAAGCAGCGCGACAGCTGGTCCAGGGAGATCACGCGCGCGCCGCCGCCCGTCCGCACGGGTCGCCCGCGCCCGGCCCGGGCGTCTGCACGAACACGTCCCGCGGCTCCATGCGCAGCGCCAGCGACGGCCACCACGCGACGCGCCGCCACATCGAGCGCGGGATGCCGACCAGCCCCAACTCCTGCGTCAGCGCGTCGCGATACGCCGAAACGAACGCGCGGTCGCTGTCGTCGGTGCGGCGCTCGCCCAGCCAGGTCCCTTTCAACTGCAGCGCGCGGTTGTTGGTGGGCCGCACGACGTTCAGCGCCATCTGCCCGTTGTCGCGCAGGTTGCGCAGCGGCAGCTCCGCCAGCGCCGCCGGCAGGAACACCGTGATCTCGCGTCCGTCGTTCTCGACGCGCAGGCCGAACGCGAGCACGCTCATCGGCTCCAGCGCCGCGTTGCGCGTGCCCAGGTACATGATGGACGGGCCTTCCAGAATCGAGAAGAGATCGTCGGAGAGGGCGGCGAGGGGACCGGTGCGGAGCGGCGGCATCGGAAAATCGGCGGAAATACTAGCATTCGCCGTCGCTGCCGCGCTTAGCGAATTCTTAGCATTCGTCTAAGGAACAGATAGCAAGCGCGCTTTGGCGAGGCGGGTAGGTTCGTGGCGAAAGGAGCCTCGATGATGTCCACCCCACGCCCCGATCCGCTGACGCCCATTCACAAGGGCCTGCGCCGCTCGCTGTTCGAGACGGCCGTGACGCTGGCCCGCACCGACTTCGCCGAGCCGGGCGAGAGCGCGGCGGCGCAGGAGGCGGTCGCCACCTGCCTGTCGTTCTTGCGCGAGCACGCCGAGCACGAAGATCGCCACATGGTGCCGGCGGTCGCGAAGCTGGATCCGGAGCTGGGCGCGACCCTCGACGCCGCGCACCCGCAGCTGGAGCGGATGGCGATCGCCGTCGAGAGCCTGTGGCCGCGGTTCGCCGCGCTGGACGCGGGGGCGCGCGCGACGCTGGGGAGCGAGCTGCAGCGCCGCTTCCAGGCGTTCGTGGCGGCGCAGCTGCTGCACATGGATCTGGAAGAGCGGCAGGTGCTCGCCCTGATGTGGGCGCGCCTCACGGACCAGGAGATCGCGGCGGTGAGCGGCCGGATCGCCGCGAGCATCCCGCCGCCCCGCGCGCAGGAATGGAGCGCGCTGGTGGGGCCGTCGCTGAACGGCCCCGAACGCGCGAACCTGGCCACCCGCCTTTAAAATCGTCTCGTCGGTGGTTCGCCCCTGCGCTTCTGACATTTTGGGCCTACATTTCACGGACGAGCCGTGGCCCCGCTCAGCCCCATGCGCCTTCTGGGCGACTACCGCGCGATCCGGGCGCGCACCGCCGAGCTGGCGGCGCCGCTGTCGCCCGAGGACCAGATGGTGCAGTCGATGCCCGACGCCAGCCCCACCAAGTGGCATTTGGCGCACACCAGCTGGTTCTTCGAGACGTTCGTGCTGGCGACCCAGCCGGGCGGCGGGCGCGCTTCCGACCCGCGCTACCGCGTCCTCTTCAACTCGTACTACGACGCCGTCGGCGAGCGGTGGGAGCGCGCGCGCCGCGGCATGCTGTCGCGCCCCAGCCTCGCGGAGGTGCAGGACTACCGCCGGTTCGTCGACGAGGCAATCGGGCGCCTGCTGGAGAACGGCGCGGTCACTGACGGACAGCTGGCGACGATCGAGCTCGGCTTGCACCACGAGCAGCAGCACCAGGAGCTGCTGCTCACGGACATCAAGCACGCGTTCGGCACCAGCCTGCTGGAGCCGGCCTACCGGCCGCCGTTCCAGCACGAGCCCGCCCCCGTCGCGCTGGCGCCGGTACGCTTCATCGGCTTCGGCGAGGGGCTGACCTGGATCGGGCACGAGGGCGAAGGGTTCGCGTTCGACAACGAGGGGCCACGCCACCGCCGCTTCGTGCAGGCGTTCGCGATCGCCGATCGGCCGGTCACCTGCGGCGAGTACCTGGCCTTCATCCGCGACCGCGGCTACGCGCGCCCCGAGCTCTGGCTGTCGGACGGGTGGCACGCCTGTCAGCAGGAGTGCTGGCGCGCGCCACTGTACTGGACAGAGCGAGAAGGGCGCTTCAGCGTCTACACGCTGGCCGGGGCGCGCCCGCTGGACGAGCACGAGCCGGTCATGCACGTCAGCTACTACGAGGCGGACGCGTACGCGCGCTGGGCTGGCGCCCGCCTGCCGTCGGAGGAAGAATGGGAGCGCGCCGCGACGGAGGCGCCGCCCGAGATGCGCGGGCCCGGACACTTTGCCGACTCGGGACGGCTGCATCCGGGCCCCGCCCGGTCCATGTTTCTGGGCGACGTGTGGCAATGGACCCAGAGCCCGTACACCCCGTACCCGGGCTATCGCGCGCCGGCGGGCGCGCTGGGCGAGTACAACGGCAAGTTCATGTCCAACCAGATGGTGCTGCGCGGCGGCTCCTGTTTCACGCCCGCCGGGCACGCGCGAGCGACCTACCGCAACTTCTTCCCGCCGGCCGCGCGCTGGCAGGCCACCGGCATCCGGCTGGCCAAGGACGCGTCATGACCAGCGTGGAAGTCGACTCACTCTCCTCGACGGGCGCACTGGACGGCGGCGACGCCGACGGCTCCACGCGCCGCGCGGTCGTCCAGGCGGCGCGCGAGGGCCTGTTGCGGCCCGACAAGCGGCTGCCGGCCTGGCTGCTCTACGACGCGCGCGGCTCCGCGTTCTTCGAGCAGATCACGGAGCTCCCCGAGTACTACCCGACCCGCACGGAGCGCGCGATCCTGGCCGCGCACGCGGCGGAGATGATCGAGGCGGCGGGGCCGCCCGTCGCCGTCGCGGAGCTGGGCGCTGGGACCGCCTCGAAGACCCGCCTGCTTCTGTCCGCGCTGCTCGAACGGCAACAGGGCGCGGTGTACGTGCCGATCGACGTCTCGCCGTCGGCGCTGGGCCTGGCCAAGTCGGCGCTGGCCCGCTTTCGCCGGTTGTCGGTGCATCCAGTCGTCGGCCGCTACCCGGAGGACCTGGGTGTCCTGGACGCCATCCCCGGGCGCCGCCTGCTGCTGTTTCTCGGCTCCAACCTGGGCAACTACGATCCGGAGCCGGCGGCGGCCCTGCTGTCGGCGGTTCGCGCGCGCCTGCGTCCGGGCGACGCCTTCCTGATCGGCACCGACCTGCGCAAGTCGGGCCGCATCCTGGTGCCGGCTTACGACGACGCGGCCGGCGTGACGGCGCGGTTCAACAAGAACGTGCTGGCGCGGCTGAACCGTGATCTCGACGGCGATTTCGACCTGAACGCCTTCCGGCACGTCGTGCGCTGGAACGCGGCCGCCTCGCGCGTCGAGCTGTATCTGGAGAGCCTGCGGGCGCAGCAGGTGCGGCTGCGCGCGCTGTCGGCCGTCGTCCCGTTCACGGCAGGCGAGCGGATCCACACGGAGTCGAGCTACAAGTTCACGCTGCAGGGCGTGCGGGCCCTGGTCGCGGCGGCCGGCTTCCGGTGGGAGCGCAGCTGGCAGGACCAGCGGCGCTGGTTCGCCGTCCACCTGGTCCGCGTTCCCGCGGGCTGACCTCAGTCGCCGAGCAGGAAGTACTTCTTCTGCGCGGCCGGCGGCGGGGTCGGCGGCGTCGTCGCTTCGGCGGTGGGCGCGTCCGTCGCGCGCGCGGCCGGCGCGTGCCCGGGGCGGTGCCCGCCGTGCGCCACCGGCGCGTGCGCGTGATGGGGCGATTCGACGGCGCTGAGGGAGACCTCGACGGTCTGGTCGTGGTCGGCGTCGAGGGCCACCTCCCGGTCGACGTAGCCGGCGGCCCTCAGCGTCGCGCGGACGGTCTCGCCCTTCGCGACGACGAGCCGCAGCGGCGTTCGACCGCGCGGCTGGCTGGCGTCGCCCAGCCACACGGCGGCGCCGGGCGGCGTCGACTCCACCTGCAGCGTCACCGTCGCGACTTCCGGGCGCGGCGGCTCGGGGGCCGCCTGCGCCGCCGGCACGTCGATCGCCGCGTGGGGCAGAGGCAGGGTGGGGCGCGGCGGCTCGGCGGAGGCGGCGGGCCGGGCCGTGCCCCGAGCCAGCATCCGATCCGGCCGCAGAACGGCGACCACCGCGATCGCCGCGGCGACGCCGCCGACCGCCAGCCACAGCCCCGTTCGGGACCGGGGGCGCAGCCCGCCGGGCATCATCTCGGACGCCGAGAGCCCGAGAGTGGAGGTCTTCTTCCGGTTCTCGGGCAGCAGCCGGGTGCCGCCCGCGCTCGGGACCTGGCGCCCGGTGGGCACAGCGGAGGGGGCGTCCAGGCGCAGCGTGCTGCCCATCGGGCCGGCCGGGTCGGCCGCCCCGGCGTGCAGCGTGACCAGCTCGCGCGTGATCAGGTCCATCGACTGCGGCCGATCGTTCGGCGCCTTGGCCAGCATGCGCAGGATCAACCGGTCCAGCTCGGGCGGGATCGCCGGCATCAGCGACGAGGGGACGGGCGGCGGCTCGGAGACGTGCGCGATCAGCAGGTCTCCGGGCGCCTCCTTGACGAAGGGCGGCCGTCCGGTGAGCAGCTCGAAGAGGATGCCGCCCAGCGCGTACACGTCGGCCCGGTGATCGATGCTGGTCAGCCCGCGGCACTGCTCGGGCGCCATGTAGCTCGGCGTGCCCAGGATGCTGCCGGTGCGGGTGTGCGAGGCGGGGCTCGCGCGATCGGTCAGCTTCGCGATCCCGAAATCCAGGATCTTCACGACCCGGCTTCCCGGGCGCAGCGGATCCTCGGCCAGGAACACGTTCTCGGGCTTCAGGTCGCGGTGGACGATCGACTTGGCGTGCGCCGCGGCCAGCGCGCCCGCGATCTGGCCGGTGACCCAGACCGCCATCGGGATGTCGAAGGCGCCGTTGCGGGCGAGGACGGTGTTGAGGTTCGCGCCCTCCAGGTACTCCATGACGATGTAGGCGCGGTTCTCGAAAACGTCACAGTCGTAGATCTGGACGATGCCCGGGTGGGTGATCAGCGACGTCGCGCGGGCCTCGTTGAAGAACCGGTTGACGATGTCGGGGTCGCTGGACAGGGCGGGCAGCAGCAGCTTGATGGCGACCTTCCGCTCGATGCGCCGGTGCTTGGCCAGGTACACCTCGCCCATGCCGCCGGCGCCGATGCGTTCGACGATGGTGTAGCTGCCGAGGGTCCTTCCAATCATGGTGGTGGCGGGCCGCCCCTGGCCCCGACAGCCAGCTTCCCTGCAAGGCGCCCCCCGGTCAAGGCAACGCCCGGACCGCCGCAAAGTTCCGCGCAATCACTTGGCGGACGGGCGGGGACGCGTTAAAGGGACGACATGGAACTAGCGGATCTGAACCAGGACGAGCGGGTGGCCCTGGCGGGGCTGATGAAGCTGGTGGTCATGTCCGACGGCGAAGTCTCCGAGGAGGAGCTGGAACACGTCGAGATGCTGGTGGGCGCCTTTGGCGACGACGGCTATCAGCAGGCGCTGGATCAGTTCGAGTCGCGATTCCCCAACGAGCCTGGCTTCAGGACGTTCCTGGAGCAGAAGGTGAAGCGGCAGGAGGCGCGCGACCTGATCTTCGAGACGATCCTCGAGGGCGCGCAGGAAGGGGCGCTGGACGACAAGGAGTCGGGGCTGCTCGACTGGCTGTCGCGCGCCTGGAACGTGAAGATCGAGATCGAAGACGGGACCGTCTGACCGGCGCGCCGGTCAGCGGTCGCTGGCGACGACGGCGCTGAGGACGATCACGCTCAGCGCGAAGGCGCCCACGGCGGTCAAGAGCGGCCACCGGTCCCGGGCCCAGGCCGCCGGGTCCTCGCGAAAGTGGGACTTCTGCCCGGCCGGGGTCAACAGGAGGGGCGGCTCCATCGCGGCGCCGTCGGCCGTTGCCACCGGCACCACGGGCGCTGCGGCGCCGCCGTTCTGTTGTTGCTCCAGCGTGAGCCGCCGCGCCTCTTCGTCGAGGCGCATCACGGCGGCGTCCATCTGGCCGCGCTCGTGCGCCGTCGCGACCAGCGACGCGTCGCGAGGGACGGCCGTGGCGCTGTCGACGAGGGACAGCTCGACGGGGGCCGCCGGGCCGCCCTTCGGCGTCGCGACCAGCGCGAACCGGGCGCCCATCCGCCGGGCGTGGGCGGCGGCGGTCGCCGCATCCAGCCCCAGCGGGGCGCGGGCGGGGACGTCGATCTCCATCTCGGCCTGGCCGAAGGGGATCGCGGTCCCCCAGGGGGTGAAGCCGACCTGCTCGACGCGCAGCAGGTGCTCGCCGAAGACCAGGTCCTTGAACGTCACGCCGCCACCCAGCGGCTGCAACGCGCCGCCGTCCAGTGCGATGAGCGCGTCGCCCGGTCCCTTGACGACCAGCTTGCCGCGCGGGCGCTTGTGGACGACGTCCAGCGCACGCTGCAGATCCGCGAGCGCCTGGGGCGGCAACTGGCGCGGGTTGGGGTCCTTGTCGGGCATCAACGTCGCCGCCCTCAGGTAGTCGTCGAAGGCGCGCGTGCGCTCGTCGGTGGGCGGGGTCGCCGCCTGGGCCTTCCAGTCGGCGCGCGCCGTCGCCATCGCGCGGTGCAGGTACAGATCGGCCAGCTCCGCCGTCGAGAACCCGGCGCCGCCCGTCGCGGCCACCTCGGTGGCGGCGGCGTCCAGGTCCTTCTTGGCCTCCGTGAACGCCATCTTCTGGGCGTTCAGGATGCCCATGCGGGCGTCGTCCGGGCCGTGCGGCGGCGGCGGGGCCGGCACGTCGACCACCTCGACCGGCCGCAGGTTGTAGTGCGTGGCCGCGGCGGTGAACTCCTGCCGGGCCCGATCGTCCTCGGGGGCGTCGGGCAGGTGGGCGAAGATGGGGTGGACCAGCGGCGCGGCGGTCTCCGCCCGCGCGGCGGCGGTCGACAGCAACGCGAGACACGCGGCCAGGGCAAGACGGCGGGGCATCGCGGAATTCTCCCGCGCGTTTCCGCGCCGTCAATTTAGTGAGGTCGGGCGTGGCTCAGGCGACCGTCGTCTTGATCTTGAACGAGCGCTTGATCATCCCGAACCAGAAGCCGACCCCGATGACCGTCACCCCGATCAGCACGGGCGCGTTCATGACCCCGAAGTGGGGAGCGCCGAGCATCGCGAACAGCAGCGGCCCCGAGGCGAACGTGTTGAAGCGGGAGGCCTTCCCGGCGGTGGCGGCCAGCTTGGCGGCGTCGGGGTGCGGGGTTCCGCTGGCGAGGCCGCCCAGGATCTTCTTCTGGCGTGGCCAGATCACGAACCAGACGTTGAACCACATGATGATGCCGAGGAGCATCCCGAACTGAATCCAGATGGCGCGGCCGGTCATCTGGCCGGCGGCGTCCTTCATCAGGTGCTCGGGCCCCATGTAGTGCCAGCCGAACAGCGCCAGGCCCAGGATGAACGTGTACATCGCCGACCACCGGAACCAGTAGAAGGCGCGCAGCAGCAGCTTGGGGTTCACCTTCGGCTTGAGTTCCTTGTCCAGGTCCGCCTGAAAGGGGACGTTCACCAGGTTGAAGAAGTAGAGGTGCCCAAGCCAGATCACCCCGAAGATGACGTGCGCCCAGCGGACCATGAGCGCCAAAGCCGCCACGCTGAAGAGAGCATCCATGCGCGTTGCATATCACCGACCGGCGGCGCCCGAAAGCGCCGGACCCATCCAGTCGAGGAGTCGGGCGGCCTCGTCGTGGCGGTAGTGGCCGAAGCGCCCTTGCGCGAACGGCGCCAGGGCCGCCGCCGCAGCTGGGAACCGGCGCAGCCGGACCAGGCAAATCGCCCGGTTGAAGCGCGCCTCCGGCTCGAACCGGCCGCGCGGGAAGAGGCGCAGGTATTCGTTCCAGGCGGCGAGCGCGGCCTGCGGTCCGCCCGCGCCGAAGTGCGCCGCGTGCGCGCGGCCGTAGGCGGTCGCCTCGTCATCGGGGGTGGCGGGCGGCGGCGTCTGGGGTTCGACGAGCGGCGGGATCACGCGACGCGGACGGTGCTCGATGTGCGCCGCATCGGCGTCGACATTCTTCGGGTCGTTGGGCAGCACGATTGGCACTGCCGCCCGCCAGGCGCCCACCTGGCCGGCACCGACGGCCGCCGTGCCCACGATTGCCAGGAGCAACCCGGTGGACACGGCGACACGCCGCCAGCGATGCCGGGCCGTGACCCGCTGGGCGGCCTCGGCCAGCACGCGGGCGCGCGTCACGTCGCCGCCGCCGTCGCGAGCCGTCAGCTCACGAAATTGGCGAACGGCCGCTGTCAGCGACTCGGGTTGCGGTTTCATCGCACCTGCTCCGGCGCCAGCAGGTCACGCAGGCGGCGGCGCGCGTGAAACAGGCGGGTGCGGATGGTTGCCTCCGGGCAGTCCGCGACGGCGGCCGCCTCGCCCGCCGTCATCTCTTCCACCTCGCACAGGACGAACGCGACCCGCTGCGCCAGCGGTAACCCGTCCAGCGCCGCGGCCAGCCGCCGCCCCAGCTGGTGCCGATAGACGTCCTGTTCCGGGTCGTGGGCGTTGGTGCCGTCGATGGTCCCCAACCGTTCGAGCGCGCGTCGCCGCCGCAGCGCCGCGCGCCGGTGCCGCCGCACCCGCTTGACAGCGATGCCCAGGACGAACGTCTCGAGATCGGCGTCACCGCGAAACGCGCGCGCGGCACGGGGGAGGGCGGTGAAGACGTCCTGGACGACGTCCTCGGCGGCGGCGTCCTCCGCCAGCAGGCGCCGCGCGAGCACGCGCACGCGCTGGTGCCACCTGTCAAACGCCGCCGCCAGCGCGCCGAGATCGCCGGCGCGCAGCCCGTCCAGGACCCACCGCTCGCCAGCCTGTGCTGGCGGCGACGGAGGCGTTCGGTGTGAAAGCAGGCGCATCGTCAGAGGCGGCAGCGAATCCCCAGCGTCAGGGCAAAGTAGCCGTCGTACTCATCCACCAACGACTGGTGTACGTCCAACGTCGCGACCGCGTCCAGCACGTCGCCGACCGGGTGTGCCGCGGCGAAGCTCGCCGACGCGAACAAGCCCGGTCGAAGCACGCTGCCGTAGCTGGTCGTGTACAGCCGCTCGCCGTTGGGGCTGGTCGAGATGGTGTTGGCGTACACGCTTTCCCCGCGCTCGGCCAGGTCGATGCCCGCGCCGAGGTCTGCTTCGAGGCTCCAGCGCGCCAGCTGCCACGCCGACCCGACGAGGGCCATCGCTCCGAGAATTTCGCTCAGGCCAGGATAGACCTGCGGCTCGGAACCATTGCCCGCACCTTCCAGAGCGAGGCCGGTGAACAGCCGGGTTCCCTCGCCACGCCGCCTCGCTTCGACGCGCCACACGGTCCCGCCGCTCCGATAGATGTCCGGCGCCGCGTTCGTGAAATTCCACGACCCGAAGATGGACTGGCGGAGAACGTGCGCCGTCTGGTACGAGCTGACACCGAAGCCGGCGGCCGCCCCGATTGTCCATCGAGCGGGTCGGGCGGCTTTCGGGTCGATCTGGGCGGTCACCGTAGCGACGGGCGAAGCGAACGGCGGCGGCGCGAGATCCTGCGGCGCGGCCGCCGGCGGCGTCTCGTTCGCGGGAAGCGAGGGCAGGGGCGATGGCGCCGCGGCAGCAGCGTCCGGCGGGTCGAATGGCGACGCGACCAGGCCGCCGACCTGGTCGCGTGCCAGGTTGCCCGCGAGCCAGGCAATGACGCGCAACCGCGAGGCCGGGTCAGCGGGGGAGGCGATGGCGCGGGTCACGGCGGAGGCCTGCGTCTCGCGCAGGGACATCGTGATGCGATCGTGGTCGACGGCCACGATCAGCGCCCGGCCGGGGTCGTCTTCGAGAGCTCTGGTGGGCGCGACGGCCGCCTGGTGCAGCTCGGTCCCGATGGCGCGCCGGACCTGGCCTGGGTCCAGCTCCAGTCCTGGCGGGGCCTCGACCACGACCATCAGCGGCTGCTCGGCTGCCGCCGCTGAGCCGGTGGCGCACGCCATTGCCACCCCGAACAAGACCGCCGGCCACCCTTTCGCCCGCGTATTCATCACAGCCCGTAACTCA
The DNA here is from genome assembly GCA_964546845.1 of uncultured Myxococcales bacterium. Taxonomy (GTDB): domain Bacteria; phylum Myxococcota_A; class Polyangia; order Fen-1088; family Fen-1088; genus JADGRB01. The sequence goes on along the minus strand of CAZJMY010000988.1, from coordinate 3,960 downwards.
CGCCGACGGTCGTCGAGACGAACCAGTCGGACTCGTCGACGGTCGAGAGATGCCCGCCCACGCGCAGGAAGACAGCAGCTGCGTCCCCGACGGCGCGAGCCAGTGCGACCGCGGCGACGCCGGTGGCCCCGACGTCCATGCTGGGCGACACCGTCCCGTCTGTGAGCACCGATTGGGTTCTGACGGCATCCAGCCCGGCGCCGACGCTGGTCTCGAACGCCCAGGGCCCATGACGCCGTACCCAACCGCAGATCCCGCTGACACCGGCCATTTCCCCGCTGGAGCCCCCGTTCACGCCTTCCAGCGAGCCGCCCACGAAGAATCCTCGATCGGCGGCTAGGTGGCGAGCATCGACCCGCCACAACATCCCGAGGGCGCGGTAGGGCGTCCATTTCCGTTCCCACTTGCTGTAAAAGCCCGTCACTGGCCCCGCCTCGACGCTGAACGACCAGCGAGGTGGATCGGGTGGCCCGAGGGCGGGCCCGGCGGCAAGGGTCGCCGCGGGCGCCTCGAACGCGGGCGGCTGCACCGGCTCGGGTGGCGCGCCGGTCGCCGGGGCAGGGTCGTGCGCGTCCGGCTGCGCCAGCGACGGCATGTCGGCGAGCAGCGATTTCGTGTTGCTCGCGGCCGCGACGATCCCGCTCACCTGGTCGCGAACCAGGTTGCCGGCCAGCCAGGCGACGGCGCGCACGCGGGCGGCCTGCTCGGCGGGGGAGGGGATCACGCGCACCACGGGCGACGCAGACCGATCGCGCAACGCGACGACGATACGTGTCCGGTCGACCCCGACGATCAGCACGCGCTCTGCGCCTTCCCTCGCCGACGCCAGCGGCCCGATCGCAGAGACGTTCAGCTCCGCGCTGACCGCGCGCCGGATCTCCCCCGCATCGGCGTCCACCTCCGGCGCCGCCTCGACGACCACCAGCAGCGGCTCCGCACCGGCCGCCGCGGCGGCCCCGGCCCACCCCTCGACGACCCCCACGACGACGACCCCGAACACCCACATGCGCTTGTCCATGCCTGGATGTCGCCGCATCTGCCCATTTCGTTCAACCCCACGAGCTCGCCCCGCAAATCCGACCGCCCGAGCGCTACACGCGGCCTACGCCCGACCTGGTCCCCCCGGCGATCGTCGCAGCACAGCGGCTGGCTTGTGAGCCACCAAGGCCCGCGCTACCCTTGGACGGATGCGGACCTTCACGGCGGTGATCGAGCGGGATCCCGACACAGGTCTGTTTGTCGGCTACGTCCCCGGCTGGCCGGGAGCCCATTCGCAGGGCGCCAGCGTCGACGAGCTTCGACAGAACCTGGAGGAAGTCATCGCCATGCTCCTCGAGGACGGTGAGCCCAAGCTGGAAGGGGAGTTCATCGGAACGCAGACCGTCAAGGTCGCCTAGGATGGGCGATGTCCCGGTCCTCAAACCACGTGAGGTCGCCGGGATTTTGGAACGGCTAGGTTTCGTAGAGATTCGCCAGCGCGGCTCTCACCGCCAGTATCGGCACCCCGACGGCCGCGCGACGACGGTTCCGTTCCACTCCGGCAGAGACATCTCGCCGGCCCTCCTCCGAGTAATCGCTCGCGACATAGGGATGGACGTTCGCGACTTTCTCCGTCGCCGCTGAACGGGAGTCTGGAAGCCAGCGATGAGCCTCAAAGACAAGCTGAGTCCGAAGACCTTAGCTTGCTTGACGAGATGGAAGCGGACCTCTTCAACGCAGGCTCCAAGGACCGTATTGATCGGCCGCTGTACCACTACACGACGCCCGAAGCGCTGTGGGAGATCGTCGGTAATAGGCAGATCTGGGCGACGCACTTTCGGTACCTAAACGATCTCACGGAGGTTGTGCACGGCGAGGAGATCGCGCTCGAGACGGCAAAGGACCTGTTGTCGTCTTCCCGTGAGCCGGCGATCAAATACTTCCTGGAACTGTTCGTCGACAATTTCGCGAACCTGCGCTTCAGCGGACAAGGCGGCGTGTACGTCGCTTCATTTTCGGAGAATTCCGATCAGCTATCTCAATGGCGCGCGTACGGAGGCGCCAGCTCCGGTTACTCGATCGGCTTTGAACGCCTACCCGAGCCGACGGGCGACGACCAGTCAGCCAAGGCCGGACTCGCTGTTTACAAGTGCTCCTACGATTCGGACTCGTTTCGAACCTACGCGCGCGGGTTGCTGCTCGAGATTGCGAAGGGATTCGAGAAGTATGCACGTACCCACGCTCGTCGCCAGGAGACGGCTCAAGGGCTGGTGGCCACAGCGATCGGCATCTGCTGGCGACGTTTGGTTGTTGAGATTGTGCGTCTAAAGGCTAGCGGATTTCACGAAGAGGCAGAGTGGCGCCTGATTGTCGTGACGTCGCGCGACGGTGGCCCCGACATGGTCAAGTTTCGGCGCGGCCCGCGAGGAATGGTGCCGTACATAGCGGTCGACCTCGTCGATCTGACCACCGACGAAAAGCTGCCTCTCAACAGCGTGACCGTGGGTCCAGGGGATAATTCAGTTCTGGCGGTCGACGCAGTGAAGATGTTTCTAAAGGCAAAAGGTTATGACGCCGACCGACTCGTTAGAGTTTCGAGCATTCCTTATCGACACTCACGGTAGTGCAGGGCCGCCTACCCCGTTTACTAGGCGAGGACTATGCGCCTGCTGTCTGGCGGCGGATGCAATCCGCGATTCCCACCCCTACGAACGCGTGCGCTTGGGGGCCGGCTTCTTCTTCACGTCCGCCTTCGACCGCACCTTGCCCGGCTTGGGGCCGACGTGGGCGGCGGCTTTTTCTGGGTGGCCCCAGTAGCGGGCGTACATCTCGGTCTTGCGGTACTCGGTGCGCAGGGCCTCCACCATCTCGGGGAGGCGCTTGTAGAGGCGGCGCGGCTTGCGGCGCTTGCAGCGGGCCAGCACGTAGGACGCGATCAGCGGCATGGCCACCGTCGAATCGACGTAGCAGACGACGGTGTCGGGGAGCTTGTCGGGATCGATCTTTCCCCACGACACGGCCTCGGCCGGGGTGGCGCCCGAGAGGCCGCCCGTGTCGGGGCGGGCGTCGGTGATCTGGATGAAGTAGTCGTGCCCCTTCTCGGCCACGCCCAGGATCTCTTGCAGCTGGGGCTCGGTCTGCAGCAGGAAGTTCTTGGGGGCGCCGCCGCCGAAGATCATGACGCCCGACAGGCCACCCTCCGAACGCTTGGCGTCCAGCACCAGGGCCGACATCTCCATGACGTCGGCGCCGGGGTCCATGTGCGGGCCGCGGTCCGGGTGGGCCGTCGTGATGGCCGACAGGTTCAGGCCGATGGTCGAATCACCTGGCGACGCGACCCACACGGGCACGTCCAGGTCGTGCGCCATGGCCAGCAGCGACGGCTTGTCGACGCCAACCTTGCGCGCGGTCGCCAGCGCGTACTTGCCAATCAGGTGGTGCAGCTCGGAGCCGGAGAGGCGCTTGCCGAACTCGGGGGCCTGCAGGACCCGGTAGACCCACTCGTCGGTCTTGTAGAGGACGTCCGCCGGGAAGAGCACGTCGTACACCCGGATGATGCCGTCCTTGCGCAGGGCGACGTCGTGCGCGCCCGAGGCGACCTCGGGCATCCCTCGATACAGTGGCAACCCGAGGTCGAAGTGCAGGTCGTGGTACAGGTTCGCGCCCGTCGACGACAGGTAGTCGATGAAGCCCGCCTGCATCAGCGGCACCAGCACCGACGACAGCCCGGCCGGCGTCAGCGCGCCCGCGATCGAGACGCCGATGGTTGCGCCGCTGTCGATCATGCGCGCGAAGGTCTGGCAGGCCTCGCGCAGGCGGGCGGCGTTGTAGGCGTTGTAGTAGGTGTCGATGAGGTCGGCGACGTCGGCGGAGCCACGCGCCAGCGGGGCGGGACGGATGCGGCGCTTCGGGTGCAACATGATGGGCGCGCACCGTAGCACAAAGGCCCGCAACGCCGCTGTTACGTCTATGCTATAGGCC
>CAZJMY010000987.1:0-12188 GCA_964546845.1 uncultured Myxococcales bacterium | reverse complement strand
GCGCCCGTGCTCGCCTGGGCCGTGGGCGTCGACCCCTCGCAGGCGATGGGCCTGCCGCAGGTCGTCTTCGGGTCGAACGACGGAGCCGCGTCACTGACGGGACCGCTCTTCACGGCGCAGGCGGATCAGCAGGTCCTGGGCGTGGAGCCCGCGGCCACGGCACCCGCCACCGTCTACGTGACGCTGGCCAGCGGCCCCGATGCGCCCGCGCTGGCCGTCTCCCGCGACGGCGGTGGTCACTGGGAGATCAGCGCGCTCGCGAGCGTCGTCGGCGCGGGGTACCTGCGCATCGTGGCCGTCGATCCGACGGACGCGAACGTCGTCCTCCTCCGGCAGAGCACGACGGCCGGCGATCGGCTGCTCATCACGCGGGACGCCGGCCTCACCTGGGAGGTCCCGCTGGCGATCAGCGGATCGCTGTCGGCCTTTCTGTGGCGCAGCGACGGCGCGCTTCTGATGGGCGTTCTGCAGCCCGACGGAACCGCCGCCGGCTATCGGTCGTTCGACGAGGGGCGGACCTTCGTTCCCTGGCCGGGCGTCCCGCACCTGCGCGCGCTGGCCGAGCGCGACGGCGTCGTCTTCGCGGCCGCGGACGACGCGCAGGACGGCTTCGCGCTGGGCGCCTCGAGCGACGGCGGCGACACGTTCGAGCCGCGCCTGCGCTACCGCCAGGTGAGCGGCATGGCGCCGTGCGTGCGCGACGATTGCGCCGCCACCTGCCAGCGTCTGGCCGACATGGGGCTCTGGCCGGCCTCCACGTGCTCAGCCGCGCCGCCCAGCAGCGGCGGCGACGCGGGCGCACCGGCGGACGGCGCGGTCGACTCGGACGCCGCCGGCAGGCATCCCGAAGGCGCGGGGTCGGGCTGCACGATCGAGGGTGAGCCGGCCGGCGGAGCGGGGATGGCCCTGACGGGCGCGATCCTGCTGCTGGCGTCGGGCTGGTCTCGGCGCCGCCGCTGAACCGGCCGTCGCGCTACTGCAGCGTGAACGACTCGTCGGTCTCCTCGAAGACCGTCGTCCCGCCCTTCTGCGCGCGAAGGACCAGGTAGAACTTCGTTCCCGCGGCAGGCGCCGTGAAGGTGATCGACTTGGTCGCCATGGTGCCGAACGGTACGTCGACGGTCAGCGTCCCCGAGTCCCCCTTCGTCCCGGTCGGGCTGTCGGAGTGGACTTCCCAGGTGACGGCCACGCTGGTTCCGGCGAACGTGTCGTTGAAGATCAGCAGCGTCGCCGGCCGCGTCGCGCCCTTCGCCACGCCCGGCACCGACGCCGGCCAGTCGCCGTTGCTGTTGGACATCTTGTTCGCCTCCCAGTAGTCCTTGTCCGCGACCAGCACCGGGTGGAAGCCGTTCTGGATGCGCCTGATGATCGGGTTCGACCAGGGATCGGGCAGGTTGTCCTCGCCGAACACCGGGTTGCCACCTTGCTCGATCGTCATCTGGGTTCGCTTGACGCCGGGGATGAAGCTGGCCCAACCGGACAGCAGCGTGTACGGCCGCACGTCGCACGCGTCCTGCCGGCGCATCGCCATCGCCGACGTTCCGAACCAGGCAAGCCCCTGGCGCGTGTTGTCCGCCGACCAGATGTACTCACCCTGGCCCGTCGGGTTGTCGGGGCTGGGGTTCACCTGCTCGGAGTATTTGCCCGTGCCGCTGCTGTAGTGCTGGATCGTCGCGAACGCCGGGCTCGGCAGGCCGTAGTTCCCGCCGCCGCCCAGGTCCACGCTGATGGGGCGCGTGGTGTCCAGCTTGGTGATGGCGTTGAAGAGGTCGGCCTCGAACTGATTCGAGTCGCCCGTCGCCGTGCAGGCGTTGGGCTCATTGGCCTGACTCCAGCGGATGATCGACGGGTGATTGCGGTCGCGGAGCACCATGGCCCGCACGTGGCCGACCATGTTGTCGTGCCCGGCGACGAAGTCGACCGAGTTGAACAGGCTGCAACGGATCGCCGTCTCGTCCATCAGCATCAGGCCGAGCTCGTCGGCGGTGTCCAGCATGTAGGGCGAGGCGAGCTCCTGGTGAATGCGGATGAAGTTGTAGTTCAGCCTCTGGTAGTTGCGCACCGCTTGCGGCCACCCCGGGTTGCCGCCGGAGGGAGGCAGAAACCCCGGCACCGTGTCGTACGCGTCGCCCTTGCCGCCCGTGTCGATGCTGTCGTAGTCCGCGCCCTGCAGGCTGTCGCCTCGCAGGTTCACGCGGATGCCGTTCAGGTAGTAGTAGACGTGGTTCGCGTCGGCTCGCTTCCTTTCGCTCTGCCGGAATCCGAAGCGGACGACCCTGGTCTGCGCGAGCTTGCCGTCCCGGGTCAGCTGCAGCGCCAGGTCGTGCAGGCGGGCCTCGTAGTCGGGCTGATCGGGAACGTTGGGCCACCAGTAGGACGCCGTGCCCAGCCCCCACTTGACCGGTCCGATCGTGACCGTGGTGGTCGTGTTCGCCGCAGCGGTCACCGTCTTGTCCGGCAGCTGCGGGTACGCGAACGGGTCGCAGTTCCACGAGCTGAGCGCGCCCGACAACGTGACCTGCTGGCTGGCGCCGCCCGTGTTCGTGATCGACACGTCATAGGTCAGGGTGTCGTCGGTGACGCTGGTCCGCACGAACGCGTCGCTGATGTAGACGTCCGGGTAAACCCGCACCGTCGCCGACCGGAAGATGCCCTGCGCGATGTTCGGCGACCATTCCGCCGCCTGCGGGACGATCCACTTGCCGTTCAGCTTCATGGCCTGGCCGCCCTTCACCAGCACCGAGATCGCGTGCTGCTTGCCCGGCGTCACGAACTTGGTGACGTCGAAGACCGAGGGGGTGAAGGAGGTCGTGTTCGTGCCGACCTCCTTGCCGTCGACGGACAGCGTCGCCTGGAAGTTGACGGCGCCGAACTCGATCAGCGTCGTTTGCGGGCTGCCGGAGTCCGGGATCGCGATCTGGGTGGCGTAGGTGCCGCTGGCCGCGTCGACGCCTTGCTTGGCCCATCCGCCTCCGGGCACCTGCAGCGTGCGCTTCGTGCCACCGGCCGGCGTGAAGTCCCACAGGCCGGCGATCGACTTCGAGAACGGCTCGACCGTCGCGGCGGGGCCGCACTGGCCACCGGCGGAGGCGTCCATCTGTCCCGCCGTTCCGCCGCTGGATGCGGCGCGCCCGCCGGCGCCCGCCGCCCCGCCGTCGGCGCTGGCACCGCCGGAACCGACTTTGCCGCCCGCGTTGTTCGCGCCGCCCGATCCGCGGCCGGCGCCGCCCGCCGCGCCGCCCGCGCCGACAGAACCGCCGTGCGCGGTCGCGCCGCCGGTGGGGTTGCCACCCGAACCGGCGGAACGACCGCCGCTGCCGCCCGCGCCGCCGGTGGACGAGCACGCGACACCCAGCGCCGTCAGAGCAATGGCGAACGTGCGCAGCCTCGGAAGGGAGCGAGACGTCATGGTCATGTTCTGCGAGGTACTGCCGTCACTTCGCATTTTGTGTAGCGAAGGCGCAGGCGAATGTGCGCGCCCGCCCGCCATTCGCGCGCGACGCGCGCGCACGTTTGTGCGCGCATACGATGAGTGCGGGAAGCGCCCCGAAATTCTGGACGCGAGCGCCCGAGGGCCGTCGGTTTGTGCGCGGCGGTCCGGCTCAGTCGGTCAGGCGGGAGACTTCCTCGCGTCGAAAGCCCGCGGGGAATCGCTGCAGGTACGCGCGGGCGGCGCGTCGCAGGTCCGCGCCGGCCCCCATGCGCTGGAAGGCGATCACGCGCAGGTAAGCGGCGTCTTCGGCCATGAGATCGTCCGGGTGATCGGTCAGGAAGCGGGTGAACGCCATTGCGGCGCCCGCGTTGTCTCCGGCGCGCAGCGCGGCGGCGGCCGCACGGAACGCGGCCAGCGGATCGGCGGCGGCGGCGGGAGTCGGCTCCAGCATCGGGCGCGTCGACCGCGCCACGCGCGCGGGAGCCGCCCGGTGCTCGTCGGGCGGCAGCGGCGCGGATACCGCCCGCGCGGCACCGGCCAGCCGCGCCACGGCGGGCGCGCTGGACGGCCACCGCTCTCCAGCGCCCAGCTCGACCGGCGCGCGCCCGCGCAACCGGAGAACGACCCGCCCCTCCTGCACGATCACGCGCGTCGTCGCGGTCGCGTCGGCGCTGACCGTGAAGGTGGTCCCCCGGTCCTCCAGCTCACCATCGGGCAGAAGGACACGCACCGGCCGCTCTCCGGCGGCGCGATCGACGTGGATCCAGAGCGTGCCGTGCCGCAGCGCGATCTCTTCGCGGTCGTCCGCGCCCGGGCGCCGGCGCCAGGCCGTGCCGCCATCCGCCTGGATGCTCGCCAGTGCGCGCGGCCGCGGCTCTCCGAACGGACGCGCCCCCCGCAGGGCGACCACCGCCGCGGCGATCGCGGCCGCCGCCAGCAGCCACCTCGCCGCCCGGCGATCCGGCGCGGGCCGCTTCGGCGACAGCAGCGCGCCGTCGAACGCGGCCAGCAGTCGGTTGCGTTCGCGCCAGAAGCGCAGATCGTCCTCGCCGTCCGCCTCTGCTCTCGCCCGCTGGGCCAACCGGTCGAGGGCGTCCGACTCGGCGGCGCAGGCGGCGCAGCCCTCGACGTGACGCTGGAGGTTCTTGCGCGCGGCGCCGCCCAGGCGCCCGTCGCGCGCGGCCTCCACCTCGAACGTCCGCGGGCACGTCCGCCGGGTCATGGGCCGTCCCCCTGCAGCGCGCGGCGCAGCTCCTGCCGGGCGGCGTGCAGGCGCGTCCAGACCGTCCCCACCGGGATCCCCAGCGCCGCCGCGATCTCCGGGCAGGTGAGACCTTCCACCTCCGCCATCAGGAACGTGATCCGCTTGGGTTCGCTGATCGCGCTCAGCGCGCGGCCGACGTCGGTGCGCGCCTGCAGCACCGGCCGCGGATCGGCGGCGGCCGGCTGGTGGCTGCCCAGCGACGACACGAACGCCACCACGCGCGCGAACGTGCGGCGACGGCGTCGCAGAAGCTGCGCCGCGATCCCCATCAGCCACGGCCGGCAGGAGAGGCGGCCGTCGTAGCGACTGGCCGCCTTGGCCGCGGCCAGGAACGTCGCGTGCACCAGGTCGTCGACGTCCTCGGCGTCCGCCGTCGCGCGCACCAGAAACCGGCGCAGCGAACGGCAGTGGAGGTCGTAGAGCTCGCCCAGCGCGCCCGTGTCGCCGGCGGCGAGCCGGCGCAGGATGTCCGCATCGAGCCTCGCGGAGTCGGTTCGCAGCCCCTGTTGCGGCGCGCGCCCCGTCATCGCGACCCCACGGCGGCGCCCAGCGCCAGCCCCACCGTCCAGGGCGGCAGCCCCGATTGACCGACGTCGGCATCCAGCTGAACGAACGTGCGCAGCAGGGACTGCGCCCGGAACGTCAAACGACACCCGAGGATCAGCCGCGCAACGCCGTCGTCGTTGCCGGGCTGGGACACGACGAAGCGGGTGGTGGTCGTTTGAGCGACGTTCTCGGTCGTCATCGCGCTGGTCCCGTGCAGGGCCAGCGCCGGTCCAAGGGTCAGGTCGATCGTGCGGCTGGACCCCCAGCTGAAGCGGTGTCCCGCCAGCGCGATCAGCTCGAGGCCCACGGCCTCCGTATCCGCCGTCCCCCTCCGGTAGCGGTCGAGCCGTCCCTCGAACCCCAGCAACCAGTGCGAAAGGTCGGCCAGCGCGGCGACGCCGCCGCCGGCACCGTACCAGCCGTCGCCTGTGCGCGCGTCAGCGGCCACGGCGATCTCCAGCCGAAACGGCGTCGCGCTCTCGGCCGGGGGCGGCGACGCCGCCGTGCGCGCGACGGCCGGCGGGGCGATCGGTGCAGCATCCGGCCTTCGCGCCGGCGGGGCGGCGTCGGCGGCCGCGGTCGGGTCCGTGCCGGCTCCCTCGGGCAGCAGCAGCAACGCCTCCAGCGCCGGCAGGACGTCCCCGGGGCGCGAGACCGACCGGGAGGCGGTGCGCCCGTCAGCCAGGGTGACGGTCAGCTGGATGGTCGCCCCGGCGGCGGCGAGCTCGATCCGGGCGCAGGCGTCGACGTCCGCGCGCGTCTCGAACGTCCCGCGGACCGCCGCCGGCAAATCGGGCCAGCGGTCGCGAACGGTCGCGTCCGCGCCGACGGCCAGCGCCCCGCACCCGGGCGTCGCCGCGGCCCGAGCCGGTCGCCCGGCGGCCATGACCGCGACCGCCGCCACGACGGGCAGGAGAGACGCGCTGTTCCACCTCATGCGGTCGTTCTCGACACGGTTCCTGATGGATCTTCGCTCAGGCGGGTCGAAACCTTCATCGCGATCGCGACAAATCAGAAAAATGCCTGAACCCCGACGCTGGGGATGGTCAGCGGGCCGATCTTTCCGATGGTGCACTGGGTCGTCCCGCCCTGCGGCATCATGTCGCCGATGCAGTCCAGCGCCAGCGGCGTGGCCTGCTTGCTGAGGGTGACGTTCTGCCCCTCCAGCACGAACGCGATGGCGCGGTCGTGCCCCAGCTCCCACCGCTTCTCGAGGCGGACGTCCAGACGGAAGAACGAGGGGGTGCGGTGGTCGTTGTAGGGCGCTGCGGGAACGTTCCCGGCCAGGTCCGAATAGGGCACGCCGCTGTAGAAGATCGCGCGCGCGCCGGCCCGCCAATGGCGCCCGAGGTCGGCGGCCACCACCGCGTTGAGGAGGTGCGTGCGGTCGTAGTCGCTGGGCACGGTGGTCACCGCGTCGCCCCCGGACGGCGTGATGAAGTTCTCTTGCCGGCGCGAGCGCGACAGCGTGTAGGACACCCATCCCGCCAGCCGCCTGGCCAGCGACCGGCGCACCAGCACCTCCAGGCCGTACGCGTAGCCGTGAAGAGGCTGCTCGCTGGGGCAGGTGTACGGAGGCTCGGGCGGCGGTCCCCTCCCGTCCGGCGGCGGCCCGCCCGTCGTGGGCGGCATGATCTGCAGGCAATTGGCGGTCAGGTCGGTGAGCCCGGACCAGTACGACAGGAACCCCGTCGCCGTCGCCGTGATCTCGGCGGGAAGTGACAGCTCGAAGCCCTGCGCAGCTTGCAACGCGCGCTGCAGCTGATGATCGCCGACCGGGAAGCCCGGGACCGTCAGCAACAGGCCGGGGATCAGCCCCACGCGCAGCGCGGGAAACTGATGCGCGATCCCCGCGGCCGCCAGCCACGCCACCGACGGCGTCAGGACCACCCGGATCGAGAGCCGCGGGTCCAGCACCGGCACGCGCGTGTGCGTCTGGATGCCGGCCGCGGCGGACGAGCGCCACGACTCGAAGACCTCGGCGCGCAGCCCGGGCACCAGCTCGATGCGCGGGCCGAGGCGCCACACCACGTCCGCGTGCGCCTCCGCCGTGAGGTTCGTGGGCGGCGGATCGACGCTGGCCGGCACGGGCACCTGGTCCCCCGTCGAGGCTGGCTGGTGGAAGCTGTACGCGTCGACCTGGCCGGTGGCGCCGGCGCGGAAGCGAAGCGCGGGCGTCAGCCTTTTGTCTAATTCCAGCCGCAGCGCCCCCGACGGATCGGTGATCCGGACGGGCGTCGCGTGGTCCTCGCCGCCGGCGCCGCCCTGCGTGTCGTGACCCAGCGTGGCGGCGACGCGCAGGTTGCCGCCGGTCAGCGCGTGGTCGTAGCGGAGATCGACGCGGTGAAAGTCGGACGCCAGCTGTTCGACGATCGGCCCGGTCTGCCCGTTGTTGGTCGACGCGGTTCCCAGATAGTCGTGGCTGCCGAAGGCGAACACGCCGACCGTGTCGCGGCCGGTGAGCCGCCACGTGGCGCGCGCCTGATAGTCCCAGTACCCGAGCTTGATGTTCGAGGCGAGCGCACCGACGATGGGGCCCGGGTAGCCGTACCGGCCGGCCAGCAAGACCGTGCCGCGCCCGTCGTGGAAGGGCGTCTCGACCAGCGCGCCCGCGTCGAAGAGGCGCAGGTTGGCCTCGCCGTGCGGGTCGGCGGCGGGCGCGCGCGTTTGCCCGGCGATGATGCCGCCGGCGGCGTTCCCGTAGGCGGCGGGTGCGGCGCTGGGGAAGAAGTCGATGCGATCGACCAGCGCCGGGTGGATGACCGCGGCGCCGATCCCGACGTGGAAGAGGAAGGGGACCCGCACGCCGTCGACGTAGTAGGCGTTGTCGTTGGGCGGGGCGCCGCGGATGTAGAAGTAGGGGAGCCCGCTGATGATGGGCGCCACGCTGGGCAGGGCCTCGATGGCGCGAAACGGATCACCGAAGGCGCCCGGCATCTCGCGCACGTCGGCGGCCGTCAGCGTCGTCTGGCCGATCTCGCGACGCTTCCCGCGCACCGTCACGTCCAGCGGCGCGTCGACCTGGGGCATGACGGGCGGCGCCGCCGGCGACGTCGTCGGGCCGGGCGGCGGCGGGGAGCTGGGGGGCGCCTCCTGGCGGAAGTCGACGCGCGCGCCGATGCGCGCGGCCACGGCCTGGGTGCCGCGCCGGGCGGGCGTGAACTGCCAGCGGAGGACGGCGTCTCGCGCCTGCCGCGCGAACGGTTCGACCCCGTCGACGACCGTCGCCTCCGAGACCTTGCCGTCGGGCGCGACGACCAGCTCCAGCACGACCGAAGCGTCGCCGTGACCGTCGGGCGGGTAGGGGACCTCGCCGTCGCCGCGCAACGCGGGCGGCGTGATGGTGATAGGTGGGGCGGCCGGCGGCGGCGATTGCGCTCGGGCGGAGGACGCCGCTGCGATCAACAGTGCGAAGAGCCACAGGCGAATCGCCGCGCGAGCCATCTGGCTCGTATTCGCGCGAGGACCTCCGGTCCTTCATTCGAAAGTGAGGGGCGGCCGAAAAGCGTACCGCCCGGTGGTCGAGGAACAGGCGGCGCTCAGTTGGCGGCCAGCACCGTCGTCGCCGCGTCGTCGATGAGCCGAACCAACGCGTCCGGGTGCGAGACCATGACCACGTGCGACGCGCCTTTGACCTCGACGGCCTTCTTCGCGCCGGCGCGCCGGGACATGAACGCATGGACGGCGGGCGGGATGTTCTTGTCGAGGCTGCCGTAGAGGAACCACGAGGGGATGGTCTTCCAGGCCGGCGTCCCCGCCGCTTCGTTGAAGGCCGCTTCGAGGATGGGCCGCTGCGTGGCCGCCATGACCGCTGCGTCGGCCGCCGGCAGGTCCGCGCAGAACTGCGCGTTGAACTTGTCCTGCCGGATGTACAGATCCTTGGCGCCGCCAGCCAGGAGGACGGGCGGCGCCAGCGTAGGTCCCAGCGTGCTGCCGGGAAACTTCGCGACCAGAGCGGTCGCCGTCTCGCCGACGTCCGGCGCTAGCCCCGAGACGAAGACCAGCGCCTTGACCTTGCCGTTGCCGGTGGCCGCGTTGCTGATGACCATCCCGACCAGGATGATCGGCCCCGCGATGTTGGTCATCACCGCGCTCAGGTACTTCGCGTCGCTGCCCACCCCGCGCAGCGGATTCGCCACCGCGACGACCGGATATCCCTTCGCCAGCAGCCGCGAGACGACCGGATTCCAGCTGGACGACCCCGCGAACGCCCCATGCACCATGACCACCGTCGGCTTGCCCGGCCCCGGCTCCTTCGCCTCCAACACCGCCGGCCACCGCACGCCCCCCACGATGGCCAAGAACACCGCCGACGCAAACGCCCGCCTCGACATCGACGCAGCGACAAACCTCCGAACCGGCTTCATGGCGTCCTCCTGGAACAGGTGCGTGGCGACAACACCCCGAAGAGGTAAGAACCCCCACGCCGCAACCCATGCCCGCCTTTGCCCGAAAGCGTCTTGTCCCGCCGGAAACAAGCGCGGCGACCGGCCCGGTGGCACGCGCAAGGTGAGAGGTGCTAAAGCGACGACTGTCGCCGCATTGGCGAAGAGGAAGGGAGGCGCGGTCGTGAAAGAGGAACCGTTTCGATATCGGATCCTGATCGAGTGGAGCGACGAGAACCGCGCGTTCATCGCACGCATCCCGGCGCTGCCCGGTTGCATCGCCCACGGTCCTACCGCCGACGAGGCGAAGCACGAGGCGCAGCTGGCTGGAACCTTGATGCTGGAGACGCTCGAGGAGCAAGGCCTGCCCACGCCGCCCGCTGACGCACCTGCTGATTAGTCGTGCGGCGGGCTGCTCCGCATCCGGCTGGCGCACCGCCCACGCCGGAGGTGGACGCCGCCCCCCAGACGCCGTAAAAATTCAGGGTCACACCACGCGAGGATGGCGGAACTGGTAGACGCGCCAGACTTAGGATCTGGTTCCGAAAGGAGTGGGGGTTCAAGTCCCCCTCCTCGCACTGCCTGAAGACGTTAGACCGACCGAGAGCAAGTGAGCGGATACTCCTTGCGGTGCAAACTCCTTTACGAGGGTCTCAGTTCCCCGGCTGAGGCTCCCGCCGCTGCCGGCTCCCAGGCCGCTTCGCACAAACGATTCATTGCGTTCAACATGGGCGGCAACATGGTCATGCACCTCGTCACGGCGAAGGATGGCCAGGGCTGGACCGCCCTGAACACGCAGAAGTTCTGCGGAGAGATGATCGTCGCAGCTCAGTAGTGGATGGCGAGCAAGTCGGGGGATAGCGTCGCCATGGATCGCCTCCGAGCACTCGTCGATGTCCGAATGAGCGTTGCACCAATCTCGGTGGGAGTGCGATTGATCTGTGCGGCCATCGAGGGCGGAAAGTGAAACTCGTCGGGACGTTGCCGGATAACAGGACATTGCAACGGACGATCATTCAAGTCCCCCTCCTCGCACCAAGATCGGATGAGTGGTGATTTCGTTGCCGAGGAGACTAGTGGCGGCGCCGGTGACAAGGGACCGCGCGCTGTCCGCGCACTGAGCGATCCTCGCGCTCGATCGCGCCGCGTCGGTTCCTTCATCAGGGACGAGGATCGGGAATTCGGGAGACGTGCTTGTGGGCCGTCGATTCGACGCATTCTGCCGGCGCACCGCTCCGGTTGATTGCGGCGGTCTCCGGTTTCCTGATTGTGTTAGCTTCCGACCTTCGGGGGGCGCTTGGAAGTCGCATCGGTCGAAAACTCGCAGGTGGACGCGCAGGCGGATGCTTGGTTTGCGTCTTATGACGAACCGGTCAACGAGCAACCGCGGCGCAGCCGGCGCAACGGTGGACGGCGCAGCGAACGGCGGAAGCGGGCGCAGCAGAGGCGGCGCGAGATGCTGATGATGATGGCATCGTTCGGGCTGGTCGGCGCGATGACGGTGTGGTTTTACGCCATCCTGACGCGCTGACCGCGGCATCCGGCGACGCAGCTCAATGTAGCGGCTTCCTCGACTCGTCCTTGGCCAGCCAGGCCGCGACGTTCAGCAGCCTAGCGGCTTGCGCATGCAGACGACGACGGCCACTTCTTCGGTTTCCCAGGACGACGAACGCCATCGCGCCGACCCATTGGCACAGCGCGACCTACCTTTGGCCTGAGCTCTCGCTGTCCGTTTTCGCCTTGAAAGCATCGGCCGGCTTGATGCTCAGCGCGAACGACCAACGCGATCGCCATGCTCGGTTCGGGATTGGATGCAGCTTCTGACGGCGCTCCGAGCGGCTTTCCCCAGTTCGGCCGCTCGGACAGGAGCCAACGGCGGGACGCCTGAGCGGCTCGGTGCGTGAAGGAGCGTCCACATCACCGCCGCCCACTTCCCGGCAACTGCCGGACCGCTTCGGGCAATCCCACCCGTGAACGTCAACGGTCTCGTCGCCGCTTATTTCAATCGGCGTGTCAATCGTTGTGGCTGCGGGGGGGCTGAACGGGTGTAGTTTCAGAACCGCCATGGCGGTTCGATTGGATGGCGGCGGTGGTTGGGGGCGAAGCGAGGCTGCGTGCGTTCGTGCACCTCGGGGGCGACGGGTCGCGGCCGTCGTCGTGGCGGCTCTGTTTGCCGGTTGCAGTGGTGACGTCGCGACGTCCGGCGGAGGCCGGGACGCGGCAGGCCGGGACGTCGCTGTCGATGGGCGCACTGGAGAAGGTGGAGTATCCGCGGCCGGAGGACTCGGCGGCATCTCGAATGCGGTGGGAGGCTCCGGCAACGAAGCGAGCCAAAAGGGCGGCAGCGCGGGAACCGATGCCGGCGGGGCGCCGGGCGTCGCCGGCGTCGCTGGAGCCCAGGTTGCGGGACATCCTGGCGGTGGCGCGAACGGCGGCGCGCGAGGCGGCGCGGGCGGTGGAGGCGGCGGCGGTGGCGTCAGTACGGGCGGCGTCACCGGCGGCGTTGGCGGGCTCGGGGGAGGTGGCGGGGCCGGCGGTGCGGCGGGCGCGGGGGTCGCCG
>CAZJMY010000986.1:0-2465 GCA_964546845.1 uncultured Myxococcales bacterium | reverse complement strand
CGCGGGCGCCGCGAGCGGGGCCGCGGGCGCCACGGGCAGCGGCGGCACCGGCGCGGCCGGCAGCCCCGGGACCGGGCCCTGCGCGGGCCTCTGCAGCAACCCGATGGCGGTCGCACCGAATGCGAACTCGGGCGGGCTCGGGACGGGCGCGACCTGCAACGACGTGATCGGCAACGTCACCCACCTGGTCTGCGGGAACTTCGTTGCGCCGCGCACCTTCAGCGTCAACGGCAAAGCCCTCGACTGCGCGACCGGCGGCACGTTCACGCTGCCCGCCCCGGTGAACGGCGGCTTCTGCATGCAGGCCGGGGCCGGCAACTATTCGTACGCCTACTTCACGACTTATTGAGGCGCGTGGTCGCGGCGCGGCGAAAGCCAAAACCGGCGCCCCGGGCCTTCCCGCTTGAGCGAGGGGCCCTTCGGGGTAGACTGGCCGTCTTCCTGAGGTTTTCCCTGTGCTTAAGACCCGCGCTTCTGGTTGGTCACGACAGGCCCGAGCGGGCCTGATCGCGGCCGCCACGGGCGGGTTCTTGCTGTTCGCCTGCCAGGGGCCGGACGAATATTTTCGCACCGGCAACATCGCGACGGGCACGGGCGGCTTCGCCAGCAACACCGGCGGGTCGAACGCGTCGGGCGGCAGCACGGCCCTGGCCGGCACCGCCGGCAGCGCCGTGGTCAGCGGCACGGGCGGCGTCGCCGCGACGGGTGGCGTCAGCGGGCTCGCCGGCGGCAGCAGCACCGGAACCGGCGGCGCCGCGGGCCGTTCGGGAGGTGCGGGCGGCGCCACCGGCGGCGGCGGAACGTCTTCGCGGGGCGGCATCTCGGGAACGGCCGGCGCGTCGGGGGCCGCGGGCGGGCGAGGCGCCGCCGGGACGTCGGGCGGCGGCGGGGCCGGCGGCGCGGGGAGCTGCGCGAACTGCAAGCTGGTGATCGATGCGGCGTGCCAGGACGGGACCAACCCGAAGCAGGGGAAGGTGGTCGTCGACGTCGTGAACAACGCCTCCACCGGGCTGCCGTTGTCCCAGGTCACGTTCCGCTACTGGTTCCAGCTGGGCGAGACCACGGACCCGCCGTTGCTGACGGTCGACTACGCGATGCTGGCTTCCTCGACGATCACGTCCAAGTTCGTCGCCGTGTCGCCGCCGCGATCGGGCGCCAACGAGTATTTCGAGGTCGGGTTCACGTCGAAGGCGCCGACGCTGGCCCTGTTCAGCGACAGCGGCCAGATCCAGCTGCGGTTCAACGCCATGAATTTCAGCGCGATGTTTCTCGGCGACCAAACGATGGATTACTCGTTCCAGGTGTGTCCGGCCGGCGCCAGCCCCAACGTGCCGCCCTACAACCCGAACCCGCACATCACCGGCTACATCAACGGCGTCCTGGTCTACGGCACCGAGCCAATGTGACCGACGCGCGGCGATCGCGCGGCGGCGACCACGCGCGGCGCGGCGACCGGCCCGGCTTCCGGGACGCGGGAATTCGGGGTAGGGTCTCGGCCGCCGGCAGCACGCCGGCTCCCCCCCCGAGGATCGACCTATGCCCGAGACCGTAGCCTCCTTGCGCGGATCCCGTTCGCGCGCGCTGTTCCCTTTTGTGGCGCTCGCGCTGGCTGCCTGCACGGCGCCCGCGGCGCAGTCCACGGCGCCCGCGGCCACGCCTGCGACGGCCCCCGCGGCAGCGGCCCCCGCCACGCCCCCGGGCGCAGCGGTCGTCGAACCGTCCATGACCGACTGGAACGCCGCGCCCACCAACGGCTCACCGGGCGTGCACGTGCCGGCGCTGTCCGGGCACGAGCTCCTCAAGAACAACACCTTCGAGGGAGGCAAGTACATCCCCTGGACGACGTCGTTCACGTCGCCGGGTACGGTCACCGCCGCCGTGAAGGACGGCCAGTTCTGCATCGCCGTCACCAACAAGGGCGTGAACCCCTGGGACACGCAGGCGCGCCACCGCGAGATGGTGATCCGCAAGGGCCACACCTACACGATCTCGTACATGGCCCACGCCACCAAGCCGGTGCAGGTGAAGGCCAAGGTCGGCATGTCCGGCCCGCCCTACAAAGAGTACTGGACCGACACCGTCGATCTGACGACGCGCCCGCAGACGTTCGTCGGCGCGTTCACGATGGAGTCCGACGACGACGCGACGGCGGAGCTGGCGTTCCACTTCGGCGGCCCGATGGCCGGTGACACCGCTCCGCCCTACACCGTCTGCTTCGACGACGTCCACCTCGACGACCCGCAGTTCAAGAAGAGCGACAAGGTCTCGGCCGAAGAAGCGCCGATCCCGAACGTGCTCGTCAACCAGACCGGCTACCTGCCGGAGCTGGCCAAGCTGGCGACCGTGAAGACCACCCAGACGGCGCCGCTGAAATGGGAGCTGCACCGCAAAGGCGGCGGCGTCGTCGCCAGCGGCGAGACCAAACCGGTGGGCAAGGACGCGGCGTCGGGCGACGACGTGCAGGT
>CAZJMY010000985.1:0-7499 GCA_964546845.1 uncultured Myxococcales bacterium | reverse complement strand
GTTCGCCCGGTACTGCTTGCTGCAGGGCGTGGACGAGCTGGAGTTCCTGCTGTCGCAGGAGAAGGAAATCGCGGCGTTCGAGGCACGGCTGAGTCAGTGATTTCCTGACATTGATCCATGCCTCGAGCCGGCGCTATCATCGTCGCGAGGGCTGATTGGAGGCTCGGGGCATGGAAAAAGTCCGTGTGGATCCAGAATCGGCGTCGGTGCAGATGGTGCGGTTGCGGGAGCGTCACGGTGAGCTGGAGCGAAGGCTCGCCCAGCTGGAACGTCACCTCTCGTTGACCCCCGACGAGCAGGTCGAGCGGATCCAGCTGAAGAAGGAGAAGCTGCGCACCAAGGATCTGCTGCAGCGCCTGGGCGCCGTCCGCGCCCCCTGACGCGGCGGTCATGAACGAGGCGGAGCAGGCCGCCTTCATCG
The DNA here is from genome assembly GCA_964546845.1 of uncultured Myxococcales bacterium. Classification (GTDB taxonomy): domain Bacteria; phylum Myxococcota_A; class Polyangia; order Fen-1088; family Fen-1088; genus JADGRB01. Next base: position 7,078 of record CAZJMY010000985.1, on the reverse strand, counting down.
AGCGGCTCCGGCGGTCGGGCATTCGCGTCGATCGAGAGGGGCGGTTCATCCACGAGGGCGCGGAGATCACCCACGACGGGTTCCGGCGCGCTCTCTTCAGGTGGCTCGATCGCCTCCCGCCGCCCGACGGCCGCTACATCCTTCGCCTGGACGAGCGGCGCTACGCGTATCTGGACGTCGACGACACGCCGCTGGTCGCGCGCGCCGCCCGCGTCGACGCCGCGGGCGACGTGTGGCTGGCGCTGTCCGACGGGGCGGAGGAACGGCTGCAGCCGGGCACGCTGACCGTCGACGACGAAGGAACCCTCCGCGCGACCGTCCGCGGCGGCCGCCTCGAGGCGCGCCTCGCCAGCTCGGCGCTCGCGGCGCTGTCGGAGCTGCTGGCCGTGGGCCCCGACGGACAAGCGACGCTGCGCACGCCGGCCGGCGCCGTCCGCATCGCGCGGCGGTAGCTAGACCCCGGCGGGTGCGGTCGGCAGCGTCACCTCCAGCCGCGCGCCGCCCAGCGGCGACGGCTGGCTGCTGACGTGAACGTCGCCGCCGTGGTCCAGCACGATCTTGCGGACGATCGCCAGACCCAGGCCGGTGCCGTGCTCCTTGGTCGTCATGTAGGGGTCGAAGATCCGCTCGCGCGCGTCGGCCGGCACGCCCGGCCCGTTGTCGTCGACCGTCAGCACCGCGAACCCGGCTTCCGTGCGGGCCTCGATCTGCACCTGCGGCTCGTGGCCGGCGGCGCTGGCGGCGTGGACCGCGTTCTCGACCAGGTTGGCGAGCACGCGCCGGATCAGCATCCTGTCGCACATGGCCGGCACCGGCACGCCGCGCGTGACCCGCAGCGCGTTCTGCCACTCGGGGTGCGCGCGCGCGAAGTCGTCGACGACCTGCCCCAGGTCGACGGCCACCGGCTCGACCTTCGGCAGCTTCGCGAACGCCGAGAAGTCGTCGACGAGGCGCCGGATGACCCCGACCTCCTCGTTCATGATCTCCTGCGCGGTGCCCAGCAGGCGCTGGTATTGCGGGTCGTCGCCCCGGTACTTCGAGGCGAGCTCCTGCACCGCCAGCTGGATCGGCGTCAGAGGGTTCTTGATCTCGTGCGCCAGGCGCCGCGCCACCTCCTGCCACGCCGAGAGCTTCTGCAGGTAGCCGAGGCGCGAGCGGGCCTCCGAGAGCTCGGCGACCATGCGATCGAAGGCGCGCCCCAGGTCGTCCAGCTCGTCCGAGCCGCGCGGGGTCACCCGCACCGTCAGGTCACCTTCGCCGACCCGCCGCGCGGCCTCGCTCAGCGCCGCCACTCGTCCCGTTGCGCGCCGCGCGATGAACAGCCCCAGGCCCGCCGCGACCACCAGGACCCCGACCAGCGCGACGCCCAGCCCGTGGAAGATCCTGGGAAGCACCACCGGCAACAGACGATCGAGCTCGCGCTCTTCCTCCATCGCCGACCGCAGCGCCAGGAAGTTGGAGTAGATCTCGCGCGGGATGCCGAAGGTCAGCTCCAGCAGGCGCGGCTCGCCCCCCTTCGGCGCAGGAAGCGCCACCAGGCTGGGCGGCGCTTCCCGGGCCTCGGCGACGATGTTGGCAGGGGCCGACCACTCCTCGGCGACGCGCGTGCCGGACAGGATGCGCGCCCGCAGCAGGTCCGGCACCTCGGCCAGCTCGTTGGCGTGCTCGGGCGGGTCGGCGCCGATCTCCGCCGCCCGCTCGCGAAAGCCGTCCTTCATCTGCTCGAAGTAGGCCTTGTAGACGTCGACCGCGCCGCCCAGCGACTGGCGGATCGCCTCCTGGTGCTGCTCGGTGATGGCCTCGATGCGGCCGATGGTGACCGTCATCAGATACGCCGCGGCGCCCAGCGGCAGCGACGCGACGACGAACAGCGCGATCAGGATCTTCCACTCGAAACGGCCCGGGAGCCGCAGCAACTTCATGGGCTTCTCCTTGCAGGCGCAGGCGCAGGCGGGGGTGGGGGCGGCAGCGCGAAGGGCTGCGACACGAATCGCACCTGGCGCTCGCTGTCTTCGATGCGCGGGTTCACGAAGATGCTGACGAACGAGCCGAAGAAGCTGTCCCCGGCGCCCAGCCGCCGTTGCCCGCGCGAGGGCTGCACCAGCCACCGGCGCACCTCGAGCAGCAGGTCCTCGGAGATCGGGTTCAGGTCTCCCCGGACGGCGACCACATACCGGCCGTTCGGCGACAGCCGGGCCACCGGCGCCACAGGGAAGTCGACCAGCACCGCGGTCCGGGCCACCGCCTCCTCGGGGGTCGCCGCGACCCCGCGCTGCTCGGCCGCCGCGTTGGCCGCCGTCCGCAACGCGAACTTCTCGTCCCAGATGTCGTACAAGATCTCCGCGCGCCAGACGGCCAGCGCCACGGCGTCTCCGGTCGCCGCGTCCTCCAGCGCGACCCGCACCAGGATGCGCGTCGAGAAACCCGACTTCAGACGCTGTCGTTCCGCCTCGCCGAACAGGTCCTGGAGGCCGACGCTGACGGCCAGCTGCCCGCGATCCACGGCCACGCCGATGCGCCGCATCGGCAGCGGCTCGTCGGCGCGGGCCACCCCCGCCACCGCGGCCAACAGCAACAGGGCGGCGGCGGCGGCGCGCATCAGAACGACGCGCGGCTGAGAGCGTTGGCGATCGAGATCGTGAACACGCCCACGTACGTGTCGAGGCGCAGCCCCACGTCTCCCGTCAGGTCGATGGGCAGCGCCGCTGCGCCCGTGCCGGGTCCGGTGAGGTCGCCGTCGCTCGCCATTCCCAGCGCGCCCACGGCGACGAACGCGTCGCCCCCGTAGACCAACCCACGGCGCCGCCAGATCGGGACGGCGTACTCGACCAGAACCCGCCCCGCGAAATCGTCGTACCGGTGGTGCTGGATCGACGGCCCCAGGAAGCCGGGCGGCGCCTGCGTCGAGAAGTTGATCCCCAGCGCCCGCCGCGGCAGCAGCAGGTCCAGGTCGCCGATGAAGAAGCGGTCGAAGTAGGGCGCCGGCCCGCTGATGGCCCCGCCGAACAGGTGCAGGCCCAGCGCGTGTCCGCGCGGCATCTTGAAGTAGACCGAGGCCTCGACCGTCCCCTTCACGAACGTGGTGCTGGAGCCCAGCAGCGCGCTGGCGACCTCGACGGACAGGTTGGCGCGTGCGCCCGAGCGCGGCAGCACCGGGTCCGACCGGTTGTCGAACTGCAGGCTGCCCGTGGCGCTGCCGACGCGGCTGGCGCCCTCCCGGATCATGAAGTCGATCGGAACGATCTGGCCGTCGGGCAGCGTCTGGATGCGGAGCGCCGGCAGCTGCGCGGAGTCCTGTTCTTGCCGGAAGGAGATCGAGGCATGGAAGTTGGCCGGCAGCAGCAGCCCGGCCGTCAGCACGCCGCCAATGCGCCGCACCCGCGTGGCGACGAACCGCCCCGGGTCGCTGTCGTCGTCGGCGCCCGACGCCCGGTAGAACTCGCTGGCGTCGTTGTAGAGCCCGGTGACCGACAGCGCGACGCCGGTCGGCCCGCCCAGGGGCGGGACGGCGACGTGCAGCCGCACGCCCAGCCCGGCGTGCGCGTTGGCCACCAGCGGCTGCGTCGACGCGACGAACCCCGCACCCAGGTTGATGCCACGCCCCAGGAAATTCGTCTGCGCCAGGTCCGTGCCGCCCCAGAACAGGGTCGCCGGGCTGGTCGCCGCGAAGATCTCGTTGATGACCAGCGTGCCGCGCTCTTCGACGTCGACGATCAGGACCACGGCGCCGCGTCGGCTCCCGCGGGCGACCGAGAGGTGGACGTCCAGAAAGTAGCCGAGCGACAGCAGCCGGTAGCGGGCCGTCTCGACCCGGCGGTCCGAAGCGTCGACGGCGCCGCCCGGCGCCAGGCCGAGCACCGCCAGCTCCCCCGCGATCAGGGAGCGCTCGGTCTTGCGGTTGCCGGTCACCTGCACCGCTTCGATGACGTACCGGGGACCGAACGGCGTCTCGTCGAAGGCCGGCAGCGGCGCCAGCGGCGACGTCACCTCGGCGAGGGCCGCGCTCGCGCCCGTGATCAGGATCGCGACAGCGAGGGTGGGCGCGACGGCCCGGGCGATCATCCGCCGAGAATACCCCGACGGAGCCCCTCTCCGCCGTGACCTCGCGCGCTCCCCGTCAGTGGAAGTGCAGGAGCCGCAGATCGGCCAGCGAATCGTACGTCCGCACCTGCTCCGGCAAGACCTCCCGGGCGATCAACCGCCGCGTGTCGAGGTCCAACCGACACACCCCCTCCAGATAACGCCGCAGCCCCCGATCCTCACTCTCCTCCAACAACCCAATCGCGTCCCCTCCCCCATCCCCGTCCCCGTCCCCGTCCTCGTCCGCGTCCTCGTCCTCGAGCTCCCCCCCATCTGCCGGATCCGCCCGACCAGCGTCTCGATCCGCCGCTCGTGCGACGCCAGGCACGCCCTCAGCTCGTCGGTCTCGGCGCGGTCCGTGAACAGCGGCAGCGCCCGCCGGTAACGAGCCGCCGCCGCCCGCTCATCCCGGAGAAACGCCCTCAGCGTCTGAACGCTGGCCCCACCCGCCATTTCCCACAACCTCGGGATCCAACCTGGTCATTCGCCGGCCCCGCGTGAAGAGCCCGCCGCGACCGCCGCCAGTAGGTCGTCCCCGTAAAGCTCCAGCTTCTTGGGCCCGATCCCCGAAATGCCGCGCAGCGCCCCGTGCGAGGTGGGGCGCAGCTCGGCGATTCGCATCAACGTCGCGTCGTTGAAGACGACGTAGGCCGGCACGTTGCGGGCCGCCGCCAGCTCCTTGCGCAGCGCCTTCAGCCGCACGAACAGCGCCGCCGCCTCCGACGTGGGAGGCGCTTCGACCGAGGCCACCGAAACCGTCCGTCGCCCCTTGGGGACCGCGCGGGCCGCCCCCAGCGGATCCAACGACGCGCACGCGTCGCACGACTCGCCGCAACGGTCGATCGCCTCGCCCAGGTACCGGACCAGCAGCCGGTGGCGGCAGTCGCGCGCCGACGCGAACCCGAACATCTCCCGCACCTGGTCCCGCTGCCGGGCGAGGGCGGCGGGGTCGACCTCTTCGCCCGGGCGCTCGCCGAACCGGTCGAACGCCAGCACGTCGGCCCACGAATAGAACAGGATGCAGTCGCTGGGCAGCCCGTCGCGCCCCGCGCGCCCGATCTCCTGGTAGTAGCTCTCGATCGACCGCGGCATGTCGCGGTGGATGACATAGCGGACGTTGGACTTGTCGATCCCCATGCCGAAGGCCACCGTCGCCACCACCACGTCGACCTCGTCGCGGCCGAACGCGTCCTGCACCGTGTTGCGCGCCGCCGGCTCCATGCCCGCGTGATAGGCGGCCGCCGCGATGCCGCTGCCCCGCAGGAACTCCGCCATCGACTCGCAGGCCTTGCGCGACAGCGCGTAGACGATGCCGCTCTGCCCGCGCCGGTCGTGCACCAGCCGCGCGATCGCGCCCCGCACGCCGCGCGCGCCGGCGCCGGGGGTGTCGTCGTGTTCCCCCTTCCGGTAGATCGAGATGCGCAGGTTCGGGCGGAAGAACCGCCCCCGGAAGTTGGCCGGGTCGCGCATCGCCAGCTGCGCGATGATGTCCGCCGTGACCGCCGGCGTGGCGGTGGCGGTCAGCGCCAGCACCGGGACGCCGCCGAACTTTCGCTTCAGCCCGGTCAGGTTGCGGTAGGCGGGCCGGAAGTCGTGCCCCCACTGGCTGATGCAGTGGGCCTCGTCGACGGCGATGAGGCTCAGGTCCAGCCCCGACAGCGCGCGCCCCACCGACGCCTCCAGCCCCTCGGGCGCCGCGTAGCACAGCTCGTAGGCGCCGTCGGCCAGCGCGCGGATCCGGCGCTGCCGCTCTTCGGGGGGCAGCGAGGCGCTGAGATACGTGGCGCGCAGGCCGACCTCCGTCATCGCGTCGACCTGGTCCTTCATCAGCGCGATGAGCGGCGAGACGACCAGGGTCAGCCCGCCCAGGATGCGCGCCGGGATCTGATAGGTCAGCGACTTCCCGGCGCCCGTCGGCATGATCCCCACGCAGTCGCGCCCGGCCAGGACCGCGTCGATGATCTCCTGCTGCCCGGCACGGAACGACTGGTACCCGAACACGTCGCGCAGGACGTCCTGGGGCGAGGGGCCCGACGGTCGGGAACGGGCCGCGGGCAGGTCCAGCCGGGCCTGCACCTGGGTCGCCGTCAGCGCGTTGGACAGGTCCTTCAGCAGCCGCACCGTGGGCGCGCTGAAGGCCGCCGGATTCTGCCGGTACGCCCCCCGCAGCTCGGCCAGGCTGCCGCTGCAGGCGCGCCTCAGCGCGGGGTCGGCAGGGTCACCGCCGCGCCATCGCGCGGCCAGCGCGCGCGCCGCCGCGTCGACCTGTTCCGTCACCAGCGCAGAGGTTCCGACTTCCAGCTCCATGAACCCTTATCGGCATCCACGTTAGCGAAGTGCGGATCCCAGCGCCAGCGCGCATCGCGCAGGCCAGGGTCGGTCAGCGCTTCGAGCGGGCGCGGCGGAAGACGCACCCCGCGACCAGCAGCACGGTGACCAGGCCCGCCCCGCCGATCGGCGCGCGACCGGCCGCCCGGCAGCTACACCCGTCGCCGCCCGAACCGGTCGCCCCCGGCGCGCCGCCCGTGCCCGCGCCGGCGTCCACCGGCACGTCCGCGGGGGGCGTGGCCGTGAAACCGGTCGCCCCGTCGGCCGTCATCGAGAGCACGGCGATCCCGTCGACCACGTTCACGTTGGCCGGGTTGTGCGTCGACAGGTTGTAGGGCGAGGCCCAGTTCCCCAGGCCCCACCCGGCAGGCACCGTCGAACCGTCGAACTCCTCGCGCCACTGCAGCTGGAACTCGCCGTTCGCGTACGACGAGTACTGCGCCCAGCTGATGAACTCCTGCACGGGCAGGGTCGCCGGGTCCAGCGCCCCGCCGAACGACGCGTTCCCCACCCAGGTGTTGAAGTGCATGGCCATGCCCTGGGCGGCGTTCTGCGTGTACTCGGCGACGCTGGCGCCGGTCACCTTCCGGATCTGCACGCCGTCGATCACCCAGGCGATGTAGTCGGGCGTCCACTCGAACGCGTACGTGTGGTACGTGCCGCAGACGTC
>CAZJMY010000984.1:0-2149 GCA_964546845.1 uncultured Myxococcales bacterium | reverse complement strand
GCGCCGCTGTCGATCTACGAGGTGCACCTCGGCTCGTGGATGCGCAGCCCCGAGCACCCGGACCGCGTGCTCAGCTTCCGCGAGCTAGCGCCGCGCCTGACCGAGCACGTCCAGCGCTGCGGGTTCACGCACATCGAGCTGATGCCGGTCGCCGAGCATCCCTTCTACGGGTCGTGGGGCTACCAGGTGACGTCGTTCTTCGCGCCCAGCGCGCGCTACGGCTCGCCCGAAGACTTCATGTACCTGGTCGACACGCTGCACCGCAACGGCATCGGCGTGATCCTCGACTGGACGCCGGCGCACTTCCCGACGGACGAGCACGGGCTGATCTACTTCGACGGCACGCACCTGTACGAGCACGCCGACCCGCGGCGCGGCCTGCACGCCGAGTGGGGCAGCGCCGTTTTCAACTACGGCCGCAACGAAGTGCGGGCCTTCCTGCTGTCGAACGCCGTGTTCTGGTTGGAGCGCTATCACATCGACGGGCTGCGCGTCGACGCGGTCGCCTCGATGCTGTACCTGGACTACGGCCGCAAGGCGGGGGAATGGATCCCCAACCAGTACGGCGGAAACGAGGACCTGGACGCCGTCGAGTTCCTGAAGACGTTCAACACGACCGTCTATCGCGAGGTGCCCGACGCGCAGACGATCGCCGAGGAGTCGACCGCCTGGCCGATGGTGTCGCGGCCGACCTACCTGGGCGGCCTCGGCTTCGGCATGAAGTGGGACATGGGCTGGATGCACGACACGCTGGCCTACTTCGCCAACGATCCGGTCTACCGGCGCTATCACCACAACAAGCTCACGTTCCGCGGGCTGTATCTGTTCAGCGAGAACTTCGTGCTGCCCCTGTCGCACGACGAGGTCGTCTACGGCAAGCGGTCGCTGCTGAACAAGATGCCCGGCGACGACTGGCAGAAGTTCGCGAACCTGCGGCTGCTTTACGCGTACATGTGGGGCCAGCCGGGCAAGAAGCTGCTGTTCATGGGCGGCGAGTTCGGGCAGTGGAACGAGTGGAACCACGACGTGAGCCTGGACTGGCACCTCTTGCGCGACGGGACGTTGCACGGCCAGCTGCAGCTGCTGGTGGGCGAACTGAATCGCCTCTATCGCGGCGAGCCCAGCCTGCACCGGCGCGACGCCGACCCGCGCGGCTTCGAGTGGGTCGCCGCCGACGACGTCGAGAACAGCGTCTACGCCTTCCTGCGCAAGGGCGAGGAAGGCCAGCCGCCGATCCTGTGCGTCTACAACTGCACGCCCATCCCGCGCTTCAATTACCGGATCGGCGTTCCGGGCGAGGGCGTCTGGTCGGAGATCCTGAACAGCGACGCGGCGGCGTTCGGCGGCAGCAACCACGGCAACATCGGCGGCGTCGAGGCCACGCCGGTCCCGTCGCACGGGCGGCCCTACTCTCTGAACCTGACGCTGCCGCCGCTGGGCGCGCTGTACCTGAAGCTGACGCCGGCGTCGACGACGACCGGTGGCGGCTGAAGGCAATGCCGTTCGGTTAAGCGCCAGGACGCAAGGAACGCCATCCGAACCATTTAGAATTCCTGATCCTGGCGGTTCCGAAGTCCTGGCGTGGCTCTTATCCGAACAGCATTGCGGTTAAAGAGCCGACGACGACCGGTGGCGGCTGAAGGCAATGCCGTTCGGTTAAGCGCCAGGACGCAAGGAACGCCATCCGAACCATTTAGAATTCCTGATCCTGGCGGTTCCGAAGTCCTGGCGTGGCTCTTATCCGAACAGCATTGCGGCTAAAGAGCCGACGACGACCGGTGGCGGCTGAAGGCAATGCCGTTCGGTTAAGCGCCAGGACGCAAGGAACGCCATCCGAACCATTCAGAATTCCTGATCCTGGCGGTTCCGAAGTCCTGGCGTGGCTCTTATCCGAACAGCATTGCGGTTAAAGGGCGGCCGTCGAGGCGCAGACGGTCGCGCCGGTGGTGGTCCGTGCGCAGACGGTGCCGGCGCAGCAGGTCGACTCCGCGGGGCGGCAGGGGGCGCCGGCGGGCGCGCAGGTCGGCTCGGTCACCGACATCTCGACGGGCGAACAGATCAGCGCTCCGGGGGGGCCGATGCAGGTGCCGGCGCAGCAATCGTCGGTCGCGCCGCACGGGGCGCCCAGCGGGGCGCAGACGCTGTGGCA
>CAZJMY010000983.1:0-7046 GCA_964546845.1 uncultured Myxococcales bacterium | reverse complement strand
GGCGGACGTGGCGACGTCGCCCGCCACCCCGGCGCGCACGCCGCCCGCGCGCGCCTCGTCGGCGGCAGCGCGCGCCGCCGCCAGCGCGGGGGCGTTGCGCGCCAGATCGTCCGCCGGGTACCGCGTGCGGGCGACGACGATCTGCAGGTTGCCGTCGCGTGAGACCAGCGGCGCCGGGTGCTCGGCCGCGGCGCGCAGCGCGTCCACGCGCCGGGCGAGCCCGCGCAGGCGCCCGTCGCCGGCCGCATCGCCGTCGTCGAGCGCGACGTACAGCGGGTTGGTGCGCGCCTTCCTGTCGCGCAGCTCGTCGCGCAACGCCTCCAGATCAGCCGCGGGCGCCAGCAGGTAGCGGTGGTCCCAGGCGTAGCGATCCCGGACGGCGGTATCGGCGTCGACCTGCAGGACCAGCTCGCGCGGCAACGCCTCCAGCCGGCGGCGAACCTGGGCGGCCGCGGCCGCGCGGCGCGTCGGGTCCTCCGACTGGACGGCGACGATGATCGTCCCGAACACCTGGGCGCGGCGCTCGAGCGCGCGCAGGTCGCGCACCGACGCCGCCTCGGGCGGCAACAGCGCGGCCAGCTCCCCGTGCAGCGGCAAGCGCCCCGCCAGCGCGCCCGCGGTGCCGGCCACGGCCATCGCCGCGATCAGAATGGGGCGCCGCCGCCGCGCCGTCCAGCGCGCCCAGCGCGCCGCGCCCCTGAGGAACAGCCTGTTCATGCGGGGCGGATGGTGCAGCCGACATGCCACGCGCCGGCGCGCCGGAACGCCCCGGCTTCGACCGCGTCGGGCGCCCGGCGTCAGACTGCGACTGTTAGATCCTGGACGGCTTTCGCGCCCGATTCGACAGGTTCAGCGGCGTTCAAGTAAACCGGCGACCGTCCGATCTCAGATCGTGAGGGAGACGACATGGCGAACGGCTTGATCAGCGCGCTCTTCGTGATTGCAGGCGGAGCCTGTGCCCTGGCCGGCTACATGGTCGGATCCTGGCACCAGCGTCGCGCGCTCGAGGCCGACCTGGCGAACGATCTGTTCGGCAGCGACCACTTCGACCTGCTCGACGAGCCGCTCCCGGGCGGCCCGCGGCGCGACCAGCGCCCGAACTGACGTTTACTTTCCTTTCTGGCGTGGTTCCGCGGACGGTCCCAGGACCGGCGCGGCGCCGCGCCCGTTGGCGTTTCTGCCGGTGAGGCGACGTAGGGGGGTGTCGCTGGCGAATTTGGTCGGAATTCGCTTCCCATTTGGAATTTACCGCGTAGTATCAGGTATCGACGCTTACGCTTCCTGACGGTAGAGTTAAAGGGGTGGCGGGCGTCAAACGAGGTCTCATGCCCCTGCGCGCTGGCCCGAAGCTAGGTCCGAACCCGGGTTTGAAGACGGCCGACGATCCGCCGACGGGCGAGCGCGCGACCGAGCTGTCGCAGCTTCACGACGTCCTGTTCTTGCTGGAGACGTTGATGGAGAACGTCCCGGACTCCATCTACTTCAAGGACCTGGAGAGCCGGTTCACCCGCATCAACCGCTACGCGGCCCAGCGATACGGGGTCGCTAGCCCGGCCCACGCGATCGGACGGACGGACTTCGACTTCTTCACGGAAGAGCACGCGGCAAAGGCCCGCCGCGACGAGCAGGAGATCATCCGCACCGGTCAGCCGCTGGTGAACGTCGAGGAGAAAGAGACGTTGCCGGGCGGCAGCGTGCGCTGGGTCTCGACGACGAAGCTGCCGCTGCGCGATCGCGTCGGCAACATCGTCGGCACGTTCGGCATCTCGCGCGACATCACCCATCGCAAGACGGCCGAAGAGCAGCTGCAGCACCGCGCCTTCTACGATCCCCTGACCGACCTGCCGAACCGCGCGCTGTTCCTCGATCGGCTGCAGCACCTCTTCAACCGGTCCCGCCGCGCCATGGGGCACGCGCCCTTCGCGGTGCTCTATCTCGACCTCGATCGGTTCAAGGCGATCAACGACAGCCTGGGGCACCAGGCCGGCGACGAGCTGCTGGTCGGCATCGCCCGCCGGCTGCAGAGCTGCGTCCGTCCCGGCGACACGCTGGCGCGCATGGGCGGGGACGAGTTCACGGTGCTGCTGGACGACATCGCCAGCGAGGCGGACGCCACGCGCGTCGCCGACCGCATCCACCAGGAGCTGGCCACGCCGCTCAAGCTGCGCGACAGCGAGATCTACACCAGCGTCAGCGTCGGGATCGCGCTGTCCAGCGCCGGCTACGACTGCCCCGAGGACATGCTGCGCGACGCCGACACCGCCATGTATCGGGCCAAGGCGGCGGGGCGCGCCCGCTACCAGGTGTTCGGCGGCGACATGCACCAGGTCGCCGTGTCCGCCCTGCAGCTGGAGACCGATCTGCGGCGCGCGCTGGAACGTCACGAGATCTTCCCGCACTACCAGCCGATCGTGGACCTCGAGACCGGCGCGGTCGTCGGATTCGAGGCGCTGGCCCGCTGGCGCCACCCCACGCGCGGGCTGCTGGCGCCCGAGATCTTCATCCCCGTCGCCGAAGAGACGAACCTGGTCGGCGAGATCGACGAGTGGATCCTGGGCGAGGCGTGCCGCCAGGCGCGCGAATGGCAGCGCATCTACCCGGCCTTCGAGAAGCTGGGGATCAGCGTCAACGTCTCGGGGCGCCGGCTGGCCCAGGGGGGCGTCGCGGCCGGCGTCGAGCGCGTGCTGCACGCGACCGGCCTCGATCCGACGTGCCTGACGCTGGAGATCACGGAGTCCGCGCTGATGCAGAACCTCAGCGCGGGGGCCGGCGCCGTCCAGCGGCTGCACGCGATGTCCGTCGGCCTGCACCTGGACGACTTCGGGACCGGGTATTCGTCGCTGGCCTACCTGCACAGCTTCCCCGTGCACGCGCTGAAGGTCGACCGGTCCTTCGTGAGCCGCATGGACCAGGCGCCTCAGCACCCGGCGATCGTCAAAGCCATCGTCTCGCTGGCCCAGAACCTGGGCATCGAGGTGATCGCCGAGGGGATCGAGAACCTGGCCCAGGCCGAAGCGCTGCGCGCGCTGCGCTGCCGGCGCGGACAGGGATTCCTGTTCTCGACGCCGCTGCCGGCGAAAGACGCCGAACGGCTGATCGCCGGAGGCCGCGGCCTGTTTACGCCAGGCGCGCGGTCTTGAGCGCCGTCAGGATCATGCGCGTCGCGGGCGACTGGTTCAGCGTGTAGAAGTGGATGCCCGGCGCGCCGCCGTGCAGCAGCTCGACGGCCTGGGCGGTGGTCTGGGCGATCCCCAGCGACAGCGTGGCCGCTTCGTCGTTCCGGCAGCGCTCCAGCTCCGCCTGCAGCGCGCCCGGTAACGTCGCGCCGGACAGCTTGGTCATGCGCTCGATGCCGGCCACGCTGCGGATGGGCATCAGCCCGGGGACGATCGGGACGCCGATGCCGGCCGCGCGCGCCCGCGCCACGAAGTCGAAGTAGAAGCGGTTGTCGAAGAAGAGCTGGGTGACCACGAAGTCCAGCCCGGCGTCGACCTTCGCCTTCAGGTGGCGGATGTCCTGGTCGATGTCGCGGCACTCGAGGTGCCCCTCGGGATAGCCGGCGCCGCCCAGGCAGATGCGCCGCCCGTAGCGCTTGCGGATGAACGCGATCAGGTCGGCCGCGTAGCCGAAACCGCCGGCCGTGCGTTCGAACCTCGTCTGGCCGGCGGGCGGATCACCGCGCAGCGCCATGACGTTCTCGATCCCGGCTTCCACCAGGTCGTCCAGCACGGCGCCCAGCTCGGCTTCGGTGGCGCCCACGCAGGTCAGGTGGGCCATCGCGCAGAGGCGCGCCTCACGCTGGATCCACTCGACCAGCCCCAGGGTCTTGGCGCGCGTCGAGCCGCCCGCGCCGTACGTCACCGACACGTACGCCGGCTGCAGCTCGGCGAGGTCGCGGATCGTCCGCTCCAGCGCCGCCTGGCCCGCGTCCGTCTTGGGGGGAAACAGCTCGAACGAAAACACCTTCCGCCGCGGATCGGCGAACACCTCGGAGATCTTCATACAGCCAGGTCGCTTTCCAGCCGCTCGGCCACGTAGTCCACGTCCAGAACCACCGTCTCACCTTTTCGCTCGGGCGCGTCGAACATCACGTCGTGGCACAGCCCCTCGACGATGGTGCGCAGGCTGCGCGCGCCCGTTCGCCGCCGGATGCAGTGACGCGCGACCAGCCGCAGGGCGCCCTCGGTGAATTGCAGCTCGACGCCGTCCAGCTTCAGCAAGGCCTGATACTCGCGCACCACGGCGTCGGGCGGGCCGTTCATGACCAGGAACAGGTCCTCCTCGGACAGCGGTTCCAGCTCGACGCGGACCGGGAGGCGGCCCAGGAACTCGGCCAGCAGGCCGTAGTCGATGAGCTCTTTCTCCGTGACCCGCCGCGTCCGTTCGGGCGCGCCCTCGCCGGGCGCCGTCCCGAAACCCACCGGCTTGCCGGCGTCGGTCACGTGCAGGTCCGAGAAGGTCCCGGCCGCGATGAACAAGATGTCCTGCGTGTCCAGCACCACGAAGTCGTGCTTGTTCCAGTGCTGGGTCACGTTCATCGGGGCGAAGATCTCGCGCCCCTCCAGCAGCTTGAGCAGCGATTGCTGGACCCCCTCGCCGCCGATGTCGCGCGCGCCGGCGCCCGTCCGGGCCCCCTGGCTGCGCCGGGCGATCTTGTCGATCTCGTCGATGAACACGATCCCGCGCTGCGCGACCTCGACGTTCTGGTCGGCGTGGTGCAGCAGCTCGCCGATCATGACCTCGACGTCCTTCCCGTAGTACCCGGCCTCGGTGTACTCGGTCGCGTCGGCGACTGTAAACGGAACGTCAAGACAGTGCGCCAGGGTGCGCGCGATGTGGGTCTTGCCCGATCCGGTCGGCCCGATGAGCAGCAGGTTCGACTTCTTCAGCAGGCGCTTGCCCGCCGCGGTCGGCTGCCCGCACCGTTTCAGGTGGTTGTAGGCGGCGATCGCCACCGTGCGCTTGGCGCGCTCCTGGCCGACCACGTACCGGTCCAAGTAGGTGTAGATCTGGCGAGGCGTCAGCAGGGGCCGGCGCTCGGCTCGGGGGTTCGCCTTCATGAGCGCGGGGCAGTATCCCACCGCGGCGCGATCGCCGCCACTCGGCCCGTGGCGTGGTTTTGTATGGCGTCGGCGACGGCTTCCGCGCTAGAAGTCGCGCCATGAGCATCACGACTACGGCCATCATCGAAGGCGTCTTCGCGCGCGAGATCCTGGACTCGCGCGGCAACCCCACCATCGAGGTCGACGTCGTCCTCGAGTCGGGCGCCAGCGGCACCGCGGCGGTCCCCTCGGGCGCGTCCACCGGCGAGCACGAGGCCCTGGAGCTGCGCGACGGCGACAAGAAGCGTTACCTGGGCAAGGGCGTCAAGAAGGCCTGTGACAACGTCGTGAAGCTGCTGGGACCGGCGGTCATCGGCCGCGACGTGTTCGACCAGGCCGGCCTCGACGGCGCGATGCTGGCGGTCGACGGCACCCCGAACAAGGGCAAGGCCGGCGCCAACGCGATCCTGGGTGTGTCGATGGCGGCGGCGCGCGCCGCGGCCGCCGAGCTGGACCTGCCGCTCTACAAGTACCTGGGCGGGCCGGCGGCGCGCGTCCTTCCCGTGCCGCTCATGAACATCATCAACGGCGGCGCGCACGCCGACAACTCGCTCGACTTCCAGGAGTTCATGATCGTCCCCAAGGGGCTTCCGCGCTTCTCCGAGGCGCTGCGCGCCGGGGCCGAGGTGTTCCACACGCTGAAGAAGATCTTGCACGACAAGAAGGCGTCCACGGGCGTCGGCGACGAGGGCGGCTTCGCGCCCGACCTGCCGGGCGCCGAGGCGGCCTGCAGCACCATCGTCGAGGCCATCGAGAAGGCCGGCTACAAGCCCGGCAAAGAGGTGGCGCTGGCCCTGGACGTCGCGTCCAGCGAGCTGTGGGACAAGACCAGCAAGACCTACAAGCTGGAAGGCGAGAACAAGGAGCTCGACGGCAAGGGGATGGTCGAGTTCTACCGGAAGCTGTGCGAGCAGTTCCCGATCGTGTCGATCGAGGACGGCATGGCCGAGGACGACTGGGACGGCTGGGTGGCGCTGACGCAGGCGCTGGGCGCGCGCGTGCAGCTGGTCGGCGACGACCTGTTCGTCACCAACACGGAGCGCATCAAGCAGGGGATCGCCAAGGGCGCCAGCAACAGCGTGCTCGTGAAGGTGAACCAGATCGGCTCGCTGACCGAGACGCTGGAGTCGGTCGAGATGGCGCACCGCAACGGCTGGACGACCATCATCTCGCACCGCTCGGGGGAGACCGAGGACACCTTCATCGCCGACCTGGCGGTGGCGGTGCGCTCGGGGCAGATCAAGACCGGTTCGCTGGCGCGGTCCGAGCGCGTCGCGAAGTACAACCGCCTGCTGCGGATCGAGGAAGAGCTCGGACCGTCGGCCATCTGGGGCGGCAGCATCGGCAAGCTGTAGTCCGCGCCACATTTGGGTCCAGTTTCGGCGGCGTAGATCCCTTATGAAGGGGGAATGCGCCGCCGTTTGCATTTGACCGCCCTCGTGCTGATGGCGGCGGGGTGCGCGTCCGCCGCGCCGCGCCCTGCGGCGCAGGATCGGTATTCGCCGGATCGCATGCGCAGCGGACCGTCGCTGACCGAGACCGGCCGCTTCGGCGTGACGCCCGTGTCGCGCGGCGGTGTCCACATCGAAGACGCGCGCGCCGAGGGGCCGCCGCCCGCCGCCCCGCCGCTTGGCGCGCGCAGCCGGCGCGGGACACGGCTACGCACGTCGGACCGCAAGCGCACGACGCCCCGCTGACCGCGGCGCGAGCCGTCCCGCCGGCGCCGCGCAACTCACAGCGCAGAAGGAGCCGCTCATGCGCGACCGTCTGTGCTGTGACCCGCGTCTGCCCTGGGGATCGATCGGCCTGTCCCTGCTTCTGGGAGCCGTGCTGCTGACGCCCGCTTGCGGCGGCGGACCGGCGGGGGGTACGGGCGCCAGCGGCGGCGCGACGGCCCCGGGACGCGGCGTAAGCAGCAGCGGCTCCGGCGGTGGCAGCGCCACC
>CAZJMY010000982.1:0-1608 GCA_964546845.1 uncultured Myxococcales bacterium | reverse complement strand
GGTGCCGCCCAGACGGCGACGGGAGCAGCGAGAAGGATCCCCACCACCAACCCGGCCACCCGCGACGAAAACCGTTGATGCGAACCGACCATGGCCGCGCATTAAAAGACGGCGCCGGCCCGAACGCAACAGCCCCGGTTGCGGTGGGCTTTTTTGAGAGTCGGGGGGTGCCCCGAGGGGGGTTGGGAGCAGGCTTTTTAGGGGAAGATGCCCCGTTCGGCGTACGTGCGGGCGATGCGCTCGACGGCGATGGCCATCGCCGCCACGCGCCAGTCGCACTTCTTGACCGCCGCGTACTCGCTGACGGCCAGGTAGGTCCGCTTCATGCGCTTCGCGAGCCGCTCCTCGACCTCTTCCAGGTCCCAGCGCTCGGACCGCTTGTTCTGCAGCCACTCGTAGTAGCTGACGACGACGCCGCCCGAGTTGGCGAGGATGTCGGGGATGACGTCGATCCCCCTTTCGCGCAGGATCGGCTCCGCGGCCGTCTCCGTCGGGCCGTTGGCCCCCTCGACGATCAGCTTCACGTTGAGGGCCTTGGCCTCCTCGATCCCGATCTCCAGCTCCAGCGCGGCGGGGACGAAGATGTCGGCGGTCGTCGCGAAGAACTCGGCGCGCGTGATGGGGTGCGTGCCCGGGTAGCCGACGACGGAGCCGGTCTTCAGCACGTGGTCGGTCAGCTTGTACGGGTTGATGCCGTCGCTGTTGGCGACGTAGCCCTTCCAGTCGCCGACCGCGGTCAGCGAGGCGCCCGTGCGCGCCAGGATCTTCGCCGCGTTCGAGCCGACGTTGCCGAACCCCTGGACCATGTACGTCGCGCCGTTCAGATCGAAGCGCCGGTCGCGCGCCCATTCCGCGATGCAGTGAACGATCCCCTGGCCGGTCGCGGTTTCGCGGCCGTGCGAGCCGCCCGAGGCCAACGTCTTGCCGGTGACGACGCGCCGGTTGGCGTTCTTGTCGCTGAAGCCGACGACGTTCATGTACGTGTCCATCATCCAGACCATGGTCTGGCCGTTGGTGCCGACGTCGGGGGCCGGGATGTCGTACTCGGGGCCGATGTTGGCGCCCAGCGCGTGCGTGAACCGGCGCGTGATGCGTTCCAGCTCGGTCTGGGAGTAGTCGCGGGGGCGGAACTTGATGCCGCCCTTGCCGCCGCCGAACGGGATGTCGTGCAGCGCGGATTTGTACGTCATCCACGACGCCAGCGCTTTCACCTCGTCGAGGGAGACCTGCTCGTGATACCGGATCCCTCCCTTGTACGGACCCAGGATGTTGTTGTGCTGGACGCGGTATCCCTTGAACATCCGCAACTCTCCGGTATCCATGCGGACGGGGAAGTTGACGATGATCTCGTTCTTGGGCTGGGACAGAATGTCGCGGACGGCTTGCGGGACGCCCGCGACCCGTGCGGCGCGCTCGAGTTGCGCCAGCGCGACCTCGTACGGGTTGGGCTTCTCTTTCTCTTTGACGGCTTGGGTGGAAACCTGGGCTTCGGACATCGCTTTGACCTTATCACTCGGGATGCGTCGGTGGGTGCTTCGAGGCTAACGGGAGGCGCCCGCGCGCTGGCGCTGGAGATTGCGGCCGAGGCGCGCGCCGAGTGGGGCTTCG
>CAZJMY010000981.1:0-5098 GCA_964546845.1 uncultured Myxococcales bacterium | reverse complement strand
ACGCAAGCGGCGGCCGCGACCCAGGCCGCCAGCAGCCGCTTCACTTCAGCGTGATGGTCGTTTTGGCGTAGACCTTTTCCTTGCCGCCGACGAGCCGCGTGGCCCGCACCTCGATCTTGTGACCTTTCACGAAACCCATGTCCTTCGAGAGCGTCAGGCCGTTGATCTGGACGATCTTCTGGTCGGGTTTGACCCCGATTTCATTGAAATTGACCTGCTCCGGCGGCTTCTTGGCCATGTCGTAGTAGACGATGTTGATCTTGTCGGCGCCCGCGCCGCCGCCCAGGAAGACCATCATGTTGACGTTCCAGGCGCCGTCGCCCTTGATCGTGGTCTTGCCCTGCTTCTTGAGCGCGGTGTTCAGCTCTTTCTCCGAGCCGTAGGAGCCCCATTCGACGTCGCTGACGACAATCTTGCCGGCGGCGGCCGCCGGACGCGGCGCCAGGGTGACCGCCGAGAACGCCATCGTTGCGCCAACCACGAGGGCCATCGTGTATCGCATACGCAACCTCCTCGGCGCATTGAATAACACGCCTGGGGTGGCGCGCAGCTGTCAATGAATGAGACGCCCGGGCGGCGCGGCGCACAGTCCTTTACCGCCGCAGCGGGACGAGCTTCGGGTAACCCCCCGGGCCCCGGGGGGCACGTCGATTGCAGCTCGTAGCCCCCACCATGCGCGTGCTCGAGGCCCGGTTTCACCCGCAGCAGAAGACCGGCGGCGAGTTCATCGTCGTCGGCCACGTCGTCTGGGACGGGGCAAGCGCCCGGCCGGTCGTGCAGCCGTCGCGGGCGCTGCTGGCCCGGGCCGAGCCGGCCACGCTGCTGTCCAAGCTGCAGTACCTGGTCGCCGCCGGCGGGCAAGAGGCCTTCGACAGGCTGCAGGTGCTGCGCAGCCAGTTCTGGTCCTTCGTCGAGATTCCACAGAGCTCTCTATGGGGAGGTACGGCATGACGTCACGTTCCTGGTTCGTCGTGGGGGCGCTCGCCATGGGGATGGGGGCGTTCGGCTGCTCGCACGAGCAGAAGGCGGCGCCGGCCCACGCCGCCCCCGCCCCCGTCGCGTCCGTTCGCCAGCCGGCGCGGCGCGCGCAGCCGGCCGCGCCGGCCCTCGCCAGCGACGCGCCCAAGCGGAAAGAAGAACCGTCGATCTACTTCGACTTCGACTCCGCCCTGCTGCGCCCGGAAGCGCACGACGTGCTGCAAAAGGTCGCCTCCTCGCTGCGCAGCCGCGACACGGGCGCGCTGCGCATCGAAGGCAACTGCGACGAGCTGGGGACGACCGAGTACAACCTGGCGCTGGGCGAGGAGCGCGCCCGCGCCGCCCAGGCCTACCTGCTGCACCTGGGCGTCCCCAAAGGCCGGCTGCAAACGGTCAGCTACGGGTCCGAGAGGCCCAAGTACCCCGGTCATGACGACGACGCCCACGCCAGGAACCGGCGCGACGACCTCATCGTCAGGTAGCGCGTCCGTCAGTGCACGACGACGCGGAGCCGGGTCATACTGCCCGGATGCGCGGATCGCGCTCGGCGCGGCTCTCGACCCGGCTTGCGCTTGCCTCCCTGGGAACGGCGCTGGCCGTCGGGGTCGTGTGCGCGGTCGGGCTGTTTTCTCTGGGTAACGCCTCGGCCGTCGCGCGCGTCGCCGTCAGCCGCCAGCTGGCGCTGATCGACGACGCGTCCGCGATGAGCGCCTTCCTGTACCAGAAGGGGTTCGTCGCCGAATACCTGCTGACGGGCAACCGCGCCTGGCTGGCCGAGCTGGAGAGCAACCGCCCCGCGTTCGAGACCTGGCTGCGCGGCATGCACGGCCGCGTCGGCGGCTCCGCGTCGGAGAACCTGCTGGATCAGATCCAGACCGAATACGCCGCCTATGACCGCGGCCGGCGGCAGGCGGTGGCGCTTTACGACGCGGGGCGCATCGAGGACGCGAAGTCGGTGCTGCTGACGCAGAGCCACTTCCAGGCCCAGCGGCTGCGCGACCTCTTCGTCGAGTTCGGCCGGATCGCCCGGTCCGAGGCGGAGGCCCGACTGGCGCGGGCCGAGCAGTCGGTGCGGCGGCTGGCCGACGTGCTGGTCGGCACCAGCATCGCCGGCGCCTGCGCCAGCCTGCTGGTCGGTTTCCTGTGGGCGCGCCGGATCACGAAGCCCATCTACGAGCTGGAGGTGCAGGTCGAATCGGCGGCCGAGCGGACCCGCATCCACCTGGGCCCGGGCCGGGCCGGCCTGGAGACACTGGGCGACCAGGTCAGCGCCATCGTCGAGCGGCTGGAAGAGACCGACGCGGCGCTGTTCGAGCACCGCCGCCGGCTGGTGCAGAGCGAGAAGCTCTCGGCCGTGGGCGAGCTGGCCGCCAAGCTGGCGCACGAGGTCCTGAACCCCATCGCCGGAATGAAGGCCGCCGTGCAGCTGCTGGAGCGTCAGGGGAACGCCGCGCCGGGCGGAGGCGCCGTCGTCGACACGGCCCGCGCCCTGGACCGCGAGCTCTCGCGCGTCGAGGGGCTGATGCGGCGCTTGATGAGCTATGCGCGGCCGCTGGCGCCGCGGTATGAGCTGGTCACCGTGACGAGCCTGCTCGACAGCGCGGTGGAGGCGGCGGAGCCGGTGCTGGCCCGTCACGCCGCGCGCATCCAGCGGCACGACGCCCCGGACCTGCCCCCGCTGGAGGTCGACCCCCAGCTGGTGACGCAGGCGCTGGTCAACCTGATCGCGAACGCCGCCGAGGCGGCGCCGGGCGGCACCGTCGAGATCGTCACCGCGCGCACCGCGGCGCACGGCCGGGCCGAGGTGGCGATCCGGGTCTCGGACCGCGGCGCCGGGATCGCGCCCGGGCAGCTCCGGGATCTCTTCAAGCCCTTCTTCACGACCAAGCCTGACGGGCACGGGCTGGGGCTGGCCGTCAGCCAGAACATCGTGCTGGAGCACGGCGGCCGCATCAGCGGTGCGTCGCGCGCGGACGGTCCGGGGGCCGTCTTCGAGATCCTGATCCCGGTGGTGCGTTGATGAGCGCGACAGTCCTGATCGCCGACGACGAAGCCCTGATCCGCCAGTCCTTGCGGGCGCTGCTGGCCGACGAAGGCTTCGAGGTGGCGCAGGCCGCCTCTGGCGCCGAAGCCTGGAGCCGGTTTCAAGAGGCGCGCCCCGACGTGGTGCTGCTGGATCTGGTGCTGGGCGACGCCGACGGGCTGGACCTGCTGCGGCGCATGAAGCAGGAGGCGCCGGACACCAAGGTCATCCTGATCTCGGCGCACGGATCGATCGAGAGCGCGGTCGCCGCCATGAAGCTGGGGGGCTACGACTTCATCAAGAAGCCGTTCGAGCTGGAGGAGATCGTCGCGGCGGTACGCAACGCGGTCCGCACCAGCCGCCTCGAGCAGCGCGTTGCGTACCTGGCGGCCCAGGACCGCCGCCGCAGCGGGGGCACCGCGTTCGTGCACGCGTCGCCCGCGATGGACCGCCTGCTGTCCGAGGTCGCCGTCATCGCGCAGAGCCCGGTGCCCATGGTGCTGGTGACGGGCGAAAGCGGCACGGGCAAGCAGGCGATCGCCCGCATGCTGCACGAGGGCTCGCCGCGCGCCCCCGGGCCGTTCGTCGAGCTGAACTGCTCGGCCATCCCCGAGAACCTGGTCGAGAGCGAGCTCTTCGGCCACGAGCGCGGGGCGTTCTCGGACGCGCGCGAGCGGAAGCTGGGGCTGGTCGAGATCGCCGACGGGGGAACGCTGTTCCTGGACGAGATCGGCGACCTGGGCGCGGCGGCCCAGGCCAAGCTGCTCACGTTCCTGGAGCAGCGGACGTTCCGGCGGGTCGGCGCCACGGCGGTGCGCCGGGTCGACGCGCGGGTGGTGGCGGCCACCAACCGCAACCTGACCGCCGCCGTCGCCGCGCACGCCTTCCGGGAAGACCTGTTCTACCGGATCAACGCCATCACCGTGCACCTGCCGCCGCTGCGCGAGCGTCTGGGCGACGTGCGCGTGCTGGCCGAGCACTTCCTGGGCGAGTCGTCGCGCGAGTTCGGGCGGCGCTTCCGGGCGCTGGCCCCCGAGACGGCCGGCCTGCTCGAGCGCTATCGCTGGCCCGGCAACGTCCGCGAGCTGCGCGCGGTCATCGCCCGGGCGGCGCTGCTGCACGACGACGAGCTGCTGCGTCCGGGTCACCTGCCGCCCGAGCTGCTCTCGGCGGCGCTGGCGGCGCCCGAGGTGGCCGCGCACGCCGCACCGCCGGCCTCCAGCGCCATCCCGACGCTGGAGGAGGTCGAGCTGGGCCACATCCGCCGCGTGCTGGAGATCTGCGGCGGAAACCGCACCCTGGCCGCGCAGCATCTGGGCATCACCCGCCAGACGCTGGCCAAGAAGGTCGGCAGCGCGGACGAGTGACGCCCGTAGGCTGACGGATTACTGCGGCAACGCCCGGGCGACGCCGTCCATCGCGGGCGCGGAGGTCGTCGTGATCATCCCCCACAGCGAGGCGAGGCGCACGATGTCCGCGCTGGTGTGGACCCGCAGCTTGCCGTTGATGTGGCCCCGGTGGGTCTCGACCGTCTTGATGCTGATGCCCAGGCGGCCCGCGATCTGCTTGTTCGAGGCGCCCCAGACCACCAGATCGAAGATCTCCCGCTCGCGCTGCGACAGCCGCTCGATGGCGTGAACGACGGTGCGGTTGCGGTCGGTGCGGCTGACCGGACGCGGCGGCGGCGCCGACACGCCGGGCGGCAGGACGAGCTCACCGCGCGCCACCGCCCGCACCGCCGCCAGCACCTCCTCGGCCGGCTGCCCCTTGAGGACGTAGCCGGCAGCTCCGGCGCCCAGCGCCTGGTGGACGATCGCCTCCGGCGCGTGGGCCGCCAGGACCAGCACCCGCACCGCCGGCGCCGTGCGCGCCAGCTCACGCGTCAGTGCGATGCCGTTCCGATCGGGCAGGTGCAGCTCCGTCAGGACCACGTCGGGCTGCAACGAGGCCGCCAGTGCGCAGCCCTGCGCGCCGTCGCCGCACTCGCCGACCACCGACAAATCACCGGCGCCGGGGCCCGTGAACAAGGCTCGCAACCCCATCCGAAAAATCGTCGATCCGTCCACCAGTAGCAGCTTCACGATTGGCTCCTTTCGA
>CAZJMY010000980.1:0-3406 GCA_964546845.1 uncultured Myxococcales bacterium | reverse complement strand
GGGACGCCCGTGTCGCCTGCGCCCGGTCTCGGTTGGTCGGCCATGCACCATTTATAGCGCCGTGTAATATGGGGCGGTGCGCGTGATTGGCCTCGACCTCGGCTCCCGCCGGATCGGCGTGGCCGTCACGGACGAGCTGGGGCTGTCGGCGCACCCGCATGCCACCATCGAGCGACACGGCGGCCAGCGCGACCTGGAGGCCATCCGCCAGGTGGTGGCCGCCCAGGGCGCCAGCCGCGTGGTCCTGGGCCTGCCGCTGTCGCCACAGGGAGAACGGGGGAGGGCGGCGCTGGCGGCCGAACGCTTCGCCGAGCGCCTGCGCGCCGTCCTGGACGTGCCCGTCGATCTCATCGACGAGAGCTTCACGACCGTCGAGGCCACCGACGTCCTGCTGGAGGCCGACCTGTCTCGCGCGCGGCGCAAGCAGGTGGTCGACCGCGTCGCGGCCGCGTTGATCCTCCGTCGCTGGCTCGACGCGCGCCGCCCGGGAGGGTCCGCAGCGTGAAGCGCGAGATGTCGCGCGCGCTGGCCGTCTTCGCCGTCACGACGGTGCTGGGCCTCATCGCCGTGGGGGTGCTGGTCCGCGTCGCCTGGACCTACGGCGACCGCCCGGGCGGCACCGCGCAAGGGAAGGTCGAGGTCGAGATTCCGCCGGGCGCGGGCGCCGGCGAGGTGGCGGATCGGCTGGCGGCGGCCGGCCTGATCGGCAACCCGGCCATCTTCCGCCTGTACGCCGGACAGCGCGGGGTGGCCAGCCGCTTCAAGGCCGGCAAGTACGAGATCACGGCGCCCGCCTCGCCGCGCCAGATCCTGGACGTGCTGGTCAAGGGAGCCGCCGACGAGCTGGTCACGGTCGTCATCCCGCCCGGCAAGAACCTGGTCGACGTCGCCGAGATCCTGGACGCCGCCGGCGTCACGCCGCGCGCGGCCGTCTTGATGAAGGCCAGCGACCCCGCCTTCGCGGCCGAGCTGGGCCTGCCGGGCGCCACGCTGGAGGGCTACCTGTTCCCGGACACGTACAAGCTGCGCCCCCACACGCCGGCCGCGCGCGCGCTGATCCCGATGGTTCGGCGCCACCGCCAGGTCTTCGCCGAGCTGAAGGCCACGCACGCCAAGAGCGTCGCCGAGCTGAAGAAGACCCTGGGGTTCGACGACGCGAAGCTCGTCACGCTGGCCTCGATCGTCGAGAAGGAGACCGGCCGCGGGGAAGAGCGCCCGCGCATCGCGCAGGTCTTCATCAACCGGCTGCGATTCCCGACGTTCTCGCCGAAGCTGCTGCAGACCGATCCGACCATCATCTACGGGTGCACGGTGGCGACGCCGCGCTCGGCCGCCTGCCTCAAGTGGGACGGGCGCATCCGCCGCATCCATCTGGACGACCGCGAGAACCCGTACAACACCTACACGCACGAGGGGCTGCCGCCCGGTCCCATCTCCAACCCCGGGCGCGCCGCGCTGGAGGCGGTGATGGCCCCCGATCAGACGCCGTTCCTGTATTTCGTGGCCAAGAACGACGGCACCGGGAGCCACTACTTCTCGAAGACGGTGGCCGAGCACAACGCGGCGGTGGTGAAGTACCAGCGCGGCGGCAAGCCGATGGCGCAATGAGCGCCCCGCCGGCGATCGTCGTCGAGGAGCTGGGCAAGACCTTCCATTCGCCGCCCGGGCTGCGCGAGCTGCTGCGCGGCCGGTTGCACGGCCGCCCGCTGGTGGCGCTGGCGGGCGTCTCCTTCACCGTCGCGGCCGGCGAGATCGCCTGCATCATGGGGCCGAACGGCGCGGGCAAATCGACGCTGGTCCGCATCCTGGGCGGGCTGCTGCTGCCGTCGGCCGGGCGCGCGCGCGTGGCCGACATCGACGCGGGCGCGGGCACGACGGAGTTCCGTCGGCGGGTCGCCTTCATCGTCGGCGACGAGCGCAGCTTCCACTACCGGGTCACCGGCCGCGGAAACCTGATGTACTTCGCCGCGCTTCACGGCGTGGCGGGCGCGGCGGCGCGCCGCAAGGTCGACGAGCTGCTGGCCCGCGTGGGCCTTTCCGCGGCCGCGGATCGCGGCTACCGCGAGTACTCGCGGGGCATGCGGCAGCGGCTCGCCATCGCGCGCGGGCTGCTGGGGGACCCGGACGTGCTGCTGCTGGACGAGCCGACTCTGGGCCTGGACCCGCGCGGCGCCCGCGACCTGCGCGCCTTCCTGCGCGACGAGATCGTGCGCGGGAGCGGCCGGACGGCCATCGTCTGCAGCAACGATCCGACCGAGGCGCGGGCCATGGCCGACCGCGTGCTGTTCCTGACCGGAGGCCGCCTCTCGGCCGAGGTGTCGCCGGACCGCATCGAGCAGGAGCTGGGGCTGTGAGAGCGGCGCCCGCCCCCCGCGTGAGCCGGCCGATCGTGAGCTGGCCGATCTGGTTCGCGCGCGTGTTCGGGGCCTTCGTCCGCCGCGAGCTGTCGGCGCTGGGCGGCTACCGGACGGCGTTCTTCTTGCGCCTGTTCGGGTTCGCGCTGGCCGTCGGGTCGCTGCTGTTCCTGTCGCGCTTCGTCGGCGCCGCCGCCAACCCGCACCTGACGGCCTACGGCGGCAATTATCTGGGGTTCGCCGTGATCGGCCTTCTGGGGGCGGAGTTCCAGCAGGTGGGGGTCTCGGTGCTGGCTCAGCGCATCCGGATGGCCCAGGTCATGGGCACCCTGGAGGCGGAGGTGGCCACGCCGGCGCCGCCCTGGATGGTGCTGGGGGCGCCGCCGGCTTACGAGTTCGGCGTGGCCGCCCTGCGCTCGGCCGGGTATCTGCTCGGCGCCAAGCTGCTGCTGGGCCTCGACCTGTCGCGCGTGTGCTGGCTTTCCCTGGTGGTCGGGATCCCCTTGATCGTCGGGGCCTTCTCCGGGTTGGGGCTGCTGGCGGCGGGCACGACGATGCTGGTGCGGCGGATGAATCCCGTCTCCCTGGTCATCGGTTCGTTGTCGGTTTTTCTCTCGGGGGTCATGTACCCGGTCACCGTGTTGCCGGTCTGGCTGCGTGGCGCCGGGGCGCTGCTGCCGCTGACCCACGCGCTGGCCGTGCTGCGCGGCGCCCTGCTGGTCGGGGCCGGTCCGGGCCAGCTGCGCGAGTCGTTCCTGGCCTTGCTGGTCTTCGCCAGCATCCTGGCGCCGCTCGGGGTGGCTGTGTTCGCGTATGCGCTCCGCCGCGCGCGCGTCGACGGTTCTCTGTCTCACTACTGAGGCAAAAATCCCGCGCATCACCCGTTCGAGGGTGCGGAAGGCAGACCACGACGACGATGCGTCGTGCTACAATCGAGACTCGCCGCACTAGACGATGTTGGGCTGTTCGGGCCTGTGGCCGACGGTCCTGTCCCGAAAAAGGAGATCATCCCGATGGCCGTTTCCGAATCGACCGGCAAAGCGGGCGACACC
>CAZJMY010000979.1:0-9680 GCA_964546845.1 uncultured Myxococcales bacterium | reverse complement strand
GCGCTCCCCGCCGCGCCCGGCGTCTACATCATGAAGGACGGGCGCGGCAAGCCGATCTACATCGGCAAGGCGGCCGTGCTGCGCAACCGCGTCCGGCAATATTTCCAGCCGGCGTCGGGCGACAGCCGCGACTTCGTCCCGTTGCTGGACGGCATCGTCGCGGACATCGAGACGGTGGTGACCTCGAACGAGAAAGAGGCGCTGCTGCTCGAGAACACGCTCATCAAGCGCCACCAGCCGCGCTTCAACGTCAAGCTGACCGACGACAAGAACTTCCTGGTGCTGCGCCTCGACCCCGACGGGGAATGGCCGCGCCTGGAGGTGGTGCGCCGGATCGGCCACGACCAGGCCTACTACTTCGGGCCGTACCACTCGGCGACGTCTTGCCGCGAGACGTTGCGGGTGGTCAACCGGCACTTCCAGCTCCGGACCTGCACCGATCACGTACTGCACAACCGGCGGCGCCCCTGCCTGCAGTACCAGATCAAGCGCTGTCCGGCCCCCTGCGTGCTGCCGGTCGCGCGCGAGTCCTACGCCGAGCAGATCCGCGACGTGCGGCTGTTTCTCGACGGCAAGAGCGACGAGCTGCTGGACCGGCTGCGCGCCCGCATGAAAGAGGCGGCGGCGCGGCAGGAGTTCGAGATCGCGGCGGACATCCGCGACCAGATCCGCGCGCTGGAGGTGACGCTGGAGAAGCAGCGGGTCGTCTCGACGGACTTCGTCGATCAGGACGTCATCGGCTACTACCGCCAGGGGATCGCGCTGGAGATCGCCGTGCTGTCGATCCGGAACGGGCAGCTGAACGGAAGCCGCCAGTTCTCGTTCACGAACCAGGAATTCCCGGACGCCGAGCTGATCTCGTCTTTCGTCGGCCTCTACTACGACCTGGGCGCGCCGCCCCCCGACGAGGTGCTGTTGCCCGTCGAGATCGACGACGCGGCCGTGAAGGCCGAGTGGTTGAGCGACCGGCGCGCCGAGCTGGGCGGCCGTCGCCGGAAGGTCGAAGTGAGCACCCCGCAGCGCGGTGACCGGCGGCGGCTGGTCGAGCTCGCGAACAAGAACGCCGCGGCCAGCTTCGCCAGCCGGCGGAACGCGCGCGCGGACGTCGAGCTGGCGCTGGGCAAGCTGATGCGACGCCTCAAGCTGCCGAAGCTCCCTCGGGTGATCGAGTGCTACGACGTGTCGCACCTGCAGGGCTTCGCGACGGTCGCCTCGATGGTCGTGTTCGTCGACGGGCGCCCCGACAAGGCCCGCTACCGGACGTACAAGGTGCGCGCGCCCGCCCGCGCGTCCGGGCGCACCAACGACGACTTCGCGTCCATGTACGAGGTGCTGTCGCGGCGGTTCCGGCGGGCGCGGGCGGCCACCGATCCGACCGATCCCTGGAAGCTGCCGGACCTGATCGTGGTCGACGGCGGCAAGGGGCAGCTGGCGATGGCGCTGGCCGCGGCGCGCGACGTGGGCGTGGCCGTCGGGCCGGGCGCCGAGATGAGCATCGTGGCGCTGGCCAAGGAGCGCGACGACATGGCGCCGCTGGCGCTGGAGGATCCGCCGGCCGAGGAGGACCTCGCCGCGCCGGCGGCGGCTTCCTCTCCGGCCGCCGCGCCAGCCGAACCGGTCCCGCCCGCCGTGACCGCCCCGAGCCGCAATGGCAAAGACGACAAGAAGGACGACAAGAAGGGCGACACCCATCGCCCCGATCGCGTGTTTCTCCCCAACGTGAAGGATCCGATTCCGATCCGGCCGGCGAGCGGCGAGATGTTCATCCTGCAGCAGCTGCGGGACGAGGCGCACCGGTTCGCGGTCAGCTTCCACCGCGGCCAGCGCCGCCGCCTGACGCTGCGGTCGGTGCTGTCGACCATTCCGGGCATCGGCCCGGGCCGGCAGCGGCAGCTCCTGCGCCACTTCGGCAGCGTCAAGCGGGTCCGCCAGGCCACGATCGACGAGCTGGCGTCCGTGTCGGGGATGAGCCGCACGGCCGCCGAGGCGGTGTTCGAGCACTTCGCGCGCCAGCCGGAGGAGGCCCCGGCCCCCGAAGCGCGGGCCACGGCCGAGGAGCTGGCGATCGAGGACGCCTTCACCAACAGCGACGGTGAGGTGCTGGAGATGGCCCCGGACGCCGCCGTCTCGGTTCCGCCCGAACCCGGCGCCGCCTGAGCCCCTCTGCCGCGCCGCGGCGGGCGACCGTCGGGGAAATTTGACGTCTATGGGCTGGGGTAGTCTGATGTAGGTGAAAAACCACCTCTGACTACGAGGACCCCCAACGATGGCCGCCAAGTCCCCCGCCGAGCCCTCCGCCCGATCGAACCGCCCCGACCGCCGCCGCGAGATCACCGGCATCCTGCTGCTGGCCGGCGCGCTCTTCAGCGGGCTGTCGGTGATCTCGATGCAGGTCGGCGGCGACCCGCTGATGGGTCCCGGCGGCATTGCCATCGCGACCGCCTTCTACGGCCTGTTCGGGTTCGGCGGCTACCTGGTCATGGCGGCGATGGTGGTGGAGGCCGTGCGCTGCTTCCGCGGGCGCCGCCTGATCGACGGCATCGGCGAGGCGCTGGGGGCGGCGCTGCTGATCTGCGGGCTGTCGGTCCTGATGTACCTGCCGTTCGCCGGCGAGGCCGTCACGCAGCATGGCCCCGGCGGCCTCTTCGGCGAGTGGCTGGGCGAGCTGTCGGCCGGTTTCATCGGCGAGGTCGGAGCCGGGCTGGCCGGGACCACGATGCTGCTGGTCGGAATCCTCCTGGTCACGGACATCAGCCTCTCGCAGGCGCTGGTCGTCGTGGGCTGGGCGGCCGGCCACGCGCGCCGCGCGATCGTGGCCGGCGCCGTCGCGGGCTGGCGCGTCGCGCGAGCCGCCTTCCCCGAGAAGGACGACGCGGGCGAGAAGCACCGCGAGCGCGAGATGGATCCCGACGAGCTACCGCCGGCGATCGCCATCAGCCAGCCGGTCCGGGGCGCCGCGCTCGAGGAGGACGACGAGGACGCGGTGCCGTCCCCGATGGTTCCCGAGCCGAGCGACGCGGTCCGGGTGGGCGAGGCGCATCGAATCGCCGAGGCGTCCGAGGAGGACT
Source organism: uncultured Myxococcales bacterium (assembly GCA_964546845.1). GTDB lineage: Bacteria > Myxococcota_A > Polyangia > Fen-1088 > Fen-1088 > JADGRB01. Next base: position 6,612 of record CAZJMY010000979.1, on the reverse strand, counting down.
CCGCGGAAGCCCGGGCGCGCGACCAGGGCAAGACGTTGCGTGGCTTCCCCAGCCCCGCCGCCGACGCCGAGCGGGCCGCCGTCGCCGCCGTCGTCGCCGAGTTGGCCGCCGTCGAGCATACCGCGCCCGAGGCCGACGAGGAGGAGGACGCCAAGGCGGAGAACGCAGCGGCCGCGGCCCCGATCATCGCGGCGCCCGCCGCACCGACGCCGCCGCCCGATGCCCCCATCATCGTGGAGCCCGCCTCCGTCGCCCGCCTGCGCCACGAGGCTGAAGCCGCGCAGGCCGAGGCCGCCGACGCCGAGGCCGCCGAGCGCGACGCCGAGAAGAAGGTGGGCTTCATCAAGCTGGGCGAGGGGGCGTTCAAGCTGCCCGGGACGGACCTGCTGGAATACATCCCGCCGCAAGCGCCGGACATGGACAAGCAGCAGCTCTACGACATGGCGGAGCGCCTCGAGCAGGCGATGGCCAACTACGGGGTGCGCGGCAAGGTGCGCGAGATCCACATGGGCCCGGTCGTGACGATGTACGAGTTCGCCCCGGCGCCGGGCACGCGGACGGGCAAGATCGCCAACCTGGAAAAGGACCTGGCCATGGCGCTGGAGGCGCAGGCGGTCCGCATCGTGGCGCCGATCCCCGGCAAGGCGGTCGTCGGCGTCGAGGTCCCCAACCAGACGCGCGAGATCGTCTACCTGAAGGAGATCCTGCAGGACAGCTGCTTCGCGGGCGCCGCCTCCAAGCTGCAGGTCGCGCTGGGCAAGGACATCAAGGGCGCCGCCGTCAGCGTGAACCTGTCGAAGATGCCGCACCTGCTGGTCGCCGGCACCACCGGGTCGGGCAAGTCGGTGGCGGTCAACGGGATGATCACGAGCATTCTGTACAACGCCTCGCCCGAAGAGGTCCGCTTCATCATGGTGGACCCGAAGATGCTGGAGCTCTCGATCTACGAGGGGATCCCGCATCTGCTGCTGCCGGTGGTGACGGATCCGAAGAAGGCGAACCTGGCGCTGCGCTGGGCGGTCGACGAGATGGAGCGACGCTACGAGCTGCTGGCCAAGACCGGCGTGCGCGACATCGCCAGCTACAACGCGCGCGTCGACGCCGAGACGAAGGGCGCCGCCGTGCCGGAGGCGCCGCCGGCCAAGCAGAAGAAGATCCGCGTGGTGCTGGCCGGCCCCGACGGCACGGAGCAAGAGGTCGACCTGGACGCCGACGCCGAGATCACGGTGGGCGACGCGGCCGAGGGGGACACGGCCGGCATCGTGGCCTTCGAGCCCCCCAGCGACGAGGACCTGTCCGACGCCGCGGCGGCCGTGCAGGCCGCGCGCGAGAAGGCGGCCGCCGAGCCCAAGCCGACCAAGCTGCCGTACATCGTGATCGTCATCGACGAGTTCGCCGACCTGATGATGGTCGCGCCCAAGGACGTCGAGACCAGCGTGGCGCGCCTGGCGCAGAAGGCGCGCGCCGCGGGCCTGCACCTGATCCTGGCGACGCAGCGGCCGTCGGTGGACGTCATCACGGGCCTCATCAAGGCCAACTTCCCCAGCCGCATCGCGCTGCAGGTCGCGTCGAAAATCGATTCGCGCACCATCCTGGACCAGTCGGGCGCGGAGACGCTGCTCGGCAACGGCGACATGCTGTTCTCGGACCGCGGCACCAAGCTGCGCCGCATCCACGGCGCGTTCCTGTCGGACGAGGAGGTCCACCGCGTCGTCGACTTCCTCAAGCAGCAGGCGAAGCCCGTCTACGACATGGACATCCTCAAGCCGCGCGAAGAGGACGCGGAGGAGGGCGGGGCGCCGGCCGACAACTTCCACGACGAGCTGTACGACCAGGCGGTGGCCATCGTGTGCGACACGCGCCAGGCGTCGGTCTCGTACATCCAGCGGCGCCTGCAGATCGGCTACAACCGCGCCGCCCGGATGGTGGAGCAGATGGAGCGCGATGGCATCGTCGGGCCCACCAACGGGGCCAAGCCGCGCGACGTCCTGGCGCCCCCCGGCGAGTATCTGTCCGCCGGGGTCTGACCGCGGGGGGCGCATGGGCTAGGATCACCACATGCCCGCCCCCGCGCTTCTCGCCGTTCTGTCTCGCGTCCTCCTCGCGGCTGCCCCGGTGGCGGGCGCGACGCCGGCCCCCGCCGCCGGCCGCCTGGACGTGGGCGCGGTCGTCGACAAGGTGCAACGCCGCTACGACAGCGCCAGCGACTTCCGGGCGCGCTTCACGCAGACCCTGACCAGCGCCGCCATGGGGCGCAAGACCAGCTCGGCGGGCGCCGTGATGTTCAAGAAGCCGGGGCGGATGCGCTGGGACTACGACAAGCCCGAGCGCGCCACGTACGTCAGCGACGGCAACACGCTGTGGCTCTACGAGCCCGACGACCAGCAGGCCTTCAAGCAGGCGCTGAGCGCGTCGCAGCTGCCGGCGGCGCTGGCGTTCCTGACCGGCAAGGGCAAGCTGGCCAACGAGTTCGACATCACGCTGCTCGACAAGAGCCCCTACGCGGCGCCCGGCGAGTACGCGCTGGCGCTGTCACCCAAGGTGGCCGAGCCGCAGGTGAAGAGCCTGGTGTTCATCGTCGACCCCAAGACGTTCGACGTGCGCGAGAGCGTCATCACCGACGGTCAGGGCAACGTCAACGACCTGACCTTCGCGGACATTCGCACCAACACGCGCCTGCCGGACAGCGACTTTCGCTGGTCCCCGCCGTCCGGCGTGCGCGTCATCGACACCGCCAAGCTGGGGCGCTAAACCGCCCCTTCGACCGCCCCTTTTAGAAACGGAGCATGAGCGCGCCGCCCGTCATGCCGTGACCGGCGACGGGAGCGACGACCATGGCGGACGAGGCGCCGGAAGGCGCGCCCTTCTCGCTGGGCCCGAACAGCAGCGGCAGCGCGCAGATGGCGGCGCCCAGGAGGCCGACCCCGGCGACGCCCCAGCCGATGTCGGCGATGTTGGCGTCGCGCTGGCCCTTCTGCTGGATGCTGTCCAGCTGGGCCTGATTGTTGGACGGCGTGTGCTGGTAGTCGTTCTCGGCCTGCAGCTCGAGGATGCCGAAGGTGGTGCCGACCACCAGGCCGACGCCGGCGCCGATCAGGAACCCCCACATCAGGGTCTTGCGACCCGGCGTCATGGCGCTGGTGGTCATCATCGAGTCGCCGCCGCCGCTGTTATTGGCCTTGGGCCCGGAAAGGTCGACCGTCGTGTTCTCACCCTCGGACACGGTGACCGGCTTCGACACCTGTTTACCGTTCTCGGGCAGCGCCTCGATGATGTAGTCACCCTTCGGAACGCTGTAGATGGTGATGGGGGCGGTTCCGAAGTAGCGACCCTCCAGGAACACCTTCACCTTCTGGGCGGCGGGCGCGTTCACGGTGACACGCCCCAGTCCCTCGCCGTTCGGCGAGGCGAAGTGGACGTGTCCCAGGCTGTCGGTCTTGGGCGCTTCCTGCCCCAGGTCGAGCATGACCTTGGGCTTTTCTTCGTCGTTGGCATGGGCGGCTGGCTTTTCGTCTGCGGCCGGCTTGGCTTCGCCGGGCTGTTCGGTGTCCTCCGCAGGCGCAGTCGTGGTCGCGCTCTTCTTCTTGGCCTTGGCGTACGCCGGCGTGGTGCCGAGCGTCAGGGCCACCGCGAAGAGAACGAGAGAGAATCGGGTCATGGGCACATCCTCGCTGATGGGGCGATCCGGTCCCGTAAGAGGCCGACAGCATACGCCGATTTCATGAAAAGTGAGCAGTCCCGACGAATGGGTTCGACGCGCGCTCTGCTCCGATGGTCGTCGGGGAGCCGTGGCCAGGAATGACCAGTGTCTCGTCGGGGAGCGCAAAGAGCCGCTCGCGGATCGACCGACGGATCGTGTCCAGCGAGCCGCCCCAGAGATCCGTCCGGCCGATCGACCCGGCGAACAGCGTGTCGCCGGCCAGCAGCAGCGGCGGTTCCGCGGTCCGGTCTGCCGCGCCGGGGCTCGCCGCCCCCCCGGAGGCTCGTTCGACGAAGAAGCAGGTCGACCCGGGCGTGTGACCGGGCGTGTGCAGGGCCCGCGCCTCGCGGCGCCCGAAGGGCAGCGCCTCGTCGCCGGCCAGCTCGCGCGTGGGGGGCGGCGGCGGGTGCCAGGGGTGCCCGGCCGGGGCCCGCAGGCCGAACGCCTCGATCTGCATCATCGTGCGGTCGTAGAGCCAGCGGTCCTCGCGGTGCAGGATCACCTCCGCGCCGGTGGCGGCCGCCACGTCGGCGGTCCCCATCACGTGGTCGAAGTGCGCGTGCGTGTGCAGCAGCTTGACGGCCGTCAGCCCGTCGCGTGCGAGGTCCGCCAAGATCGCGTCTGGGTCGTCGCCCGGGTCGATGACGACCGCCTCGCGCGTGTCGGGGCAGGCCAGGATCGTGCAATTGCACCCCAGCGCCCCCACCGGGAACGTCCGACGGATGAGCGGCATGGGCGGCGCTAGCGCAGCCGCAGCGGCACGCCGCTGACCATCAGGACCACGGAGCCGGCGCGCTCGGCCAGCATCTGGTTGGCGCGCCCGGCGACGTTGATGAGCCGCCGGTCGGGAACGTTGGCAGGCAAGAAGCCGAGGCCGATCTCCGTCGTGACGACGACGACCGGAGTGGGCGACCGGTAGAGGCGGTCGGCCAGCCCGGCCACCTCGGCCAGCAGCTCGTTGTCGCGGCTCTTGTCCGTCGCCTCGATGCGTTTCGACAGCCAGACGGTGAACCGATCGAGGACGACCGCGCCGCTCCCCTCCAGCGTGGCGGGCTCCAGCGCCGTCACCAATTTGTCGGGCGCCTCGATCAGCTTCCAGGTGGTGTCGTGGTCGCGGCGGTGGCTGGCCAGCCGCCCTTTCAGCTCCTCATCGCCCTCGATGTGGGCGGCGACGTACAGCCAGGGCGGCGGTCCCAGCTCGGAGGCGCGCCGGAGCGCGTAGTCCGACTTGCCCGATCGCAGCCCGCCGGTGACGAACGTGAACATGGAAAAAGGCTACCTTCAGCCGCGCAAGAAGGCGAGAGCCGCGCGCACGAAGTCTGGCCGCGCCGCGCCGAACACGGCGTGGTGGCCCCCGTCGGGGATGACCATCAGCGCCGCGCCCGGGATGGCGCGGTACTGCTCGACGAACATCTCCAGCGGGTAGAGCGCGTCTCGATCGCCGGTCACGATCAGCGTGCGCGCCCGGACGGTGGCCAGCAGCGGCGGCGTGAACGCCATGTCGTCGTAGGTGGTGGCGAAGCCGCGCCCGATGCGCCAGAGCGCCCGGATCTGCTCGTCGCCCTGGACGTGGCGGGCGCGCAGCTCGCGCCATTCGGTCTCGGGATGGTCCTCGTCCCGCTCGCTGACCGCCGCCATGATCGCGCGCGCCTGAGCCGGGAAATAGCTGGGCGCGCCGACCAGGACCATCGCTTCGATCCGCTCTGGATCCTGGGTGGCGAGGTGAAAGAGCGTTCCGCCTCCCAGGCTGAGCCCGACCGCCTTCACGCGGTCGAGGCCGAGGTGATCGAGCAGGCCGCGGACGTCGGCCGCGCAGAGGCCGTGTGTGAAGGCGCCGGTCGGGTTCGTGGACCGGCCGTGCCCGCGGGCGTCCGGCATGATGAGCCGGTACTGGCGCGCCAGCTCGTCGAGGTCGAACAGGTGCACCCAGTCGGCGCTGGAGCCGAAGAAGCCGTGCAGCAACAGCAGGGGCTCGCCCTGGCCCTGCACGCGGTACGCGAGCTCGACGCCGTTCATGGAGACGGTGCTGAAATCGGTGGTCGTGGTCATGAGTCCTCCTGCCTCGCTGGTACGCGCCTCCGAAATCGCTTGGGAGCTGTTTTCGACGCCGGTAGGATGGGATTGGCGTTGCCGGGAGGGGAGCGGCGACTTTTTTGCCGCCGCCGGCGTCAGGCCGGCGTCACGCCCACGTCACTCGAGGATCGCGTCGGGCGACAGCAGCAGGTAGGGCTCGGCGATCGCGGGCTCCGCGTCGGGGTTGCCCTGCGCGTTCAGCCGGCGCAAGCGCAGGCCGCGCGCGTCGCCGGTGATCAGCACCGACGTCCCGGCGCTGGAATCGTCGACGGGCGTCGCCAGCGCGGGCGCGCCCCCTGCCGCGTGGACCGCGAAGTCTCCGTCCGGCCCCGTCATCGGCTCGTAGCGGATGCGCCCGATGGGGCGGGACGGGCCGACGGCGTGAAAGCGCAGCTCGCACCCTTCGGGGAGCTCCTCATGCTCGTCGACCACCACGTCGATGTACGGCCCCGACCGGTTCATCGACCAATTGTACCCGCCGTCATCAGTGCCTTGGTCATGCCGTTTTCATCGAACAATCGCCCCGCCGGCGTCGTCGGTGCGACGCACGGCCGCAAATTCGCCGGCGCCCGCATTTTCGTCACAACTCCGCAGCGGTCGGCGCAGACCACCCGGCAGTTTGCCGGGAATAGAGAAGTCGCCAAAGGAGCAGCTCACATGAGATCCAAGGTCCTACTTTCAGGTCTGGCGGCGTGCTGGGTGCTCGCAGGTTGCGGTTCCAGCGGAACCGGTTCCGACACCGGCGGGTCCGGCGGAACGACGGGCTCGGGCGGGACGATCACCGGTTCGGGCGGCACCACCGCGTCGGGCGGCGCGACCGCGTCCGGCGGCGCGAGCGC
>CAZJMY010000978.1:0-9583 GCA_964546845.1 uncultured Myxococcales bacterium | reverse complement strand
AATATCGCAGCTACATCGAGAAGGACCGGGCCCTGGCCCGCCGGTTCCAGGCCATCGAGGTCGACGAGCCTTCGATCGAGGACACCATCAAGGTGCTGAACGGCCTGCGCGAGCGCTACGAGGAGTTCCACGGCGTCTCGTACACGAACAAGTCGCTGCGCGCGGCGGCCGAGCTGTCGGCGCGCTACCTGAACGACCGCCGGCTGCCCGACAAGGCCATCGACCTCATCGACGAGGCCGGCGCGGCGACCAAGCTGAAGAAGGGGAAGATCAAGGGCACGCGGCGGCGCGTGCGCAGCCGCGACATCGAGGCGGTGCTGGCGACGATGGCCCGCATCCCGCCCCGGCGGGTCGAGGCGGACGACCGCGAGCGTCTGGCCAACCTCGACGGCGAGCTGAAGGCTAAGATCTACGGCCAGGACCAGGCGGTCGAGCGGGTGGCCCAGGCCATCAAGATGAACCGCGCCGGGCTGGGGCTGCCCAACCGGCCCATCGGCAGCTTCCTGTTCGCGGGGCCGACGGGCGTCGGCAAGACGGAGCTGGCCAAGCAGCTCGCCGAGACGCTGGGCGTGCAGTTCCTTCGCTTCGACATGTCGGAGTACATGGAGCGGCACACGGTGTCGCGCCTCATCGGCGCGCCTCCCGGATACGTCGGGTTCGACCAGGGCGGCCTGCTGACGGACGCCATTCACCAGAATCCGCACGCGGTGCTGCTGCTGGACGAGATCGAGAAGGCACACCCGGATCTGTTCAACCTGCTGCTGCAGGTCATGGACCACGGCTCGCTGACCGACAACAACGGCCGCAAGTCCGACTTCCGGCACGTCATCTTGATCATGACCAGCAACGTCGGGGCGCGCGAGCTCTCGCGGCGGATGCCGGGCTTCGGCACCGGCGGCGAGGAGCGGTTCGGCGACACCGACGAGGCGTTCCGGCGGATGTTCTCGCCCGAGTTCCGCAACCGGCTGGACGCCAAGGTGGACTTCGCGCCGCTGGATCCGGCGGTGATGAGCCGCATCGTCGACAAGTTCATCGGCGAGCTGTCGGCCCAGCTGGCCGAGAAGAAGGTCAAGATCGAGCTGACCGACGCAGCCCGCGCCTACCTGGCCAAGAAGGGGTACGACCCGTTGAACGGCGCGCGCCCCCTGGGCCGGGTCATCCAGGACGAGGTCAAGCGCCCGCTGACCGACGAGCTGCTCTTCGGCAAGCTGGCGGGCGGCGGCACCGTGCGGATCGACGCCGCCGACGACAAGATCACGTTCGTGACCGAAAACAGCTAGCTAGGACTTACGAGGGCTGAGGCCGCTGCCGCCGCGGCGTCCGCGCAGGATGACCGCCAGCGGCAGCATCTGACCGACGGCGGCCATCAGGAACAACAGCCGAGGCCCGGCCGCGTCGTACAGCGCGCCAGTCCCCAGGTTGCCGATCGCGCCGCCCAGGTTGATGGCCATGACCAGCAGCGCGTTCCCCGTCGCGCGCAGGGCCGGGGGGACGGTGGCGGCGATCAGCTCGATGGCGGCGCTCCAGAAGATGCCGAACGTCATGCCGTGAAAGAGCTGCAGCAGGATCAGTGCGGCGGGGGCCCGCGCGATCGAGGTTCCCAGCCATCGGATCGCGCTGGCGACGAAGGCGGCCGCCAGCAGCTGGTCCAGGCTGAATCGGCGGTGCAGGCGGTGGAAGTGCAGCAGGGCCACCATCTCGGCGGTGACGCCGACGGAGTAGGCCAGCCCCCACGACAGCGGCTGCAGCCCCAGGTCGCGCAGGAAGACGCCCAGGAAGATGTTGTAGGGCGCCATGCACATCCAGTGCAGCGCGCCCGCGACCAGCAGCAGGCGCAACCCCGGCTCGCGCAACAGCGCGCGCACGTCGGCGGCGCGCGGGCGGGCGGTGCGCTCGCCCGTGCCCCCGACCTGCAGCGCGGCGACGAAGGCTCCGCCCAGGGCGGCCCACATCGCCATGGGGACCAGCCGGTCGGTCAGGCGGATGTATCCCCGCTGGATCAAGAGGCCGACCGCCAGGGACGAACAGACGAAACCGACCGAGCCCCACTGGCGCAGCCGGCCGTAGATCGCGCCCGCCCGCACGCGCGCCACCGCCAGCGCGTCGGCCATCCCGCCCATGCCGACCCAGAAGAAGGCGAAGCAGACGTACCCGGCCATGGCCACCCCGAACGCCCGCGCGCGGTCGCCGCCCGCGAAGAGCAGGGGCGTGAAGCCCAGCCAGGCGCCGCAGGCGATGGCCTGCAGCACCCGGTCGTGCCGCTGCGTGCGATCGGCGAGCCACGCCCACCCGAGCGGCACCGCCAGCGACATCAGCGGCGCCGCCGCCAGCGCCGCGGAGATCTGCGGTCCCGTGAAGCCGAGCCCCCGCAGGTGGGCGGGCATGAACGCCATGTTGACGCCCACCGCCTGGAACATGAAGAAGTAGAAGAATTCGATCATCGCGGCAGGGGGAGGGCGCGGGGGCGCGGAGCGTCTGCTCAGTCCTCCGACGGGCCGGGCGTCTCGGTTCGGAACGGCGAATGCTCCGCATAGGCCAGCACCTCGGCGGCGACGGCCTCGGCCTCGCGTTCCACGAAGGACGCGATGGCCTCCCCCAGGCCCGGATGGCGGATCCAGTGGGCGCTGTGGGTGAACGCCGGGACCAGTCCGCGCTTCAGCTTGTGCTCGCCCTGCGCGCCGGCCTCGAACAGCGACTGGCGCTTCTCGATCGCGCGCTCGATCAGCCGGTAGTAGCAGAGCTCGAAGTGCAGCATCTGGAAGTCGTCCAGGCACCCCCAGTAGCGGCCGTAGAGGTGGGCGCCCTTCTCGAAGTTGACGGTGCCCGCGACCGGCTGGTTTCCGCGGTAGGCCAGCGTCGCCACCAGGCGGTGGGGCAGGGTCTGCCGGGCCAGGTCGAAGAACGCCTCGGTCAGGTAGGCGCGCCCCCCGTGGCGCGCGACGTTCGTGACGTAGAACGCGCGCAGGGCCGCCCAGTCCCGGTCGTCCAGCTCGGCGCCCGTCGCCGTCCGGAACGTCAGCCCATGCTCGGCCGCCACGCGGCGTTCCTTGCGGACCTGCTTGCGGTTCTGCGACCGGAACGTCGACAGATAGTCCTCGAAGCTCTCGAACGGCCGTTCGGGGCGGTTGTGCCAGTGGAACTGCATGCTGAGGCGCGGCAGGTAGCCGTGGCCGCCCAGGAGCTCTTTCTCCTCGGCGGTGCAGAACAGAAAGTGAACCGACGACGCCCCTTCCTCGTCGGCCAGCGCCCGGACCCCGTCCAGCAGCGCCGACCGGACGGCGGCTGCGTCGACGGCGGGGTCGTCCAGCAACGGGAGGCGCCGCCCCGTGGCCGGCGTGAACGGGATCGCGGCGACGAGCTTGGGGTAGTACGACAGCCCCGACCGTTGCGCCGCGTTGGCCCACGACCAGTCGAAGATGAACTCGCCGTAGCTGTTGGTCTTCAGGTAGAGCGGGACGGCCCCGCACAGCCGGCCGGCGCCGTCGCGGGCCAGCACCAGGCGCGGCAGACACCCGGCGCGCGCGCCCACGCTGCGCGACGCCTCGAGCGTCGCCAGGAACGCGTGCTCCAGGAACGGATCGTCCGGCCCGGCCAGGCGGTCCCAGTCGGCGGCGGAGACGGCGGTGATGCTCTCGACGACTTCGACGCGGATGATGGGTCGAATCTAGCAGACGCCGTCGAGCCTTCCGCCCTGGCGATCCGCCCGTCGGCGTGAAAAAGTGTGGGCTCCGCCCGATGAGCGACCTTCGCCGCCTGCTGCACGCCGTCCTGTCGCTGCTTCAGCGCGGGGGCCTGTGGTGGGGGCTTGCCATCTCCGCCGGCGCCGCGGTGGTCAGCTTCGTCGTGGTGGTCGCCATCGTGGTCAGCTGGCCGGCCGATCGGTTCAACGCCGAGGGCGACACGCGGCCGGCGATGCGGCGCCCGCTGATCCTGCACGTGCTGCTGGTCATCGCCAAGAACCTGGGCGGGGCCCTGCTGGTCGCGCTGGGGCTCATCATGGCGGTCCCGGGGGTGCCGGGGCAGGGGCTGCTGACGGCCGTCATCGGCCTGTCGCTGATCAGCTTTCCGGGCAAGCGCCGCCTGGAACGGCGCCTCATCCGCCGGCCGCTGCTGCTGCGGGCCGTGAACCGGCTGCGGGCGCGCTTCGACCGCCCGAACCTGCAGGTCGAGTGATGGGCGTCGTCGGGGTCCTGGTGCTGCTGGGCATCGCGTTCGGGCTGTCGAACGATCGCCGGCGCGCTGTCAACCCGCGCATCCTGGTGTGGGGGCTCGGCCTGCAGTTCGCGCTGGCGCTGTTCGCGCTGCGGACGCGCGCCGGCGCCCGCCTGTTTCGCCTGCTCAACGACCTGGCGGACGCCTTCGTCGGTTTCGCCGACGCCGGCATCCGCTTCATGTTCGGCGACTGGCCGGCCGTGACCGTCGTTCACGCGCCGGTCTCGGGCGGCGGGCTGCGGCCCGTGATGGTCGGGTTCGTGCTGGCGGTGAAGGTGCTGCCGATCATCATCTTCGTGGCCAGCCTGATGGCGGTGCTGTACCACCTGGGCCTCATGCAGCGGCTGGTGGCGCTGCTGGCGCGCGGCCTGTCGAAGTCGATGCACGTTTCCGGGGCCGAGGCGCTGTCGACCGTGGGCGACATCTTCCTGGGGATGACGGAGGCGCCGCTGCTCATCCGCCCCTACGTCGCGCGCATGACCGAGAGCGAGCTCTTCGCCGTGATGTGCGCGGGGATGGCCACCATCTCCGGCAGCGTGCTGCTGGCGTACGTCGCGATGGGCGTCGACGCCGGGTATCTCATCACAGCGTCTTTCATGAGCGCGCCCGCCGCCGTGATGTTCGCGAAGATCATGGTGCCGGAGACCGGCCAGCCGGAGACGTCCGACGCGGCCAAGGTGGCCGTCCCGCGGCTGGACGTGAATCTGGTCGACGCGGCCGCGCGCGGCGCGGGAGAGGGCTTGCAGCTGGCGCTGAACGTCGGCGGCATGCTGATCGCGTTCGTCGCGCTCATCAACATGTGCGACCACGCCGTCGGGTGGCTCGGCGGTCTGGTTGGCCACCCCGGCTGGTCGATGGGGCGGCTGCTGGGCGCGCCGCTGGCGCCGCTGGCGTTCGTCATGGGGGTCCCCTGGCACGAGGCGCCTTTCGTGGGCGAGCTGCTGGGCACGAAGACGGTGCTCAACGAGTTCATCGCCTACCAGATGATGACCAGCCATCCCGCGCTGCTCTCGGTGAAGAGCCTTCGTATCGCCAGCTTCGCGCTGTGCGGGTTCGCCAACTTCGGGTCGCTGGCGATCGTCCTCGGCGGCCTGGGCGGCATGGTCCCCGAACGCCGCCCCGACCTGGCCCGCCTGGGCATCCGCTCCATCATCGCCGGCTCCCTCGCCACCTTCCTCACCGGCACCATCGCCGGGTTAGTCGGCGGCTAGCTCTCCGGGCTCCGCTCGTTTTGGTTGAGGGGACGGGGAAGTGTGTGTCCCCTCCGTGCTCAAACAGGTCCTCGCGGTCGGGCCCGGATCTGCTCGGCACGCGCCGTAGACGCTGCGGAACTGCGCGCGGAGGGGACACACACTCCCCCGTCTTCTCAACGCGTCACTTCGCTCCGCCTTGTTACCGCCTCCCCGCCGGAGTCGGAGCCCAATCGAGAGACGGATGCGAGCCAGGCGGGGTGAGGCGCAGGCGCGCTCCACCTTGAACGCCGCCCCTTCGGATTCACGCATTGACGGTTGCGTGTGAATTCCGCGCGGAGGCGCGCAAGGTGGAGCGAGCTGGGGGTTGAGAAGCGGCAGGGTTGGGTATCCCCTCCGCGCGCAGTTCCGCAGCGTCTACGGCGCGTGCCGAGGAGATCCGGGCCCGACCGCGAGGACCTGTTTGCGCACGGAGGGGATACCCAACCCTGTCGCCCCTCAACCGCCACGAGCGGAGCCCAATCAAGGCGTCGGCGTCGGCGTCGGCGTCGGCGTCGGCGTCGGCGTCGGCGTCGGCGTCGGCGTCGGCGTCGGTGTCGGCGTCAGCGGGCGGCGCGGCAGGTGTCGCAGGGGCAGTTGGCGCGGAGGTCGCGGAAGTTGTAGATGCCGCTCGTGTGGCCGTCGCTCCAGTCGATCTGGATGGCGTACTGGCCGATCAGCTCGATGGACCGCGCCCGTATCGTGTCGGGGACGCTGGCCGGGTCCAGCAGCGGCTGCCCCGACGTCTCCTCGACACAGTGCGCGCAGCGGCAGGCCAGGCGCAGGTCGCGCGCGCGGTAGCGGGTCTGGTGCCCGTCCGGCCACTTCAGGGAGATCGTCGACCGCAGGAGGCCGACGATCTCCTCGGGCATCGGCACGTCAGCGTCCCCCGATCGCGTTGAGCTGGTGGCGTCGCAGCAACAACAGCAGCAGCGGCGCGACGTGCAGCGCCTGGACGAACCCGCCCTCGTCGATCAGCCGCTGGATCTCGCGCAGGGGCGTCAGGCGGACGCTCATCTCCTCGTTCGCCTCGGGGGCCGCGTCCCGCAGCCGGCTGACCCCCTCGGCCAGGAAGGTGTACGTCAGGTTGGTCTGCAGGGCGGGGTTCGCCGAAAGCGTGGTCAGCAGCGACCAGCGCCCGCCGCCATAGCCGGTCTCCTCCAGTAACTCGCGCCTGGCGGCCTCTTCCAGGTTCGTGTCGCGCTCGTCGGTGGTGCCGGCGGGGATCTCCCAAGCGACCTTCTCGATGCCGTGGCGGTACTGCCGGATCAGCACGACCTGGTCGTCGTTCGTGAGGGCGACCACGTTGACCCAGGGCGGGTACTCGCTGATCCAGTACTTGGGGATGACGTGCCCGTTCGGCAGCTCCACGCGGTCGACGCGCACGGTGTACCAGGGCTCGCGGGCCACGTACTCGCGGGTCAGGACCTTCCATTTGCCGGGGTCGTCGGGGAACTGGTCGTCAGGCATTCGGGGTCTCCAGGATTCGTCGCGCGCGTTCAAAGACGGCGCGCATCATGGGCGCCGTCAGCTTGCCGGTGTTCGTGTTCTGCCGGCTCGGGTGATAGCAGCCCAGCAGCACCGGGAGCCCCTCGCCCAGACGGGCCTCGCTGCCGTGTCCGAACGGCGGGCGCGGGCGAGGCCGCACGCCCAGCGCGTCGGCGGCGTACGCGAGGTAGGCGTCGTGGCCGATCCTCCCCAGCGCCACGACCACCCGCACCCGGCGCAGGGCGCTGATCTCGGCGACCATGTGGCGGCGGCAGCGGGCGATCTCGTCGGGGGTGGGCTTGTTGTCGGGCGGCGCGCAGCGCACCGCCGACAGGATGTACGCGTCCCGCAGGGCCAGCCCGTCGTCGGCGCGGCGCGCCGTCGGGATGTTCGCGAACCCGACCGCATGTAGCGCCGACATCAAGAAGTCGCCCGAGCCGTCCCCCGTGAAGACGCGCCCGGTACGGTTCGCGCCGTGCGCGGCCGGGGCCAGCCCCACCAGCAGGAGCCGCGCGTCCGGGTCGCCAAAGCCGGGCACGGGGCGCCCCCAGTACGTCTCGTCCCGGTGGGCCGCCTTCTTGTCGCGCGCGATCCGGGCGCAGTAGTCGCGCAGCCGCGCGCACGCCTGGCAGGCGACGATGTCGTCGCGAATCACGTCCAGGGAGGCGGCGCCGCCCGGAGCGAGCGACGGGGTCCGGTCCGCGGCGGCCGCGCTACTTCTCAATCGGGTAGCCCGCCTCACGCCAGGCGCGCATGCCGCCGTCCATGGAGATCACGTTCGTGTAGCCGAGCTTCTGCAGGTTGTCGGCCGCCAGGGCCGACCGAAATCCGCCGCCGCAATAGAGGACCACCGGCGTGTCCTTGTCGGGGATCAGCGCCTCGATGTCCCGCTCGAGCACGCCGCGGCCGATGTGCCGGGCCCCCCGCGCGTGGTCGGCCGAGAACTCGTGGTCCTCGCGGACGTCGACGAAATGGAAGTGCTCGCCGCGATCCAGGCGGGCTTTGACGTCCGCGATCGTGCACTCTTTGACGCGGGTCTTCGCCTCGGCAACCAGCGCCAGGAAACCCGGGCTATGATTCATGACGGCGCAAAGATAGCACCAAGCCACCGGCCGGAATTGACACTGTCGGTGGCCGTCTCCTAGAACAGAAAACAATCGTGTCGGAGAAGCGGGATTACTACGAGGTACTGGGCGTTGCGCGGACCGCGGACGGGGCCGAGCTGAAGCGCGTCTATCGCAAGCTGGCGATGGAGCTGCACCCGGACCGGAACCCCGGAAACCCGGAGGCCGAGGCTCGATTCAAGGAGGCCTCCGAGGCCTACCAGGTCCTCTCGGACCCCCAGAAGCGCGCCCACTACGACCGGTTCGGTCACGCCGGCGCCAGCGGCGGGTTCGGCGGGGGCTTCCGGGACGTCGGCGACATCTTCTCGACGTTTTCGGACATCTTCGGGGACATCTGCGGCGGGGGCGGCGGCCGCCGCGGGCCGGGGCGGGGCGACGACGTCCAGACCCGCGTGTCGGTGACGTTGAAAGAGGCGGCCACCGGCGTCACCAAGGAGATCAAGATCGTCCGCAACGTCGCCTGCTCGACGTGCGGCGGCAGCGGGGCGGCCCCGGGCAGCGTGCCCGAGCCCTGCCAGCGTTGCGGCGGGCGCGGCCAGGTGATGCACGCGCAGGGGTTCCTGATGATCTCGTCGACTTGCCCCGTCTGCCGGGGCGAGGGGCGGGTCGTCCGCGACCCCTGCACGACCTGCCACGGCGCCGGGGTCGAGGAGCAGCAGGAGTCGCTTCAGGTCGCCATCCCGCCCGGGGTCGAGGACGGCTCGACGCTGCGCATGCTGGGGCGGGGCGAAGCCGCCCCGCGCGGCGGCCAGCCCGGCAACCTCTACGTCGTCCTGCACGTCGAGCCCGACGAGCGGTTCGAGCGCGACGGGGCCGACCTGCACACGCAGATCGAGGTCACCTTCCCGCAGCTGGCGCTGGGCGACCGGGTCTCCGTGCCCACGCTGGACGGCGACGTCGAGGCCGAGGTGGCGGCCGGCACGCAACCGGGCGAGACGGTCGTCCTGCAGGGCAAGGGGCTGCCGCGCCTCGGCGCGCGCGGCAAAGGCGACGTCGTCGCCCACCTCAAGATGGTCGTGCCGGGGTCGCTCACAGAGGAAGAAGAGCAGCACCTGCGCGCTTTCGCGGCCGCCGGCGGCCAGCGCGTCAACCCCGAGAAGACGGGGCTGTTCCGGCGGAAGAAGAAGAAGTAGGGGGCGGGCGCCGCTCGTCCGCGGTCAGCCCTTGGCCGTCGAATCGGCGCGTGCCGCGCGCTTGGGGCGGTCGCCCTTCGCGGGCGCGGGGCGGGCGCGCAGCGGGACGGCCGGCACCGGCTTGTCGCCGTACAGCCAGGAGTAGGCGAAGAAAGACGCCAGCACGCGCTTGGTGTAGTTGCGCGTCTCGTCGTACGGAATGGTCTCCATGAACTCGTCCATGTCGAGGTCGCCGCGCTCGCCCAGCCAGCGGTCCACGGCCGCCTCACCGGCGTTGTAGCCGGCGATCGCCAGCGGCGCGGCGCCGTCGAAGCGCTTCCACAGGAACCCCAGGAACCGCGCGCCCAGCTCGAGGTTCTTGGCCGGGTCCAGCAGCGTGTCGCGCGTGACCGGCGCC
>CAZJMY010000977.1:0-3428 GCA_964546845.1 uncultured Myxococcales bacterium | reverse complement strand
TCTATTGGTAGCACTTATAGGTCGCCACGGACAAGCGTCAATACAAGGGTGGCCCATGAATTGCACACACCCTGCCGCACAGTCACGCCCGGCAGCGCGTCGTAGCGTCAAACAACCGAGATCGTTGTCGTTTTACTGAGGCGCGGCGGCCACTGCGGCTTCGCCTGATCGTTGCGGGCGGTCGCCCAGACGGGCGCGAAGGGCCGCCGCGATGAACGACTGGAACAGCGGGTGCGGCGACTGCGGCCGCGACTTGAACTCGGGGTGAAACTGGCACCCGACGAAGTACGGATGGTCGGGCAGCTCGATCATTTCGACCAGCCGGCGGTCCGGCGAAACGCCCGAGATGACCATCCCGTGGCTGGTCAGCGCCTCCCGGAAGTCGTTGTTCACCTCGTACCGGTGGCGGTGGCGTTCGCTGATCTCGGACGTCCCGTAGGCGGCCGCCGCGCGGGACCCGGGCGTCAACAGGCACGGGTACGCGCCGAGGCGCATGGTGGCCCCCTTGTCGGTGACGTGCCGCTGCTCGGGCAGGAAGTCGACGACCGGGTACGGCGGCGCCGGGTCGAACTCGGTCGAGTTCGCGCCCTTGAGGCCGGCCGCGTTCCGGGCGAACTCGATCACCGCCACTTGCATGCCCAGGCAGATGCCGAAGAACGGCACCTGGCGCTCGCGCGCGTAGCGGACGGCGTCGACCTTGCCCTGGATGCCGCGGCTGCCGAACCCGGGCGCCACCAGGATGCCGTCCATGTCGGCCAGCAAGGTCTCGGCGCCCTGCTTCTCGATCTCTTCGGAGTCGATGTGGTGCAGGTGCACGCGGCACTCGTTGCCGATGCCGCCGTGGATCAGCGCCTCGTTGAGGCTCTTGTACGATTCGACCAGGTCGACGTACTTGCCGACCAGGCCGATGTCGACCTCGGCCTGCGGGCTCTTGAGGCGATGGACGACCCGCTCCCAGCCGGTCAGCTCGGGCGCGCGCGACCAGATGTTCAGCATCTCCGCCAGCTTGTCGTCGACCCCCTCCGAGTGAAAGCGGATGGGGACTTCGTAGATGCAGGAGACGTCCTCGGCCGAGAACACGGCGTCGGGCGCGACGTTCGTGAACATCGCGATCTTCTTCTTCATCGCCGGCTCGATCGGCCGCTCGGACCGGCACAGCAGGATCTCGGGCTGGATGCCGATCTCGCGCAGCTTCATGACCGAGTGCTGCGTGGGCTTGGTCTTCATCTCGCCGGCCGCGCCGATGTACGGCACCAGCGTCACGTGGACCGAGACGGCGTTCTGGTGGCCGACCTCCAGCCGCAGCTGGCGAATGGCCTCGAGGAACGGCAGCGACTCGATGTCGCCGACGGTGCCGCCCACCTCGACGATGAGGACGTCCTGTCCCTTGGCGCACTCGAGGATGCGCAGCTTGATCTCGTCGGTGACGTGCGGAATCACCTGCACGGTGCCGCCCAGGTATTCGCCGCGCCGCTCTTTCTGGATGACGGTCTGGTAGATCTGACCGCTGGTGGCGTTGTTCAGCTTGTTCATCCGTTGCGAGATGAACCGCTCATAGTGGCCCAGATCCAGATCGGTCTCGGCGCCGTCGTCGGTGACGAAGACCTCCCCGTGCTGCATGGGGTTCATCGTCCCCGGATCGACGTTCAGGTACGGATCCAGCTTCTGAAGCGTCAGCTTGAGTCCGCGCGTCTCCAGCAACGTGCCGATGGACGCCGAGGCGAGTCCCTTGCCCAGGGACGACACCACGCCGCCGGTGACGAAAATGAACTTCGTTTGCTTGCCGGACGGCCGGCCGTTACGAGAGGGAGCGGTCATCGCGGGGCCTCCTGTGAGAGTGGACGGCTGACGATCGACCGCGGAAACCCTTGGAGGGTTTCCGGACCTTCCCGCGATGGACTCCGCTGGGCCCAGCCCAGCTCCGTCCACGCGCTGCTGCTTGACGCCGAGAAGAATGTCGTCTTCAACTCGGGCCGCTATTCTTTCTGTCGGTGAGGGATAAGTCAATCGGAACCGAACGCGACCGCGATGGATGAACGAAGATCGAGCGCCGTCATCTTGGTGATCGAGGACGACGCGCGCATCGCGGGGCTCGTCGCGCAGGTCCTGCGCGAGGCGGGCCACACGCCCGTCCTGGTCCGCGACGTCAACGCGGCGCGCGCCTGGCGAGACGGAGCCCCTGCGCCGGGCGCCGTGCTGAGCGACCTCATGGTGGCGGGATCCAGCGATCCAGCGCTGCTGTCGCAAGAGCTGGCGGAGATCTTTCCCCGCGTGCCGGTCGCGCTGATGACGGGCGTGCCGCGCAATCGCCGCGCGACGCTGGGGGTCGCGCACGGCCGAATCCTGGAAAAACCGTTCGAGCTGGACGCGCTGGTCGAGCTCGTCAACGACATGCTGGTGCCCCAAGAGGGGACCGCTGACGCCGGGGAAAAGCCAGCGGGAGAGCGCCCTTGAAGATCTTCCGCGGGGCTGCGGACTTCGCGGACGCGCGGCCGACCGGCGCGCCGCGCACGGCCGTCGCGATCGGCAACTTCGACGGCGTTCACCTGGGCCATCAGGCGCTGATCGCGGAAGCCCGGGCGCGTGCGCGGGCGCCGGGCACGGCCGTGGCGCTGACGTTCACGCCCCATCCGGCCCGCGTGCTGGCGCCGGCCAAGGCTCCGCCGCTCATCATGCCGCTCGATCGGCGGCTGGCGTTGCTGGCGGAGTCCGGGGCCGAGGTCGCGGTGGTCCAGCCGTTCACGCCGGCCTTCGCGGCGGTCGAGGCGCAGAGCTTCGTGGTCGACGTGCTGGTCCGCGACATCGGCGCGGCCGACGTGGTGGTCGGCTACGACTTCACGTTCGGGCGCGGGCGCCGCGGCAACGTCGAGCGCCTGCGCGAATGGGGCGCCGCGCTGGGCGTCACCGTGACGGTGATTCCCGCGGTGACGGTCGACGGCGCGCCCTGCTCTTCGACCCGGATCCGGGCGCTGGTCGCGGCGGGTGAGATGCGGGGCGCCGCCGCGCTGCTCGGGCGGCCCTTCGAGGTGGAAGGCGTCGTCGTGCGCGGCGCCGCCCGCGGCCGCACGCTGGGCTTTCCCACCGCCAACCTGGCCCCGGAGACCGAGCTGGCGCCCCGCCTGGGGATTTACGCGGCGCGCGCGCGGGTCTGCGAGGACCACACCGTCGGTCCTTCGTTCGTGGCCGCCGTGAGCATCGGACGCAATCCCACCTTCGAGACGGACGGCGCGCCGGTGACCGTGGAGGCGCACCTGCTGGACTTTGCGGGAGATCTTTACGGCCGGCGGCTGCGGCTGGAGCTGGTCGAGTGGCTGCGGGACGAACAGCGGTTTGCGTCAGTGGACGCGCTGGTCGCACAAATTGCCGCAGACGTCGCCCGCGTCCGCGCGTTAATGTCGTAGCGTGTTCGAGACCGAGACGATGGCGGA